>NZ_JBHUBB010000006.1:12894-297808 GCF_042789485.1 Streptomyces sp. NPDC056835
CCCGTTGGTGGGGCGGCACTCGTTCCACTACCGGGTTTGGTCGCCACGGGGGGGGGGCCGGGCCCCGTAACCGTCCCCCCCCCCACCCCCGCAGTCGGCCGGGAGCGTCGAAGGCGACGAAGGCGGTTCCTTCACTCACGAGTGGGTTCCGCCATCGATGTCCATACGAAGTCCATACAGAGACTAGGGAATTTCCCACTGTCCGTCCTAGTGGAATGGGGTGGTCGGTCCCCGGGCCGACAAGTGGCGGTCGGTGAGACTGCGAGACGGGTGACATGAGTCGCCCGCCCGCTCTGTTGGGTAGGAGTGCCGCATGGAACGTTCGGTCGCGTCGGCGAGATCACGGCGCTCGCGGTGTGCCACGTCCCGTCAGGTTCCGCTGTCACCGGCCCGGAGGCCTGGACCGCTGCGCGGTCCGGACCGCTTGGCCCACCTCTAGGAGGATGCAACACGATGACGACGTCCACCGAGGAGAGCCTTTGGGCGCGGTGCTTTCATCCAGCACCGGCCAGCTCGGAACAACTCTTCTGTTTCCCCCACGCGGGTGGCTCGGCGTCTTTCTACTTCCCGGTATCCGCTCAACTGTCGTCCGTGGCCGAGGTGTTCTCGGTGCAGTACCCCGGACGTCAGGACCGGCGCAAGGAGACCACCCCCGGCGATCTCGGGGTCATGGCCGATCAGATCTACGAGGCGCTGCGCAAACAGCTCCGCGCCCGGCCGACCACATTCTTCGGGCACAGCATGGGCGCGACGATCGCTTTCGAGGTCGCGCGGCGGTTCGAGGCCGATGGCGGTGAGCTGTCCCATCTGTTCGCCTCCGGTCGGCGCGCCCCGTCGCGCCACCGGGACGAGAGCGTGCATCAGCGCGACGACGACGGCATCGTCGCCGAGCTGAAGCTGCTGTCCGGTACGAATACGGCGCTGCTCGGCGACGAGGAGATCCTGCGGATGATCCTCCCGGCGATCCGCAGTGACTATCGGGCCATTGAGACCTACCGCTGCGATCCAGCGACGACGGTCCGGGTCCCGATCTCCGCGCTGACCGGCGACAACGATCCGAAGACCACGCTGGACGAGGCCGAGGACTGGCGTGGCCACACCACGGGGGCCTTTGACCTGAAGGTCTACCCCGGCGGGCACTTCTTCCTCAGTTCACAGGCGCCGGCGGTGATCGCGCTCCTGCGGAAACATCTCTCCACTCAGGCCTAGGCCACTCAGGCCTGGCCCACTCAGGCCTACCCCACTCAGGACTGGTTCGCTCAGACCTGGCCCACTCAGGACCGGCCCACTCAGGACCGGCCCACCCAGGCCTTGTTCGCGGGACCGGGCTGAAGACGGGATCGGTCGCGGCGACCGCGGCGACCGATCCCGCTGGGCGATCGACTCCGATGAGCGACCGAAATCACTGAGCGACCGACCTGTCCGCGTCGCCCACCCCAGTGATCAGGGGCTCCGAGTGGTCAACACCTATCGGATGATCAACACCTTCGGGTGGTGTGTGCCCTCTGACGCGCTTCTAGCGCGAGTGGTGGCGTGGTCGTGCTCGCCGCTCTGGAAGAATGTCTTCTTGTTCGGTCATCCGGATCATCCGGTTGTCCGGACATCCGGGTTTCCGGAGCGGGGTGCTGCCCGGAGAACGGGCGGCTCTCCGGGCGGGCGTGCCACCAACTCCCGGACGGTGCAGTGGCGTCCAGCGGACAGTAGTGCTTGATCCAGTTCGCGCTGGGTAGTCCCCAAGTGCCGAAACGGGCCTCGTGGGCTTCGTGGGTTACGGGATCTTGTGATCATGTAACCTCGCGCCGTCGATCGTGGAACGTTCAGCTGTTTTTGCGAGATGTGCGGGATGTGCGGGACGCGTCGACGAGTCATCGCGTCTGTTGTGTCCCCCGAGAGGCGAGGAGACCATGATGCTGGAACGGGCCGACCTCTCCGGTTTGTCCAGCACTCTGGTCGGTCGCGCCCGTGAGCTGCGGGTGCTGAGCCGCCATGCCGAGGCCGCGCGCGCCGGACGCGCGGGCCTGGTGATGCTGTCCGGCCCCGCGGGCATCGGGAAGACCTGCCTTCTGCGGGCGTTCCTCAAGAGCGACGCGTGCCACAACATGGCCGTGCTGTACGGCTCGTGCGGCGAAGTCGCCGCGGGCGCGGGGTACGGCGGCGTACGGGAGCTGTTCGGCTCGCTGGGGCTCAGCGGCGAGGACGCCAGGAACTCCCCGCTGCTGCGCGGTCTCGCCCGTCGCGCGCTGCCCGCCCTCACGGCCGGCCCCTTCGAGCAGGAGACGTTGGGCGCGTCCGCCACCTATCCGGTGCTGCACGGGCTGTACTGGCTCGCGGCGAATCTGATGGTGGACCGCCCGCTCGTGCTCGTACTGGACGATGTGCACTGGTGCGACGAACGCTCCCTGGCCTGGGTGGACTTCCTGCTGCGCCGCGCGGACGATCTGCCGCTGCTGGTGGTGCTCGCGCACCGCAGCGAGGCCGAGCCGGTCGCGCACTCCGCGCTGGCCGACATCGCCGCGCAGCGCCGGCCCGCCCTGATGCGGCTGGCGCCGCTCACGCGCGCGGCCGTCGGTGAGCTGGCCCGGCAGGTCTTCCAGGTGCCTGTCGAACCGTCCTTCACCGAGCGCGCCGCCGCCGTCTCCGGCGGCAACCCCCTTACGCTCAGCCGGCTTCTGGGCGAACTGCGCGCCGAGGGCGTGCAGCCCGACGAGAAGGGCGTACGGAGAGTGGCCGAGGTGGGCGGCCAGGTGATCGCGTCCTCCGTGAGCGCGCTGCTCGACAACCAGCCGCTCTGGGTGCGTGAGGTGGCCCGGGCGATCGCGGTCCTCGGCGAGGAGTCGCCCGATCTGGTCGGCATGCTCGCAGATGTGCCCCCCGCGCTCGTCACGGAAGGCGTTGTCGCCCTGCGGCGCGCCGAGGTGCTCGCCGCGGACCGGGCCGACTTGGTGCATGACGTGGTGCGCTCGGCCGTGCTGGAACCCCTCGGCGCCGAAGCGCTGGCCGGGCTGCGCACCAGAGCCGCCCTGCTGCTGAGTGACGCGGGCCGGCCCGCCGAGGAGGTCGCGGGCCGGCTCATGCTGTTGCCCGCCCTGACTCAGCCGTGGATGCCGGCGGTGCTCCGTGACGCGGCCGTCCAGGCCGAGGGGCGCGGCGCTCCCGAGGCCGCGGTGCGCTATCTGCACCGTGTGCTGGAGGTGGAACCGGACAGCGTGCCGGTACGTATCCAGATGGCCACGTCCCTCGCGGAGATCAATCCGGTGGAGGCCATCCGGCTGCTTGAGGAAGCGCTGTCGCTGGCCGATGACCCACGCGCCAGGGCGATGGTCGCCGTGCGGTACGGAATGGTCTGCCTGGCCGTTCAGCGATCACCCGCCGGCGTACGGGTCCTCGAAGAGGTCCTGGCGGAGCTGGAGGCCGAGCTGGGTCCTGGCCCGGATCCCGCCGACCGTGAACTGCACACGCTCGTCGAGTCGGTCCTGCTGATCGTCGGGGCGGACGAGAAGGCGACGGTCCCCGCGACCCTGGACCGGGCCGCGCTGCTGACCGCGCCTCCCGGCGATACGCCCGCCCAGCGCCAGATGCTCGCGATGATGACCGTACTGACCGCGATGGAGGGCCGCTCGGCGGAGCGGACGGTCGAACAGGCCCGCCGCGCGCTGGGTTCACCCGGGACGGAGCTGGAGAGCTGGCCGCTGCTCGCCTCGTCGTTCGCGCTCAGCCTCGCCGACGAGGTCGACGAGGCGCTGGACGCGCTGGACCGCATGCTCCAGCACAGCCAGGACAACGCCGCCGTCTGGACCTTCGTGCTCGCGCTGTCGACCCGCGCCCTGGTGCTGCACGGCGCGGGCGCGTTCCCCGACGCGCTGGCCGACGCGCAGACGTCCATCGAGATCATCGGCGAGGAGAGGTGGGGTGACGGCGCGGCGCTGCCGCAGATCGCGCTCGCGACGATGCTGGTCGAACGGGGCGAGGCCGAACGGGCCGAGGAAGTGCTCCGCGGTATCAAACGGGGCGGCCTCGACCGGTTCGTCATCGAGTACCACTGGTCTCTGATGGCGCGAGCCCGCGCCAGATCGGCGCTCGGCGACCGGGAGGCGGCGCTCGGTCTCTACCTCGAATGCGGCAGATCGCTGGAGGAGTCCCGGTTCAGCAATCCGGCGTTTCTGCCCTGGTGGTCCGAGGCGGCCTGTCTGCTCGCGGTCATGAACCGCGGCGACGAGGCCCGGGAGATGGCCGAGTACGGCGGCGAACTGGCCCAGCGATGGGGCACCCCGCGCGCCCTCGGACTCGCCGCGCTCGCCCGCGGTGTGATCGCCCCCGGCGGCACGGGCATCGAACCGCTCAAGGAATCGGTCCTCACCCTGGCCGCCTCGCCCGCCAGAGCGGAGCACGCCAACGCGGAATTCGTCCTCGGCCGCGCGCTGCTGAAGACCGGCGACCAGCGCGGCGCCCGTGAGCATCTGCGGACCGCCACCGACCTCGCCCAGCGCTGCGGGGCCCTGGCACTCGCGGGGGTCGCCCGCAGGCTGCTGGTCACCGCCGGCGGCAGGATGCGGAAGATGAGCGCCTCACCGCTCGACATGCTGACCGGAATGGAACGCAGGGTGGCCGGCCTCGCCGCGGCGGGTGCCAGCAACCGCTCAATCGCGGAGACCCTGTTCGTCACGGTACGCACCATCGAAACACATCTGACCGGCGTGTACCGGAAACTGGGGGTGAGCGGGCGTACCGAACTGGGCGCCGTACTGCGCACGCCCGACATCCCCGATGGGCAACCACCGGGCTGGGTATCCGAATCACGCTGGCGACGCTGAAGCGAACGGGGCGAGGCGGTGCGTGTGACTGGCCGGAACGACAATTGTCTGAGCACGCGGTCCCTGGAGTGGACGTACGGACCGGACACCCGTCGAGACGGGATGGACCTGCTCGAACGCGGGCGTGAGCAAGCGGCGCTGACCTCCCTGCTCAGCTCGCTGGGCACAAGACGCGCGGGCCTCGTGACCCTGACCGGGAGACCGGGCCACGCGCAGAACGCTCTGCTGAGATGGGCCGCCCGGCGAGCCCGGGACGCCGGACTGTGTGTGCTGCACGCCCAGGCGGCCCCGGCCGAACGTGAGGTGCGCTACGGCGTGATCGCGCAGCTCATGACATCAATGGCAGGTCAGGCCGAGGAAGGCCCGGCCGGCGGCTCGCTACGGGAACTGATGGAGCACCGGCAGCCCGATCCGCTGCCCGGACTCGACGGAACTCTTCACTTCGCACAGACGATGCCTACCCTGCTGGTGATCGAGGACACCCAATGGCTCGATCCCGCCTCCCTGCGCTGGCTGCACGCGCTGGTCCGGCGGCTGACCCCGGACACACCGGTCGCGGTGCTGGCGAGCGGCAGCGGCGTGTCGGCCAAGGGCAGGGACTGGCTCAGCCTGCTGCCCGCCTCCCCGGTGCCCAGCAAGCAACTCGTACTGCGCGGACTGACCGAGAACGGCGTCGCCACCGTCGTGGAGACGATGTGCGGCACCCCCGGCGACCAGCGGTTCACCGCGACGGCCGCGGCGGCCACCGAGGGCAATCCCGCCGTACTGTGCGATGTGCTGCGCCGGTTCACCGACCGCGGCCATGAACCGGTCGCCGCCCGGCTGCCCGAGTTGCGTACGATCACCGCCGCCGTCGTCGGCGACCACGCGACGCGCTCCCTGAACGGCCTGCCCGCCGAGGCCGTCGCGCTGCTGCGGGCGCTGGCCGTCTGCGGCGAGCTGCTCAGCTTTCCCCTGGTCCGCGCGCTGGCCGGGCTGAGGCCCGTACGCGGCCAGGAAGTACACGTGATGCTGGAGGCGGCCGGACTCACCGTCTCCGGAGGAACGAAGACACAGGTACGCCACCCCGCGGTGAAGACCCGGGTGCTGGAGGACATGGCCACCGACGAACGGGCCCAGCTGTACTCCCGGGCCGCGGAACTGGCCCACCGGGCCTGGGCGAACGACGAGGACGTCGCCCAGATCCTGCTCCGTACGCCACCCCTGGGAGCCCCCTGGGTGGTCAGCACGCTGTGCGAGAGCTTCGCGTCGGCCCTGGAAACGGAGGACCACGGCCGCGCCGCCGCGTATCTCTCCCGCGCCCTGCGCGAACCGCTGGAGCCGGGCGAGCGTGCCCGGCTCACCCTGGAACTGGCCGCGGCCGAAACGATGTCGGCGCCGCTGGCGGGGGACCGAAGGCTCGGTGAACTCGTCCGGTCCGGCAGCGGCGCCCCCGAGGGACTGCGGGCCCGCGCCGTCGACCTCGGACTGGCCCGCGGCGACAGCGACTGGGCACGCCGCGCGGCGGCCGAGGCGCTGTACGACGTCCTGCCCGGCGAACGCGACAGTCTGACCGCGCTGTTCTGGCTCGCCGCCGAGTCCCTGGACGACGCCGAACCGATGGTGCCCGAGGTGCCCGTACTGCCCGACCGCCCCTCGACCCCCGCGCAGAGCGGCGTACGCGCCTGGCAGCTCGCCGTGCGCGGCGAGGACCTGGAGACGACCAGGACGCTGGCCCGCGCCGCCCTCGCTGGCGACGGCCCCGCCACGCCCCTGGTACTGCCCAGGCTCGCCGCCTGCCGGGCGCTCATCCTGACCGATGACCACGAAGAAGCCGCCGTCGAGCTGGACGCGCTGCTCACCGTCGTACGGCACGGCCATCGCAGGGCGGCCACCGCGCGGATCCTGACGGCGCGCGCCGAACTGTCCCTGCGCGCAGGGCGGTTGGACGCCGTCGAGCGGGACATCGAGGCCGCCGAGCGGGCCCTGCCCATGCCGAACAGGCATCCGCTCATCGTCCCGAGCCTGACGGCCCTGCGCATCTGTACCGCGGTGGAAGCCGGCAGCCAGGGGTACGCGCGCTCGCTCGCCGCCGCGCCCATGCCGCCCGGGGCGGAGGAGGGCGTGCCCTGGTCCGCCCTCCTCTTCGCCAGAGCGCGGGTCGCCGCCGTCGACGGGCGCTGGACCGAAGCGATGGAGCTGGCGAAGGAGAGCGGCCGACGGCTGCTGCGCAGACAGTGGAGCAATCCGGCGCTGCTGTGCTGGCGTCCGCAGGCCGCCGCGGCCTGCCACGCCCTCGGCGACCGCGAGGAGGCGGCGCGGCTGAGCCTGGAGGAGCTGCGGCTCGCCCGCCGGTGGGGCTCGCCGAGCGCGCTCGGCCTCGCCGAGTTGTGGACCACCCCGATGACCGGCGCCGGCGGCAGGCCCGTGATCGCCGCCCGCGAGGCGGTCCGCGTCCTGGGCGACTCGCCCGCCCGGCTGACCTACGCGTGGGCGCTGGCCCGACTGGCCTCCTGCGAGCTGAGGGAGGGCGACGGCCGGGCCGCCGCGCGCTCCCTCGCCCAGCTCTCCCCGTTCACCGCGGCTTATCCGTCGAGCCGACTGGCGGCGGCGGTACGCGGGCTCACCGAGCGGCTGGAAAGGCCGGCCGGGCCGGTGCCCCCCGCCCTTCCCCCGGAGTGGACCACGCTCTCGGAGGCCGAACAGCGCACCGCGACCCTCGCCGGACGCGGCTACGCCAACCGCGAGATCGCGGAACTGCTCTCCGTGAGCAGGCGCACCGTCGAGCTACGGCTGAGCAACACCTACCGGAAGCTCCGTATCACCGGACGTGAGGAACTGTGCGTGCTGGTGGAGAACATGGGAGAACGGCAGAGCGATGCTTCTTGAGCGGGATTCGGAACTGGCGCGGGTCGGGGCCGCGCTGAGCGCCGCGGACGAGGGCACCTCATCGGTGATCCTGCTGTCCGGACCTCTCGGCATCGGAAGATCCGCCCTGCTGCGACAACTGCCCTGTGTCGTCCGCGGCACGGACGTCCGGGTCCTGCGGGCGAACGCCGCCCCGATGGAGCGGGACTTCGCGTTCGGTGTGGTCAGGCAACTGCTCGACAGTCTGCTCTCCGGCGCCCCGCAGGCGGACCGCGAGCGCTGGGCGCGCGAACCCGACCGGGCCACCGGCCTGATGTTCGGCGCCGACGACATCCCGTCCGGCCGGCCGCTCGCCCACGACACGCCAATGGGGGACTCGCCAGGCGACGCGGGCGCCGACGGCATCCCGGGCGGCGCCGCGTCCGAGGCGGCCCTGCACGGCCCGCGCTCGCTGCTCGCCGACATCAGCGAACACGCCCGGCTGCTCATCCTCGTGGACGACCTCCAGTGGGTGGACATTCCCTCCCTGCGCTGGCTCGCGTACCTCACCAAACGACTGCGCGGACTGCGGGTCGTGCTCGTCTGCACGCTCCGGGACGGAGACCAGGGCGCCGGACACGCCCTGGTGCGCGAGATCGCCGCCGCCTCGACCGAGATTCTGCGCCCCGCCCCGCTGTCCCGCGACGCCACCCGGGCGGTGATCCGCGAACGGTCCGGCATGCCGGGGGACGAGGAGTACGTACGCGTCTGTCATGAAGTGACCGGCGGCAACCCGCTGTTCCTGATGTCCGTACTGCTGGGCATGGAAGCACGGGGCTACGAGCCGACCGCCGACCACGCCGACCGGGTGCGCGCCCTGCGGCCCGCAGCGCTGCGGGAGCGGCTGGCGAGCTATCTGCGGACCCGGCCACAGGCGGTACGTGACACGGCCGCGGCGATCGCCGCCTTCGGCGGCCATGGAGACCCCGGGCTCATCACGGAACTCGCCGGACTGGACGAGATCGGCTTCGGCGCCGCCCGGCGCGCGCTCCGCGAGGCGGGGCTGCTGACCGACGCGCGCGAACCGCGCTTCATTCACCGCGTCGTCCAGGACGCCATCGAATCCGCGATGTCCGTGGCCGAACGCGAGCGCTGGCACGCCGCCGCGGCCGACCTGCTGTACCGCAGCGGCCGTCCCGCCGAGCAGGTCGCCGCCCATCTGATGGCCGTCACCACCTTCGGCCGCCCCTGGTCGGTGATAGTGCTGCGCGGCGCCGCCGACAGCGCGCTGCGCCGGGGCGCGCCGGAGACCGCGGCCCGCTATCTGCGCCGCGCTCTGCTCGGACACCGCCCCCAGGACGAGAGCCGGGCCAGACTGCTGATCGAACTGGCCACCGCGGAGCGCGGATTCGACCCCGAGGCATGCCGGCGCCATATCGTCCAGGCGATGCCTCTGCTGACCACGGTCAGGGACCGGGCCGCCGCCGCGCTGCGCATCCCGCCGCCGCTGCTCGGCGCCGTACCGCCCTCCACCGCCGCGCTTCTGCGCGGTGTCAGCGAGGAGCTTGGACGGCCCGCCGAACTGGACGGGCCGGCACGGGAGATGGCCCTGCGGCTCGAAGCCCGGCTCAGACACGACGGACACGAGAACCCGGGAGAGCTGGCGTCGGCCATGGAACGCCTGCGCGAGCTGGGGGAGGAACCCCCGCTCGGCTCCGCGGCCGAACGCGAGCTGATGGCCGTACTCCTCTTCTCCGGCACGCTCACCGGGGGCCTGACCGCGGCCGAGGCGGCGCGCACGGGCGGCCGCGTCCTGGAACGCGAACCGGCCACCTCGGCGGGCGCGCACACCGCGCTGCCGCTGGTCGTCATCACCCTCTTCGCCGCCGAGTCGGTACAGGACGTGGGCTCGTGGCTGTCGACCGAGCAGCAGACCCGATGGCAGAACGCGACCGGCGCCGACAGCGTCCTTCTCCTCGCGGAACGGGCGTTCGTCCTCGTCTCGCAGGGCAGGCCCACCCAGGCACGCGAATATGTCGAGCGTGCCATGGGGGCGGCCGAGGCGGACTGGCGCGAGGCCTCCATCATGATTCTCTCCACGGTCGCGCTCGAACTGCGTGACCCCGCGCTCAGCGAGCGGATCCTCGCCAGGGCCCTGCGCCGCCGGACAGCGGGGCTGGCTCTGACCGCCGCACTCCAGATACTCCAGGCATCGGTGGACGCCCAGCGGGGGCTGCGGCCCAGAGCGCTGGAGAGTCTGCTCGCCTGCGGCCGTCAACTGGACGTCTCCGGCTGGCGGAACTCGGCGCTCTTCCCATGGCGTCCGCACGCCATCGGCCTCTACCAGCGGCTCGGCGACTCCCGTTCCGCGCTGCGGCTCGCCGAGGAGGAACTGGCCTGGAGCACGGC
The DNA here is from genome assembly GCF_042789485.1 of Streptomyces sp. NPDC056835. Classification (NCBI taxonomy): domain Bacteria; kingdom Bacillati; phylum Actinomycetota; class Actinomycetes; order Kitasatosporales; family Streptomycetaceae; genus Streptomyces; species Streptomyces sp. NPDC056835. Next base: position 22,941 of record NZ_JBHUBB010000006.1, read on the forward strand.
GTGGGGAGCACCCGCCGGGCTCGGCCGCGCCCTGCGGCTGAAGGGCTGGCTCCAGGGCGCGCAGGGTGTCCCGCTGCTGCGCGAAGCGGTCGCCGTACTGCGCGGTTCATCCTTCGAACTGGAACTCGCGAGGACGTTGGTGTTGTTGGGCCGGCAGCTGGGCACCGGCCCCGAGGCCGAGGCGGCGCTACGGGAGGCGGGCACGATCGCGGCCGCCTGTGGCGCCCCCTGGCTGGTCGAGCGGGCCGAGCACGGCCTCGGTACGGCCTCCGCGCCGAAGACCGCCGTGCTCACCCGCAGCGAGCGCAGAGTGATCACTCTCGTCGGCCGGGGGCTCACCAACCAGGAAATTGCGGGTGAACTCGGCGTGAGTTCGCGCGCCGTTGAGAAACATCTTACGAATTCCTATCGGAAGCTTGGCATCTCGGGCCGGCATGAGCTGGCGGATGCTCTTCCCGCGTAGACTCCGACGGAAACTGTTAACGGCATGCTACGTGACGCTGTGGCCTGTGCGGCCCCTGTGCGGCCTGGTTCGGCCCGGTTTGCCGCACGAACCTCAACGGAACCTCAAACAAGGCTGAATTGCGCGGATGCGTCGCCAATCCGTCCCGCCCGGCATGCCGGGTTTTTCCCACCGTAGACATCGTCATTGCGGACCGAACCTTCCCGGGGTGGGACCACAGCTTTAGCCATGTGAACAGGGCTCTTGTTGACTAGCAACCGCAAGGCTACCTACTCTCAATTCAGTAAATGGATAACCCCCGTCAATGAGGTCACGTGAGACCGACTGCCGGTGTTATCCGCCCCGGATAACGATGTCGAGTATTCCCAATGAATCGGGGGGACCCGAAAGGATGGCGGTCTCGTGGCGATTGCTGCACTCGCAGATTCGGCGCAGGTCACAGCGAGCGACCTCAAACCCGACCAGAACGGGCACGGACGCGCCCAGCAGTTCGACCAGCCGGGGCTGTGCATGGCCTCACTCGACCCGGCTCTGACCATCCAGCAGGCGAACGAGGAGTTCTTCCGCCGGTTCGGCGGCTCCTCGGCAGGTGTCTGCGGCCGCAGCTTCCGCGATCTGGTGCATCCCAGCGTCCAGCAGCCGCTGATGCGCCAGTTCTCCCGCCTGGTGGAAGGCAAGCGCCAGCGGTTCGCCTCGCACGTGGTGGCCGTGGGACCGGAGGACTCCGCGTTCGCCGGGACACTGACGGCCGCGGCCGTCAGCGGGGAAACCCCCGACGTGGCCGCGATCCTGGTGCTCATGCGTTCCTCGGAGGGGTCCGAGGACGCGGGCGTGCTGACCAACCAGAAGAAGATCCTCACCGAGATCGACGCGCGCATCCTTGAGGGCATAGCCGCAGGTCTGTCCACGATCCCGCTGGCCTCCCGGCTCTATCTGAGCCGGCAGGGCGTCGAGTACCACGTGACAGGGCTGCTCAGGAAGCTCAGGGTGCCCAACCGGGCCGCCCTGGTCTCCCGGGCCTACTCGATGGGCGTGCTGAACGTCGGCACCTGGCCGCCGAAGGTCGTCGAGGACTTCATCAAATGACTACGGCGGCGGAGCCGGCCGCCAACGGCTCCGTCCGACGCGGTCGATACCGCCTGTAGCGCGGGAATCCGCCGCACCGCGCATCCACCCGCCGGACCGTGACGCCTCTACCGGGCGCCACGGTCCGGCGGGTTTCTGCGTTCTTGTCCGACTTCCCTCATCGATCCGCTCCGCCGGTTATTTCGCCCGGTAAGCGTCGCGGGTTCGGTTGGTCATGCGACCGTAAAATCTTTCTCGCCGAGTCCGCTTGCGCCTTCCCGGTTGTCTGTTTGCCCGGAGCATTGCCGAGGATCGCGCCGAAGGCGTCCGGCGCGGTCGCGCGGTGAGTGAACCCGGCGGCATGGCGATAGTGGAGTTCACATGTATGTGCTATTTCTCATGGATGGCGTGCGAGAAACGTTCCACTTCGGCTGTACGGTGCGCACCCCGCGCCATCGAGATCGAAGGGTCCACAGTAATTGTGCTGTGCGGCACATTTCGAAGCCCGATGTTCGAATGGAATGGTTACCGTGTGGTTTTGGCCACCGCGGCTTGTGGTTTCGCTGACCGATTCGACCGGCGATTCGGGCCGGGGCAACGGCGATCGGGGATACCGTCGAGCGGTATTCGGCCGGAACATGTGGCCGAGAAGTGCCAGGCGCATAGTCACGCGTCCCGCGGTGTCGCCGGACGGCCTTTCCCCTCAAGTCATCCTCTTAATCCTGTGGCCGCGACCGAATCCGGACCGACCATGGCTGAGCCACAGTCGGTCCGGAAGGAACCTCGATACGCTCGATACGAGGGGCGGACACAGGCGGTGTGGGGGGCGGTGGTTGATCAGACCGGTCCTCAGCCGGCGGAGGCCTGGTAGAGGCCACGGCCGGCGCGGTGGGCCCGCGAGCTGCCGACGAGCCGGTCGAGGGTGCTGCGTACCGCGTTGATGCTGCCGGGGGTGCCGTCACGGCCGAGCGCCTGCGCCACATCGCGGGCACGGACGGGGTTGCCGTCGGATGCCGCGAGCACCGCGAGGATCTGCTCGGTCAGTCCGCTCGCCTGCTCGTCCGCCGTGGCGGGAGCGGCGGCAGCCGTCTTCGCCGCACGGGTCTTCGTGGCCTTGGCGGGCGCGGACTTCTTGGCCGGGCTGCTCTTCCGCTCCTTGGGCGCCTGCGACTTCGCCTCGGAGCCCCCGCCGGAGGTACGCGCCGACGCCGACGCCGAAGCGGACTTACGGGACTTGCCCGCCTTGGCGGGTGCGGGCTTCTCCGCGGCGGGTGCTTCTTCGACGGGTGCTTCCGCGACGGGCGCTTCTTCGACGGGAGTCACCACAACGGGAGCCTGGGCGGCGGGAGTCTCCAGAGCCGACGGCTCCGCGGCCCGCTGCTCCGGCACGGTCTCCTGCGCCTGGGGCGCGGGGCTGAGTGCCTGTAGGGCGCCCAGGGCGATACGTACCGACTCCAGGCGTTCGGTGACGCCGGCCAGCTCCCGTTCGAGGGACTGCTGCTGTGTTTCCAGCTGCGGCAGTTCACCGCGCAGGAGCGCCGTCGTGGTTTCGATGCTGTCCGGTGTGTTGGATGGGGATGTCATGGTGTAGCCCTCTCGTTCTGCGTCACCGCTGTAGTTGCCCCCGTTGGTGACCGCTGGAGAGCAGACTAGGCGCTGTTGCGTTGTGATTGGTAACGGATGAACGCGGTACGGCCCAGGGTTCGCGGCGCGACGCCCGTACGCCGAGGTGTGAAACGGTCGCCACCGCGGGTCAACTCCCGCCTGATTCAAGGGTGGTGTGAGCCCGGGGAGTGAACTGCCCCCCGAGTCGGAGCCGTCGGATCTGCCGCCGGGTCCGGAGAGGTGTGGTCGCGGGATTCGAACGGAGAGCCTGGCGGCCCGAGCGGAGCCGGGGGCCGCACAGACCGGGAGCCGCACCGGCCAGGAGCCGCACCGCCTCGGAACGCGTGTGACATCCGCGCGTAACAGAACGGCGGCTCGAAGGGCGAACGTTGGTGTTACGGTCGGGACACGCGGTCGCCGCTGCCCGCCGGTCTGCTTCCCTCGCTCTACGAGACCGGTCGTACAGGAGACTCGTGCCCGCACCGCCTTCCTCCCGCCCCTCTTCCCCCGCCGGGCGGTCCCTGCCCGCGTGGCTCACGCACCCCCTGGGCTGGCGCTCCGCGCCCATCCCGTGGACCGCCGCGCTCCGCGGCGCCCTGAGCGCCGGACCGCTGCTGGCGCTCGGACTGCTGTCCGGACACCTGAGCCCGGCGGTCCTCGCCGGGCTCGGCGCGATGCTCGCCGGTGTCAACGACCGGCCGGGTACACGGCGCACCGGTGTGGTCCACATCGGTCTGCCCGCCGTCGGCGGCGCCCTCGGGCTGCTGTGCGGCGGACTGCTCGCCGACGCCGGGAGCCGCTGGACCGCCGTACCCGCGCTCTTCGTGGTGGGCTGGCTCTCCGGCGCGCTGAGTGTGACCGGCCCGGTGTGGTCGGCGGCGGCCATGCAGTATCTGGTCACCGCGGCTATCGGCGCCGGGATGCCGATACCGGGCCCCGCGTGGTTCAAGGCCGTCTGCTATCTGGGCGGCGCGGTCTGGCTCCTGCTGCTCCGGTTCCTGCTGCGCGCCCCGCGGCACATCCTGCGGCGCGGCGCCCGCCGCGAGGGCGAACGCGAAGCCGTCGCCGCGGTCTTCGACGCGCTCGCCGACGCCCTGCACGCCCTCGGCGGACCCGACGCGGAGCCCGCCCGCCGACGGCTGATCGCCGCACAGCACCGCGCCGACGAGTCACTGCGCCTGATGCGGCTGCTGCCCTTCCCCGGCCGGCGCGAGGGCCGCGGCTCCGCTCAGGAGCGTCGGATAACGGAGCGCTTCGCCGCCGCCACCGCCCTGTGCGAGGCCGGGATCGCACTGCTCTGGGAGGGCAGGCCGCTGCCCGGGCAAGTGACGGACGCACCGCGCCTGCTGGCCGCCGCCGTACGCGCCGACTCCGCCCCCGGTGCTCTGGCGAGCCCCGTCTCCGACACGGTCCAGCGCGGCGCGTTCGACCGGGCGCTGCTGGCCGCGGCGGTGACTTTCGACCGCACAGCGCTGCGCGAGAGGCCCGTACCGCCTGTACCGCCCGTACAACCCCTACCGCCCCTACCGTACGAGCCGACGCGCCCGGTGCGTCCCCCGCGTCGCCCGCGTCCGTCCCTGAACACCCGAAGCGCCCGCCGGGCGCTGAAGGAGCTGACCGGGCCCGGCTCGCTCCGTACGCTCGGCCGCGCGTTCGCCCCCGCCAGGCGCGAGAACGCGCTGCGCGTGGCGCTCTGCGTGGCGGCCAGCGCCGCCGTCGCGCTCAGCCTCCACCAGACCCACTGGTACTGGCTCCCGGCCACCGCGGCCTTTCTGGTGAAGCCCGATCTGGGGCCGCTCTTCTCCCGTGTGGTCAACCGTGTCGCCGGCACCGCCACGGGCGTGCTCGTCTTCACCGTCCTCACTCTGGCCATGGCGGGACTCGGCGGCCTGTGGTGGCTGGTCGCCGTGGTCGTGGCGGGCGGCGCGCTCATACCGGTCGCCACCCGCCACTTCGGCTTCCAGACCGCGGTGGTGACCCTGCTCGTCCTCTCCTTCGTGTACGCGGTGGGCGACACCGAGGCGACCGCCGCCCGGCTGCTGGACACGGCACTCGCCTGCGGGATCGTCCTGCTCGTCGGCCACCTTCCGCATCTGACGGACCCGCGCGTGCGGGTGGGCCACCGCTTCGCCGTCGCGCTGCGCCATACGGAACGCTATCTGCGGCACGTTCTGGACGACCCGGGGACCGCGCCCGCCACATCCACGGGCGCGCCGGGCCCATCGGTGGCGCCGCGCGGCGGAGACGCGACGGGCATCGCGCTGCGGTACGCCGCGTACCGGGCGCTCTCCGAGGCGCGGGCCGCGGCGGAGACGGCCGCGGCCGAACTGCCGGGGCTCCACCGCGCACACCGCCACGACTGGCTGGCCGTCATGGCACGCGCGGAGCGCGTCGTCGACGCCGCCACCGTCTGCGCCGTACGCGTCGAGCAAGGGGTGCCCCTGCCCACGGCCACCGAGGCACGGTGGGTGACCGGAGCACTGGCCGCGATGGCGGACGCGCTGGAGGGCGGTCGTGGCACCCCGATGCCCGCGCTGCCGCCGGTCCCGAAGGACTGCCGTTCGCTGCGCGATGTGATGACCGAGCTGCACGGTATCCAGTCCCTGACCACCGTCGCCTGAGACGGTGCCCGTCACCACCACGGCACCACCACGGCCGTCGATCCCGTCCCGGCCCGTCCCTGACATCGTCATGCCATGACACCGTCATGCCGTCATGCCGTCATGCCGTCAGGTGACCGCGGGGACGGCGGGGACGGCGGCGGGCCGTGCGCGTGCCCGCCGGGTGAGCGGGTTCTCGATCAGGTAGTGGGAGGCCGTGGCGGCGGCGAGGCTGGCGGCGACCGTGACGGTCGCGTGCCACGTGGCGCCCACCCCCAGATCGGAGACGAGCCGACTGAGCGGGTAGTGCCACAGGTAGAGGCCATAGCTGAGGTTGCGGCCGACCCAGACGAGCGGGGCCAGGGACAGTCCCCGGGAGAGCCAGGTACGCGGCTGGAGTTCCAGTGCCGCCACCACCGTCGCCGACAGCACGGCGGTCATCAGGAAGCCGACGGTGTACCAGGGCATGGTCCAGGCACTCGCGCCGGTCATCGGTACGTACCGGACGATCAGCGCCAGGACCCCCAGCGCGGGCCAGGCCAGCCGCGCCGACCAGCGCCGCAGCGCGGCCAGCCGCGGGTCGTCCGTACGCAGCCGGGCCACCAGGAGCGCCAGTACCGCACCGGCCAGCAGCTGGTCCGCGCGGGTGTCGACGCCGTTGTAGATACGGTGCGCCGCGGTCGGGTTCCACAGGATCACGCGCCAGACCAGCGGCAGCAGACATAGCACCGCGGCGCAGAGCAGCACGGTCCGCGCGCCCACCCGCCGCAGGAGCAGCACCAGTACGGGCGGCCAGACCAGGTAGAACTGCTCCTCCACACTCAGGGACCAGGTGTGGGACAGCAGAGAGGTGTCGCTCGAATAGACGCCGGGCTGGGCGGCCCTGACGATATTCATCAGGAAGGTGGCGGCCAGCACGATCGCCGCCCAAGCGCCGTCGAAACTCCGCAGCCCCGTGGTGAGCGCCAGCACGGCGCACACCGCGCAGACGGCCAGCAGGGCGGGGACCAGCCGCAGCCAGCGCCGCCAGTAGAAGGACCGCATGGCGACATCGCCGGTGCGGGCGAACTCGGCCAGCAGCAGCCGGGTGATGACGAAGCCGCTGATGGTGAAGAAGACATCCACCCCCAGGGCGCCACCCGGCAGCAGGCCCGGTTCCAGGTGATAGACGATGACCACCCCGACGGCCAGCGCCCGCAGACCGTCCACGCCCCGGACCCGCCCGTCGGCCCGTAGCGCGGAGGGGAACCCGCGCCCGCCCCGGACGAGCCGGCCCTCGACCCGTCGTGGGAGGAGAGCCAGGGCGACAGCGGGTCGGGTGGTGTGGTGTCCGGCCCGGTCGGGTAGGTGTGCGGCAGCGGTGCCCGCGCTGCCTCGTGTGTCCGCGGTGGTGGGTGGGGAGTCCATTCAGTGCCCGTGCCCACGATGCGGCGAAGCACGCGGGAGTTAATCGAAAACTCAGAAACACCACCCGTCCGTCCCACACCACCCGTCCACCCCACACCGGTGTCCCCGGGCCCGCCCTCCGGGCGAACGACGCCACTTCGGACCTGCTCGTCCAGCGGCTACCTCAGCGGTTCGGCGAACAGCGGGACGACCTTCTCCAGCGCGTACGCCACCGAGATCACCGAGTCCGTCGAGAAGGCCGCGCTGAGGGTCTCGTCATCGAACACCACCGAGCGGCCTGCCTTGACGGAGGGCACGGCCCGGTACAGCGGGTCGTCGCTGATCTTCGCGGCGGGGATCCCGATGGGCGTCATCACCGTCAGCTCGGCGTCGAGCAGATCGAGGTTCTCGCGCGAGACGTCGATGTAGAACGACGCGCCGGCCTTGGCGTCGACCGCCGGGTTGTTCTTGAAGCCGAGGCGCTCGACGAAGTCGACACGGCCCGTGCCGTGCACATACGCGCCGAAGCCATCGCTGGTCCGGGAGCCGAGGGTGATGGTCTTGTCCTTGAACTCGGGGTGGGCGGCGGCCGAGTCCCGGAACTTCTTCTCGGTCTCGGAGATGAGCGCCTTGCCCTTCTCCGGAACGCCGAGGGCGGTCGAGACCATCTCGGTCTGCTCGCGCCACGAGATCTTGTACTGATCGCCGCCCTTCGGGACGCCGACGGTGGGCGCGATCTTGCTGAGCGTGTCGTAACGGGACTGGTCGCCGCTGGACTTGGTGTCCAGGATGAGATCGGGCTGGAGGGCCGCTATCTTCTCGAACTCCGGCTCCAGTGTGCCGATCAGCTGGGGGCTCTTCTTGTAGAGGCCCTTCGCCCAGGGGCCGACCCCGTCGCCGCCGAACGCCAGCCAGTCGCTCGCTCCGACGGGCTGCCCGCCGAGCGAGAGCACGGCCTCCGCATCGCCCCAGCCCAGCGCGACAACGCGCTCGGGCCGCTTCCGCACGGTGATGTCGCCGAATTTGGTCGCGACGGTGGCGGGGAAGACACCGTCCTCGGCACCGGACGATGCTTCCGATGAGGCGCTGCCGGAGTCCGTCGTCGTGCCGCAGGCCGTCAACCCCACGACGAGGGCGGCGAGTACGGCCCACAGCGCGAGGGGCGCCGGCCGGGAACGGTGTGCGGGGGGAGCGGAGGGATTCTTTCGCGATGACATGAGATTAGGTTAGCCTACCCTAAATCACGCCTGAAGCGGGGTGATGTGATGACGCCCGATCGGTACGATCATGGGCGTGCCCGACGCGGGGTCCTCGGCGATCGAGCAGCGCATCCCGAACACCTCCGTCACCAGCTCCGCCGTCACGATCTCGGCGGGAGCGCCCTCCGCCACGATCCGCCCGTCCTTCATCGCGACCAGATGGTCGGCGTACCGGCAGGCCAGATTCAGATCGTGCAGGACGACCGCGATGGTGGAGCCGTACTCACGGTTCAGATCGGTCAGCAGGTCCAGTACATCGAGCTGGTGGCTGATGTCGAGGAAGGTCGTCGGCTCGTCCAGCAGCAGGATGTCCGTGCGCTGGGAGAGCGCCATGGCGATCCAGACCCGCTGCCGCTGGCCACCGGACAGCTCGTCGACCGGCCGCCCGGCGAGCTCCAGCACATCGGTGGCCAGCAGCGCCCGTGCCACGGCCTTGTCGTCCTCGGCCGTCCAGCGGCGGAACCATCCCTGGTGCGGATAGCGGCCGCGGCCCACCAGATCGCTCACCGTGATGCCGTCCGGCGCCACCGGGCTCTGCGGCAGGATGCCGAGCACCGACGCCACTTCCTTGGTCGGCATCTCCTGGACGCTCCTGCCGTCCAGGAGCACACTGCCCGAGGACGGCGCCAGCAGCCGGGCCATCGAACGCAACAGGGTGGACTTCCCGCAGGCGTTCGGGCCGACGATCATGGTGATCGCCCCGGGCGGTACCTCCAGACTCAGCCCGCTGACGACCTCGCGGCCGCCGTAGCCGAGCCGGACGTCCCGCGCCGCCAGCGTGTGCTCCGCACTCATGCGCAGCTCCTTCCGTTCCATCGATCAGCCGCCCTTGCCGACACGGTTCGACCGGGCGAGCAGCCACAGCAGATACGGGGCGCCGATCATGCTCGTCACCACGCCCACCGGGAGCTGGACGGGGCCCAGATGTTGTGCCGCGAAGTCGGCGACGCTCACGATCAACGCTCCCGTCAGCGCGGCGGGCAGCAGGGCGGCGCCCTGGCGCGGCAGCAGCCGGCGCGCGATCGGCGCCGACAGGAGGGCCACGAAACCCACCGGTCCCGCCGCGGCCGTCGCCACCCCCGCGAGCGCTACCGCGCAGCCGATCAGCGCCAGCCGGCCACGCTCCACCCGAGTGCCGAGCCCCCGCGCGGTGTCGTCCCCGAGTTGCAGCGCCGGCAACGACCGGGCCGCCAGGAACGTCAGTGGTACGAGCACCACCATGGACCCGAGCAGCGGCCACATCTGCTGCCAGGACAGGCCGTTGAGGCTGCCCGTCAGCCATGCGAGGGCCTTCTGCGCCTCGGTCACCTCAGAGCTGGTCAGCAGGTACGAGACCAGGCTGGACAACCCCGCGCCGATGCCGACACCGACCAGCACGAGCCGGTATCCGGCGACGCCCTCCCGCCAGGCCAGTACGTAGATCGCCACCGCGGTCAGCACCGCGCCCCCCAGGGCACAGACCGAGAGCGGGAGACCGCCGGCGCCGAAGAACGCACTGGCCAGCACGCCGGCGGCGCTCGCACCCCAGGTGATACCGATCATGTCGGGGCTGGCCAGCGGGTTGCGCAGCAGCGTCTGGAACACCGCCCCCGAGAGTCCGAAGGCGGCCCCCACCAGCAGACCGGTCAGCGCGCGCGGCAGCCGCAGCTCGATGATGACGAACCGCGAACCGGGGTCGCCCCCGCCCGCCAGGGTGGCGATGACCTCGCGGAGCGGTACGACGAAATCGCCCACGGACAGTGCCAGACCCAGCGCGGCGAGCACGGCGGCCAGCAGGACGACCGAGACGGTGGTGGCACGGGCCCGGCCCGCCCGGCGCACCAGGGCGACCTCCCGTACGGCGCCGGCCAGTCGCTCATCCATGAACGCGCCGCCGGGGGCCCGTAGCTTCCCGGCCACGTCACGTGTCACTTCCGCCGTCAACTTCCTCACAGCTCCACCAGATTGCGGCGGCGCACCAGCAGCACGAAGGGAACCGTACCGATGGCGGCCGTCACGATTCCCACCTGTGCCTCGCCGGGCTGGGCGATGACCCGCCCCACGATGTCCGAGACCAGCACGAGAACGGGCGCCAGAAGCGCGCTGTACGGCAGGATCCAGCGGTAATCGGGGCCGGTGATGACCCGCGCGGCATGCGGGACGAGGAGGCCGACGAAGCTGATGGGTCCCGCGATCGCGGTGGCCGCGCCGCACAGCAGCACCACGGCCATGGCCGACGCGAGCCGGGCCAGGCCCACACGCTGCCCCAGCGCCCGCGCCAGGTCGTCACCGAGTGAGAGGGCGTTGAGCCGTGGCCCCAGCGCCAGCGCGAACACGGCGCCCACCGCGATGAACGGCAGCGCCTGCCAGAGCACCGCGGTGTCCCTGTCGGCGATCGATCCGACCTGCCAGAAGCGGAACTGGTCGAAGGTCTGACGGTCGGCCAGCAGCATGGCGGTGGTCAGCGAGGTGAGGACGGCGCTGGTCGCCGCGCCGGCGAGCGCGAGTTTCACGGGCGTGGCGCCCTCCCGGCCGAGCGAACCGACTCCATAGACCAGGAGAGCCGCGCCGAGCGCACCGAGAAACCCGAACCAGATGTACTGCGGCGGCTCCGTCAGTCCGAGCACACCGATCGCGAACACCACGACCACCGACGCACCCGCGTTGATCCCGAGGATGCCCGGGTCGGCCAGCGGATTACGGGCCACCCCCTGCATCAGCGCACCGGCCAGGCCCAGCGCCGCGCCCGCCAGAAGGCCGGCGACCGTACGCGGAACACGCACCTCCCGCACGATCAGCTGCCCCTTGTCGGACATATCGGGATCGAGTAGCGCGCGCAGCACATCACCCGCGCCGGCGTCACCCGAACCGATCGCCAGGCTCGCCCAGATCACCACCGCGAGCACGCCCGCGGTCACCAGCAGACCCGCGACGAGCAGCGGACGGCTCCGGACCGCACGACCGGCCTTCTCGGTCTCCACGCCGGTCAGCGAGTCCGCCGTCACGCCCCGCCGGCCTTCGAACCGATCGCGCCACCGCGCATCTGAGCCGCCCTCACTGCCTCTCCGCCACCGGCTGTCCACCGGGCGGAATCTCACCGTCCAAAAAGTAAGGTGACCCTAACATTGAAGACGGTGCGCGTATGTCACCGGGGAGGCCGGTACAACTCGGTCAGAAGGGTGACGGCGGCGTCCGTCGCCGGATGGGGGTCGTGCCGGGGCCAGATGAGCCGGACCGCGATCGGCGGGGCGTCGCGCAGCGGCCGGAAGACGATCCCATGACGTCGGTACTGGCTGACGGTGCTCTGCGGAGTGATCCCGATGCTGCGGCCGGTGGCGATCAACGCCAGCCAGTCGTCGATGTCCTGGGTGTACTCCACCGTGGGCCGGGCGCCGTCCGGCCAGAGACCGGCCGTGGTGGTGCCGGTACGCCGGTCGATGAGGATCGTCCGTTCCCGGACTTCGGCCAGCCCGAGGGAGCGGCGCTTGGCCCAGGGATCGTCGGTGGCCAGGGCGCAGTAGCGGCGCTCCCGGCCGACGACCGCGCTCGCGAAGCGCCGTTCGTCGAAGGCGGCGCGGGCCACGGCGAGATCGCAGAGGCCTTCGGCCAGACCGCCGGTGGGGGAGTTGGTACGGATCAGCCGGAGCTCGATGTCCGGGTGCAGGACGGCCCAGCGGCGCTGGAACTCCGCGGTGTGGCGACCCATGGCCGACCAGGCGTGGCCGATACGCAGCCGGGTGTGGCCGGTGGTGGCCTCGGCTATCAGATCGTCCGCCTCCGCCAGCAGTTGCCGGGCCCGCGTCAGGACCAGTACGCCCGTGGTGGTGGGCGTGACGCTCCTGCTGGTGCGGTGGAGCAGCCGCACACCGAGGATCTCTTCGAGCGACAGCAGTGTGCGGGAGACCGCCGCTTGCGAAACACCCAACTCGATCGCGGCGTCGGTGAAACCGCCGGTCTCGACGATCGCGACCAGACAGCGCAGATGCCGCAGTTCCATATCCATAACCCCAGCGTATGGATGGCGGCGCCGGGGCATTTTTCGCATGGGTGTGCCACCGGGCATGCTCCGCCGCATGAAGATGCCTGTACGAGCGCGACGGGCCGGGGGCACACGGGCTCCCGGCGGTGATTCCGACGGGGTTTCCGGCGGTGTTTCCAGCGCCTCCGGCCGGCTGGCCGGCGTGGCGATGATGTTCGGCAGCGGACTGTCCAACCAGGTCGGCGCGGCGACCGGCGCGCTCGCCTTTCCGGTGATCGGACCGGCAGGGGTGGTGGCCGTACGGCAGTGGGTGGCCGGAGCCGTGCTGCTGGCCGTGGGCCGTCCGCGCGTGCGCTCGTTCACCTGGCGGCAGTGGTGGCCGGTGCTGTCCCTCGCGGTGGTGTTCGCCACGATGAATCTGTCCCTGTACACCGCGATCGACCGCATCGGCCTCGGGCTGGCGGTCACGCTGGAGTTCCTTGGACCGCTGGCCGTGGCGCTGGCCGCCACGCGTCGCGCGGTGGACCTCGGCTGCGCGCTGATCGCCGGAGCCGCCGTCGTCGTACTGGCCCGCCCCCAGCCGACCACCGACTATCCGGGCATCGCGCTTGGACTGCTGGCCGCGATGTGCTGGGCCGCCTACATCCTGCTCAACCGCACCGTCGGAAGCCGGCTCCCCGGAGCGGAGGGCTCGGCGGCGGCCGCCGGGCTGTCCGCGCTGCTGTACATACCCATCGGTGTCACCGTCCTCATCCACCACCCGCCGACGACGGGCGCGCTCGGCTACGCGGCCACCGCGGGCATCCTCTCCTCAGCGGTCCCGTTCCTCGCCGACCTGTTCGCCCTGCGCAGGATTCCGGCCCACTTCTTCGGCGTCTTCATGAGCGTCAATCCGGTGCTGGCGGCCCTGGTTGGCCTGGTCGTCCTGGACCAGACCCCGCGCGCGATCGAATGGCTCGCCATCGCGGCGATCGTGACCGCCAATACGGTCAGCGTCCTCACGACCGGCCGCGGCTCATCGGCAGACGGCTCCGTACCGGACAGGGCTAGTAGCGCCGCGGGGTGGTTCGCGTACCGGCGGAACCGGCGTGCGGGGCGAGCGCCGGACGGCATTTACCATGGTGGACGTGACCGTGATTGATGCCGAGGAAGTCCGCCGTATCGCGCTGTCCCTCCCGCAGACAGTGGAGAAGGAGGCGTGGAGCATGCCCACGTTCCGCGTCGCCGGGAAGATGTTCGTCACGGTCCCGGACGATCAGACGTCGTTCGCCGTGCGCTGCCCCCGGTACGAACGGACGGAGCTGATCGCCGCCGAGCCGGAGAAGTTCTGGGTGCCGCCGCACGAGGCGAGTTCCGCGTGGGTGCGGGTGCGGCTGAGCGCGCTGGAGGATCTGGACGAGCTGCGCGACATCCTCGTGGACTCCTGGAAGCAGGCCGCTCCGGACCGCCTCGTGGAAGCGTTCCCCACCCCGAAGGGCTGAGCCGCACAACAACGACGCCCCCTCCGTCGGAGGGGGCGTCGTGCTGCTCGATTACGTCAGCGTGCTGCTCGATCACGTCAGCCGGGACTGGCGGCGGGATTCGTACCCGCGAACTGAGAAGACCATAGCCCGCGATCGACCCGCATCGGTGGAGTTCGGCGGAGACACGGGCCGACACGGAAGTGAATTCACCCGGTCGGCCGAACGGCGGGCGGTACTGATGTCGATGGGACACCGGGGTCGGCATGCTGCTCGCCGCCGAGTCGCGGACGCCCGTCCCGCGACGGCGTCCGCGCTGATTGGGCGTCGGCTGAGAGTACGTGCCAAGTAGTGCGCCACAACTGAGTGATCTGCACCACATTCGGATCGAATATGGATTGAGCTCGACGCGAGGGCGACTGACGGCGGCTCTGTTCACGCTGTCGCGTCGACGCAGGTCGGAGCCTACCTGACGGTGTTCTTCCGCTCACGCGGTGTGGCGTATGAGGCGGATGGGATGGCATCTGTATGTAAGGGGATGATCGCTTTCCGTATTTTTCTTGGGTGCCGCATTGCACGTTTGACCACCCCGGTCCGAAAAGCTGCTTCTTGAGGACACCGAAGTCCTCCAGCACCAGCGGGGGTTCGAGGGTGCTGCTCAGTAGAAGAAGGACATGACGTGACGCCCAACGACGTCTTCGCCCTGCTGGTGCTCGCCACCGCCGTGCGCGTCTTCGCCTCGGACCTGCGCCACCTGACGCGGCGTCTGCTGCGCGCCGGGGTGCGGGTGGGAGCCGCCGCGCTGATAGAGGACCGCCACCACGGCGCTCCCCGTGCTCCTCGTGCTCCCCGGACCGAAGTGCTCACACCCGCCGCCCACGACGAGGAGGCCCAGCCGTGAACACCGACCTCCCGTCGCCGGACGACCACGGCGAATACCTGGCCGAGGTGCAGTACACCCTGCCGCCCGCCCTGGAGGCCTTCCACGACCTGTATGTGAAGGCCTATCTGAACTACGCCCACGCCATGCTCGGTGACAAGGCCGCCGCGGTGGCGGTGGTGCGCCGCTGCTTCTCCCATCTGGCCCTCAACTGGGAGCGCGTCATGCGGGCGGAGAGCCCGGAGGCATACGCGTGGGCGCTGCTGAAGGCGCGGGTGGACACCCATCTGCGGCTGGCGGGCCTGGACCCGCAGCTGGTGGAGACCGCCGCGTTCCAGCGCACCGCCCGTGCGGTGCTTGAGTCGGTGCGGTGCACGTTCGAGGTGATGGAGACCTCCCTCGGCCTCTACACCGCCATCGCCTCCCTGCCCGAGCGGCAGTACGACGTGATCGTGCTGCTGTACGTGCTGGGCTATCCCTCGTACCGGGTCGCCCGCATCATGGGTGTGGAGCGCGACACCGTCCGTTCCCACCGGCGGCTGGCCAAGCGACGTATCGCCCAGAAACTCGGTCTGCCCCTGTACGCGGACGCCGGCAAGGAGAAGGAGTGAACCCCATGCAGCCCCCGCGCGGCATCGACGAGGTCCTGGAAGACGCTGTGATCCCCGACGCGTTCGCCGAGTACGATCTCGCCGCCTCCAAGGCACAGCTCGCCCGTGATGTCGCCGACACCCTCATGTTCGACGGCTCCGTCGCCCGCGGCGCCGGTATCGACCGGCCCCGGCCGATGGCCCCGGCCGATGTCTTCCCGACCGTCCACGATCAGGCGGGCAAGGATCTGCACGCCCTGTCGGCCGAGGCGCTGCACGGCATCGACGCGGCCGGGCAGCTGTCCCGGCTCGCCAACTCCCGCCGTATCGACCCCGATGGCGCGCTGTACTTCGCCTGCCTGCTGAACCTGGCCGGATGGCACGAAGGCGCCCAGTTCTGGTGGCAGTTCGCGGCCGGCGCGGGCAACCCCACGGCCGCCTACTGCCTCTATCTCCTCCACCTCGGCAGAGGCGAGCGGCGCGACGCCGCGCACTGGGCGGACCAGGCCGCCGATCTCGACTCCGGGCTCGTGGCGCTCCCGGCGGGGCGGCTCAGCGTCTGCCACCCCACCACACACCACCGACGCCCGCCCAGCCCGGCGCTGCGCGCGGCCGTACAGCGTCTGACGATCGAGGAGGACGAGGAGTTCGGCAGCGTTCCCCACCCCGACCCGCATCTCGCGGAACAGATCGGGGAACTCGCCGACGCGCTGTGAACGCGCCCGGCACGCGGATTCAGGGTCCGCGGACGAGTGGTCGGCCGTGAGGTGCCGCGGCCGACCCCTCGCCCGCCCCCTCCTCACCTCTCGGGCCTCCTCACCTCTCCTGGCCTTGTCACCGGCGGAGGGCCGTGTCCCGGAAGGCGTTCAGCACGGCCGGCGGCCAGGACGTACAGCGGGGTACGGGCGATGCTGTCCAGGGAGCAGTGTGCGGCGACGGCCGAGTCGTGGAACGCGCCGGTCAGCTCCGCGCCCGTCCCCGGTCAGCTCCGCGCCCGGACCGGCAGGGAACGCAGCCAGTCGGTCAGCAGCCGGCCGACCTCGTCGGCGCGTTCCTGCTGCACCCAGTGCCCGCAGCCTTCGAGGATGTGCGAGGAGACCAGACCGGGGAGGGTCGTGGGGTACGCCGCGATCGCGTCGGCCAGCCAGGTCGTGGACGCGTCGAGCGCACCGCCGATGAACAGCGAGGGCTGGGTGATCGGCGCCCCGTCCCACGCCGCCAGATCCTCCCAGTCGCGGTCCATGTTTCGGTAGCGGTTGAGCGCTCCGGTCAGCCCGGTCCGCTCGAACTCGTGTGCGTAGACGTCGAGATCGGCCTCGCCGAGCCACGAGGGCAAGGAGGCGTCCAGGAAGCGGTCCGAGAGTTTCCCGCCCGCCGGGACGAAGTGTGGGTCGCCGCCGTCGGCCGGGGGAACCGCGTCGCCCGAGAACGCGGCGTAGAACCCCGCCAGCCATCCACGGACATCGCGCTCGATCTCCGCCTCCGCCCGGCCGGGCCGCTGGAAGTAGCTGACATAGAACTCTTCGGGGCCGCCCATCAGGGAGAAGGCGTCCGTCGGCCGGAAACCGCCGCGGGGCGCGTAGGGAACGCTGAGCAGTCCCACGGCGGTGAAGACATCGGGCCTGAGCAGCGCCGTATTGGCGGCGATGGTCGAACCCCAGTCATGGCCGACGACGACCGCGGTCTCCTCGCCGAGCGCGTGCACGACACCGACGTTGTCGGCGACATGGGCCAGCATCCGGTACGCCTCGATGTCACGGGGCTTCGAGGAGCGCCCGTAGCCCCGGACATCGACGGCCACCGCCCGGTACCCGGCCTCGGCGAGCACCGGGAGCTGGTGGCGCCAGGAGTACCACGACTCGGGGAACCCGTGGACCAGCAGGACCAGAGGACCGGTGCCCTGCTCGACCAGATGGATCCGGCCGCCCGGAACATCCACCAGCCGGTGTGTCACATTCGGTACCTGAGCGGGCTGAGACATGTGTCCTCCTTGAACGTTCCTGCGTCGGTCGTGCCGACGGCGTACCACGGCGGGGCAACCGCCTGTCGGCGCCGCGTCGTGATGAGCGCCGCCGTCACGACCATGGCGCCGCGGCTGGACCAGGGGCAAGTTTCTTTGCCGACTCGGCAAACCGGCTCAGGGAGAGGACGCGCTCAGGGAGAGGACCTGCTCAGGGACACGCCCTACGGGGTGTCCGCGGACGCCGTGCGCAGCAGCCGGAGTTGGCCTATCTCGGCCGCGTTCTTCATCAGCTCGGAATTCACCCAGCCGGCCATATGGGCGACGGTGTGCTCGGGGTCGTTCTGCCACGGGAACGGGGCGGTGGCGTCCAGGTCGGCGTCGGTGAGCCGGTCCAGTACCGTCAGCCACTCCTCCCGGAGGGCGCGCAGCCAGGCGATGGCGGCCTCGCCGTCACCCGGCCATCCGATCTCCTCCCGCTCCCGCGGCGTCCGGCCCCGCGCTTGATCGATGGTCACACTCCACCACCATCCGATGTGCCAGCTCAGCCAGCCGATCGTGGGGACAGGGATGGGATCGGGCTCGGTCTCCGCCCAGTCAGGCACCCATGTCCCGTCGGCGTCCCGCCGTACCGTCCAGCAGTGGGACGCCGGCTCCCACAGGAAGTCCGCGGGCTCCAGCCGCACCAGGTGGTAGTCGAAGAGCTGCCAGGTGAGGCCGAACTGCCAGCGCAGCAGCTCACATCGGGATTCGTTCATCGGCCGACCCTGCCACGCCGTCGCCGTACCCGGAAAGCCGTTTTCCGGCGGTGGCCCCGGTACGGGACGCCTCGGGCCGCGGCGTGCGTCAGATCTTCCCCGTTCCCGCACCCGCCGTCACCGAGGCGACGACACTCGACGCCGGTTCGGCCGTGTAGCTGTACGGCGGTGCGGTGAAGGAGCCGGTCTGGGAGACCTCGGTGGCGGCGCCCCCGAGGTCGTTACCGCGCAGCACCGCGTAGCCGTCCACATCGCTGCTGCGGTTCGTGGTCACCGCGACCTTCGTGTCGCGGAAGACATTGTTCTCGACGAGCATCTGCGCCCCCATCCGGGAATGGCAGGCGGTCTCGGCACCCTGGACGTAGTTGTCGTAGAAGTGGCCGGTGCCGAAGCGGAGGCTGGGCAGGCGCGAGTAGACGTTGCTGAACTGGTTGTGGTGGTACGTCACGCGCAAGTGCCCGGTGTCCTCACCGCTGTTGTTGTCGCTGTGACCGACGAGCGAGCCCTTGAAGTGGTCCTTGAACGTGTTCCAGGAGACCGTGACGTGGTCGGACGCGTGCGAGATGTCCAGCAGGCCGTCGTAGTAGTCCTTGTCGTGGTCGCGGTCCGCCGAGAAGGCGTTGTGATCGATCCACACCTTCGTGGACTTCTGCACGGTGATGCCGTCGGCGGGCGCGACGGGCTTGCTGATCCGGAGATTGCGGATGATGACATTGGTCGATTCCTTGACGCGCAGTCCGCCACCGGTGAAGCCCGACTCAGAACCCACCCCCAGCACCGTGGTGTTGGAGCCGATGTCGACCTGGCCGCTGAGCGTGATCAGCCCGGAGACCCGGACGACCTTCGCGGACTCACCCGCGACGGCGGAGGTGAACGCGGCAAGCGTGCTGACGGTGACGGGCGTCGCGCTGCCGCCGCCGGTGGTGCCCGCGCCGAAGCCGACAGGCCCGGTCTCCGCGGCGATGGCGGACTGCTGCGGTATCGCGCCGAGGGCGGCGACGGCGACGGTGGAGGCGAACAGGGCCGCCAGGCGACGCCGGCTGATGATCGTGGACATGGAGGTGTGTCCCTTCGAGGGCAAGGAGGGGGGGACGGGCGCTGTGCGCCCGGGACGTTCACCCTCTTGTCGCCGACGAGGACGGAAAGGTTGCCGGTCCGCGAGGGACAGGCCCGGTGACCGGCGGAGGTCACTCCCCGGCAGCGGATCCGGCGGAGCCGGCCGTGTCAGCCGTGTCAGCCGGATCGGCGGCCGGGTCGGCCGGGTCAGCCGGATCGGCGGCCGGAGTGATCGGCAGGCACACCTGGAACCGGGTACGCCCCGGCTGTGAATCCACCCTGATGTCACCGTGGTGCTTGTTGACGACGATGCGGTACGAGATGTCCAGGCCCAGGCCGGTGCCCTCACCCACCGACTTCGTGGAGAAGAACGGTTCGAAGATCCGCGGCCTTACCTCCGGGGGAATACCGCTCCCGGTGTCCGTCACCTCCACGAACAGCCGGTCGCCCTCCCTCCTCGTCCCCAGCGTGAGCGTGCCCT
The DNA here is from genome assembly GCF_042789485.1 of Streptomyces sp. NPDC056835. Lineage (NCBI taxonomy): Bacteria > Bacillati > Actinomycetota > Actinomycetes > Kitasatosporales > Streptomycetaceae > Streptomyces > Streptomyces sp. NPDC056835. The sequence continues at coordinate 42,462 of NZ_JBHUBB010000006.1, forward strand.
CTCCCTCCATGGCGTCGACCGCGTTGTCGATCAGATTCGTCCACACCTGGTTCAGCTCGGCGCCGAACGCCGGGATCGGCGGCAGCGTACGGTCGTACTCCTTGACCACCCGGATCCCGGCGGGGATCTTCGCCCGCATCATCGTCAGCGTGGCGTCGAGCAGCGCGTGCACATCCACGACCTGATGGGGAGCCCGGTCCAGCTGGGAGTACTGCTTAGCCGCCCCGACCAGGTCCGAGACACGGGTCACGGCGTCATCGATCTCCCCCATCAGGAGCTCGGTGTCGATGGTGTACGCCAGCCAGCGCACCGCCGAGTCCAGATGGTCCTCGCCCACCGCCTCGGCGACCGACGCCAGCCATGACACATTGACCCCTCCGGAGACCAGGACGGGCGCCACATCCCAGGGGGTGGCCACCTCGTGCTCATCGAGCCAGTCGGTGAGCTCGTCCTCGGCGTCCGAGGCGTCCAGCGCCGGCAGAGGGGATGCCGCGGCGGCCTGCTTGACCGCCGCGTCCTGGAGCTCCACCAGTTCGCGCAGCCGGGTGCCGTCCAGCCGGCCGTCCGCGATCAGGGCGAGTTTGTGCCGCATCCCGGCCACCCGCTCGCGCAGCGCCTCGGTGGCCCGCACCGCCGCCGCGGCCGGATTGTTGAGTTCATGGGTGAGGCCGGCGGACAGCGCCCCCAACGCGACCAGCCGCTCCCGCTCACCCAGGATCGTGTCCGCCGCGCGCGACCCGAAGAAGAGCCCTTCCAGCAGATGGAGCGCCATCGGGAACCAGCTGCGTATGGCGGCGGCGAACTCATCGGCCGGCAGGGCGAAGAACTCCGCGTCGCTGATGGCCCGCAGTGTGTTCGGATAGACCTGGTCGACACGGTTACCGAGGTACGCCTGGGTCGCCCCGCTGTAGACACCGCGCCGGTCGGTCCTGGTGACCTCGATCTCGTCACCGTGCAGCCGCCGGCTGAGCGTCACAGCACCGCTGAGCAGCACGAAGAAGCAGGTGGCCGGCTCACCCTCGGTGTAGACGGCGCTTCCGCCCGTCCGCTGCTCGACCCTGCCCCGCTCCGACAGCCAGGCCAGCTGGTTCTCGTCGAGCGCCTCGAACAGGAACAAGGTGCGCAGTTCCGCCGGCGTCAAACGGTTCGAAGCACTCACTGTGACTCCAAGTAGCGGTGGACCAGGGAAATGGCCATCGCGCCGTCACCGACGGCGGAGGCGACCCGTTTGAGCGACGCGGCACGGACGTCACCGGCCGCGAACACCCCCGGCACGCTGGACTCCAGGTGGTAAGGGTCCCTCGGCAGCGTCCAGTTGGCCGGCCGCCGCCCGTCGGTCACCAGATCGGGGCCGGTGATCACGAACCCCCGCGCGTCGCGCTCGACCACGCCCTCCAGCCACTCCGTACGCGGCTCGGCGCCGATGAACACGAACAGCCAGGACGAGTCGACCGAGTCCGTCGCCCCCGACCGGACGTCCCGCAGCGTGAGCTGCTGCAAATGGCCGTCTCCCTTCCCGCCGACCGCCTCGGTCCAGGGGTGGACGACGATGTGGTCGATGTCGCTGATCTGCTCGATCAGATAGCTGGACATCGAACCGGTCAGATCGGCGCCCCTGATCAGCAGGTGCACCTGCCGCGCGTACCGGGAGAGATACACGGCCGCCTGCCCGGCCGAGTTGGCGCCGCCCACCAAGTACACCTCCTCGCCCGAGCAGGTGGACGCCTCGGTGACGGTGGACCCGTAGAAGACCCCCGCTCCGGTGAACTCGTCCAGGCTGGAGGTCGCCAGGCGGCGGTACGACACGCCGGTGGCGAGCACCACCGTATGGGCGGTGATGGCGCTGCCCTGCCCGAACCGCACCACCCGGCCCGAGCCGGCCGCGTCCAGCCCGACGACCTCGCGGGCACTGAGGATCTCGGCGCCGAACTTCAGCGCCTGGCGGCGGGCGCGGTCGGTCAGCTGGGCTCCGGAGACACCGTCGGGGAACCCGAGATAGTTCTCGATCCTGCTGCTCTGCCCCGCCTGCCCGCCGGTCGCCTCGCGCTCGACCAGTACCGTACGCAGCCCCTCGGACGCGCCGTACACGGCGGCGCCGAGCCCGGCCGGTCCGCCGCCGACCACCACGAGATCGTAGAAGTCCGAGGTCGGGACGGTGCTCAGGCCGACATGCGCGGCGAGCTCCTTCTCCGCCGGTGCCACCAGCGACGTGCCGTCGGCGGTGACCACCAGCGGTACCTCGCCGGGGGCCACTCCCGCGGCGGCCAGCAGCCGGGCGCCCTCGGGCTCGTCGGCGGGCAGCCACCGGTACGGCACCAGATTGCGGGCGAGGAAGTCACGTACGGCGAAGGACGGGGCGGACCAGCGATGCCCCACCACCCGGGTCTCGGTGATGCCCGGATCCGGGGTGGTCGCCCAGGCGTCCAGCAGCTCGTCGATCACCGGGTACAGATGCTCCTCCGGCGGATTCCACGGTTTGAGGAGGTAGTGATCCAGATCGACGACATTGATCGCGTCTATGGCCGCGCCCGTGTCCGCGTACGCCGTCAGCAGTACGCGTCGCGCGAGCGGGAAGAGGTCCATCGCCGCTTCAAGGAACTCGATGCCGTTCATCTGCGGCATCCGGTAGTCGGCGAGCATGACCGCGAGCCGTTCACCACGCAGCTTGATCTCGCGCAGCGCCTCCAGCGCCTCCGCCCCGGAGACGGCGCGTACGACCCGGTACTGGCCGCCGTATCTGCGCCGGATATCGCGGGCGACCGCTCTGGAGACCGCTGGATCGTCATCGACGGTCAAGATCGTCGGGTTCGCCATGCCATCACCATCGCCTGAGGACGAAACGGCCTTCAAAGAAACAGTCTACGAGCGCCCGCCCGCTCCGCCTCCAGACACATGGCGTACGCAGGCCGCTCAGACGAGCCGTTCGATGATCGTCGCGTTCGCCAGCCCTCCGGCCTCGCACATCGTCTGGAGGCCGAACCGCCCGCCGGTCTGTTCCAGCACGGAGAGCAGCGTCGTCATCAGCCGCGCGCCACTCGCCCCGAGCGGATGGCCGATCGCCGTGGCGCCGCCGTTGACATTGACCCTCCGCGGATCGGCACCGGTCTCGGCCAGCCAGGCCAGGACGACACTGGTGAACGCCTCATTGACCTCGAAGGCGTCGATGTCGTCCAGGGAGAGACCGGCGCGCCGCAGCACCTTCTCAGTGGCCGGGATGATGCCGGTCAGCATCAGGACGGGGTCGTCCCCGGTGACCGCGAAGGAGTGGAGCCGGGCGCGTGGACGCAGCCCCAGGCGGGCGGCGGTCTCGTCGCTGGTGATCAGTACGGCGGCGGCCCCGTCGTTGATCGGCGAAGAGTTACCGGCGGTGATATGCCAGCCGATCGAAGGGAAGCGCTCGGCCCAGTGCTCGCCGCGGAAGGCCGGTTCGAGAGCGCTCAGCACTTCCGTGGTGGTGCCGGGACGGATCGATTCGTCCCGGGTCGCCTCGACCGGCGTGCCGTCGACGCCCGTGGTCTTGACCGGTGCTACCTCCGCGTCGAACAGACCGGCGCTCCAGGCCGCCGCCGCGCGTCGATGGCTCTCGGCGGCGAAGGCGTCCAGCCGCGTACGGGAAAGCCCCCAGCGGGCCGCGATGAGCTCGGCGCTGACGCCCTGCGGTATGAGTCCTTCCGGATAGCGCTCGGCGACGGCGGCACCGAAGGGATCCTGGCCCGCGATCTGGCTGCCGATCGGGACACGGCTCATGGACTCGACACCGGACGCGATGACGATGTCGTACGCCCCGCTGATCACTCCCTGAGCTGCGAAGTGGACGGCCTGCTGGCTGCTGCCGCACTGCCGGTCGACAGTGACCGCGGGGACGGACTCCGGAAATCCGGCCGCGAGCGCGGCCCAGCGGGCGGTGTTCATGCTCTGCGGCCCGATCTGGCCTACTGCCCCGCTGATCACGTCGTCGATCAGCCCGGGATCGATTCCCGTACGGTCGACCAGGGCGCGAAGAGCGTGGGCATGCAGGTCCACGGGGTGCAGCCCGGACAGAGAACCACCCGGTTTGCCCTTCCCTATCGGGGTGCGGACCGCGTCAACGATGACAGCTTCCGTCATGACTCTCCCTGCCGTTCTTCCCGCCCCGCTTCGTCGCGGGCCGGTTTCCGGTCGGCTGCCCGGTCGGGACGCCGCGTGGCGATCGTGGCGACGGCGGACGTCTCGCCGATGGCGACGTCATGGCCTTCCGCGCACCGCACCCGTGGTTCGATGCCGGCGCCGCAGCCGCTGTGCGTCCAGCTGATGCCGCCGCTCGCGTCCGCCAGATAGGAGTCGCCCCAGTTCATCAACGAGGCGAGTACGGGGAAGAGCGCGCGCCCCATGTCGGTGAGGACGTACTCGTGGCGGGTGCGCTGTCCCGCCTCCCGGTAGGGGACGCGTTCGAAGACGCCGATGCCGACGAGTGCGCGCAGCCTCTTGGCCGTCACGGTCTCCGTGATTCCGGCGCGGCGGGCCAGTTGGTCGAACCGCCGGGCGCCGTAGAACCCCTCGCGCACGAGGAGCATCGCCGACCGGGTGCCGACGACGCCCAGTGCCCGTTCCAGGGGGCACCACCCCCCACTGCCCTCTCGTTCCCGGTCGGCCAGGAGACCGGTCGGAGTCACCGCATCGGACGTCTCGGACATCATGGCTCCAGGCTACTCCCTGGCTACATTTATGTGTAGTCAGGTGACGTCGTGACCCGTGGCCCCATTACCTCGGCAGCGGACCCTGTCGGGCGGTCAGGGCGGCCCGGGCGGTCAGGGCGGTCAGGGCGGTCAGGGCGCCGGATGGGACGGCGGGGCTGGTGACGGGCCCGATTACGGTGGGGCAGATCATGGTCTCCGAGATGTCAGCTGTCCGTTGGTGTCCGGGGGTTGCGGGGAGGGCCGATGAGACTCTGTTTTGTGGTGGAGGAGCAGTACCGGTTCGACGGCATGCCGGTGGAGGTGATCGGTCAACTCGTCGGCTGGGGGCACCGGGTGGACGTGGTGCGGCCGGGCACGTCACTGCTGCGGCTGTCGGAGGTCGTACGGGCCGGCGGTCATGACGCGTGGGTGCTGAAGACGGTGTCCGGGGGGCCGGGGCTGGCGTTGCTGGAGGCCGCCGCGGCGGTCGGGCTGACGACGGTGAACGACGCGCGGTCGATCCGTGGCGTACGGGACAAGGTGGCGGCGGCGGTGGTCGGCCACAGCCGGGGACTTCCGGTTCCCGAGACATACGCCGTCGCGCGGCCCGAGTTGCTGGCGGAGCTTCCCGCCGCGGCGTTCCCGCTGGTGGTCAAGCCCGCCGAGGGGAGTTCCGGGCGGGGCGTACGGCTGGTGCGGTCGCCGGACCGGCTGGCGGCGGCGAGCGCCGGGCTGTCGGAGGAGGGGATGCTGATAGCCCAGCCGTACATACCCAACTCGGGCGTCGATCTGAAGGTGTACGGGGTGGGCGGCGAGCTGTTCGCGACGGAACGGTCCTCACCGCTTCACCCCGGGCAGCCCCAGCGGGAGCGTTCCGTTCCGCTGTCGGCGGAGGTGGCGGGGATGGTCGCCGAGGCCGGTGAGATCTACGGGCTCGATCTGTTCGGTGTGGATGTGCTGCTGGGCCCGGACGGTCCGGTGATCGTCGATGTGAACGACTTCCCGAGCTTCCGACGCGTGCCGGACGCGACGGCGCGCGTGGCGAGGGCGGTCCTTGAGCTGGCGCGTACGGGCGGCACCGCCCGTGGCGCGGCGGCGGTTGGCCCGTTCCCGCTGCCGGAGCCCGTGTCCGAGTCCGCTCCGACGGCGGTGCCGGAGCGCGTATCGCTCCTGACGTCCGCCGGGGTGCCGTTCCGGATACCCGCGACGGCGGGTGAGGCCGGATGAGGATCTGTCTGCTCACCTCCCGGCCCGGCCACCCGGTGCTGGCCGCCATGACCGCGCTGCTGACCCCCCGCCACGAGGTGGAGTCGATCGACCCGGAGTCGCAGAGCGACGGCTCGACCGGAGACCCGGCCGCTCCCGGCCCGCTCGCCGACGTCTATCTGCTGAAAGCACGGACACCGCGGGCGCTGGCCCTGGCCGGATCCTTCGAGGAACGTGGAATCCCGGTGCTGAACTCGGCCGCGGCGACGGCGCTGTGCCAGGACCGTACGGAGATGGCCGGCCTGGCCCGGCGCGCCGGGCTGCCGTTCGCGGACACCCGGACCGTGGTGAGCCTGGCCGGACTCGCCGACGAGCGGGACCTGCCGTATCCGCTGGTCGTCAAGAGCCGGCACAGCCGACGGCACGACCTCGTCACCCGGGTCGACAACGCCGCGCGGCTACGCGCACTGCGCTCCGACTGGGCCCAGGAGCCGGTAGTGGTCCAGGAGTTCAGCGCGAACAGCGGCTGGGACCACAAGCTCTGGGTGATCGACGGCCAGGTCTTCGCCGCCCTGCGCCGCTCGGAACTGGCCGAGGGCGAGCGAGGTCCGACGCTCCCGCTCGAACTCGGCGAGCTGCCCCACGGCTGGCAGGACTTGGCGCGCACGGTCGGTTCCGTCTTCGCGCTGGAGGTGTACGGCGTCGATGTGATCGACGCGGGAGACGGCACCCCACTGATCGTGGACATCAACGCGTTTCCCGGGATACGCGGCCAGAAGGGCGCCCCGGAAGCCCTCGCGGCCCTTGCGCTACGGGCGGCCCGGCGCTCCGGGCGGCGGGCACGCTGACCGGCGACATTGTGCCGGTGCGCCGCACACCTCGGGCATGCCGTAGCGACGGCGCCCGGCCTCGCCGGTGTCGACGAACACGCCGCGGAGGGAATCCGCCGGGTTCGGTGGCATCATCGGGCGCATGGCTCTGATCGAGGTCGTACAGGGTGACATCACGCGCCAGGACGTGGACGCCATCGTCGCGGCGGCGAACGAGTCGCTGATGGGCGGAGGCGGTGTGGACGGCGCGATTCACCGGGCGGCCGGGCGGCGGCTGGCCGAAGCGGGCGCCGCGATCGGGCCGTGCCGGCCCGGCGACGCGATGGCGACCCCCGCCTTCGACCTCGACCCACCGGTCACGCATGTGATCCATACGGTCGGTCCGGTCTGGACGGGCGGACAGCAGGGCGAGGCCGAGGTCCTCGCCTCCTGCTATCGCCGCTGCCTTGAGGTCGCCGACGAACTGAGCGTCAGAACCATCGCCATTCCGGCCATCTCCACCGGTGTCTACGGGTTCCCGGCGGAGGAGGCGGCGCGGATCGCCGTCGCCACCCTCGGATCGTCACCGACCTCTGTCGAGCTGATCCGGCTCATCGCCTTCGACCGGGGGACATACGACCTGCTGACAGCCGCCCTCGCGGAGTGACGCGCCTCCAGGACCGGATCCGGCACTTCCCGTACGGCCCGGTCCACGCCAGGCTGGGGCCGGCACGAGTCATCAGCGAGAGGAGCCCACGGCCATGACGTTCGACGTGGCAGCGGTACGCGCGTCCTATCCCGCGCTCAGCGACGGTACGGCCTATCTCGACGGCGCGGCCGGCACACAGGTGCCGACCGCCGTCATCGACGCCATCACGGACGCCTACCGGTCCGGGATCGGCAATGTGGGCGGCTCGTTCGCGGCCAGTCGGCGCGCGGGAGAGATCGTCGCCGAATGTCGCCGAGCCGTCGCCGATCTGGTCGGCGGGGTCCCCGAAGGCATTGTCCTCGGCCCGAACACCACGTCGCTCATCTACCGCTTCTCCCAGGCTCTCGGCTCGACCTGGCGGCCCGGTGACGAGATCGTGGTCTCGCGGCTCGACCACGACGCGAACATCAGGCCCTGGCTCCAGGCGGCGGCCCGCGCGGGCGTGGTCGTCAGGTGGGCCGAGGCCGACCCGGCGACCGGCGAACTGCCGGTGGAGCAGTACGACACGCTGCTGGGCGACCGTACCCGCCTGGTCGCGGTGACGGCGGCCAGCAATATCCTCGGCACCCGTCCCGATGTCGCGGCCATCACGGCCAAGGCGCACGCGGCCGGCGCCCTGACGTTCGTGGACGGGGTCCACGCCACCCCGCACGGCCCCGTCGATGTCGGACTGCTGGGCGCGGACTTCTACGCCACGAGCGCCTACAAGTGGTCAGGTCCGCATATCGGCGCGGTGGCGGCGGACCCGCGACTGCTGGAGTCACTGAGCCCGGACAAACTGGTCTGTTCGCCGGTCGCCGTGCCGTCCCGGTTCGAGACCGGCACGGCGCCCTTCGCGGACCTGGCCGGGGTCACGGCCGCCGTCGACCATCTGGCCGCCCTCGCCGGCCCCGCTCCGGGTGACCGGCGCGAGCGACTGCTCCGGTCGATGGCCGCCGTGGAGGCGTCCGAACGCGAGCTGTTCGCCGTGCTGCGGCGGGGGCTGGCGGAGCTGCCCGGGGTCACGCTCTACGGCGAGCCCGCGCACCGCACCGCGACCGTCTACTTCCGGGTGGCGGGCCACACGCCGAGAGAGGTCTCCGAGCGGTTGGCCGCCCGCGGGGTGAATGTCTGGGACGGGCACTGCTACGCCTGGGAACTGGCCGGCGCGCTGGGGCTCCGGGACACCGGCGGCGCGGTACGGGCCGGGCTGGTGCACTACAACGACCGCTCGGACGTGGACCGGCTGCTGGCGGCCGTCGCGGAACTGGAGGACTGACGGGTGACGCCGTCGCCGCCGAACGTCGTTTCACCGGAAACCCGTTGGGTCCGTGGCAGTCGGTTGCCCACGATGCGGACGACGTAGGCCCCTGCCCCCTTTGCCGTCGCCGCGGCTGTATCTCGTACGAAGGGACGCCCAGTGACAGGTGCGGATACCGGTCCAGGCACCAGTCCAGGGACCGGTCCAGGGACCGACGACATCGTTCGCCTGGTTCACAAGGTGCTCGGCGCCGACGTCATCGGCGGCTACCTGCACGGCTCCGCCGTCCTCGGTGGTCTGCGGCCGCACAGCGACATCGATGTGTTCGTCGTCGTCCGGCGGCACACAGCGGCACGGGAGCGACGCGCACTTGTCGACGGGCTGCTGGAGATCTCAGGCCGGAAGGCCCGGCGCGGCCCCGCTCGTCCCGTCGAGTTGACCGTCGTCGTCCAATCCGACGTCAACCCGTGGAGTTACCCGCCGCGTTGCGCGTTTCAGTACGGTGAGTGGCTGCGCGTTCGCCGTGGACCATCCGTGCGGCGGCCTCCCGGACGACTGAGCCGGCGCATGGCGGACGGAGCGCCGATGGGTCGCCCGTGGACGTGTCTCGGCGCTGGCGTGTCAGTCCCGGGCGCGCGGCGTACGGACGTACGCTGAGCCGGCGACCCGGCCGGACCTCGGGCGGCGCACCACGAGGACGGCACAGAGGCCGGTGCACGGCGCGCGAAGGGTCCGCGGTCCTTCCCTCTCGGCCCCGGAGGCGTCCTTGCGGTTCAGCTCACCCTCGCCGCGTCTGTTCAGCCGGATTCCGCTGGCCGGGCGCTATCCCGCGGCGGTGGCGCTCTCACTGCTCGCGCTGAGCCCGTATCTGATCCTCACCACGGCCACCTCCCTGGCGGAACCGCGGATCATGGGGGACATCGGCGCCACCGCGTTCGAGCTCCAGATCGCGAGCGGCATGTCGAACGCGGCGTACGCCTTCGGCGCGGTGGCCGCCGCGGACCTCGTCCAGCGGGTGGCACGGCGCCGGATCTACCTCATCTGTGAGGCGGCCTTCGTACTCAGTTCGGTGCTGGCGCTCAGCGCGCCGGACGCCGGCCTGTTCACGGCCGGTGTGGTGCTTCAGGGCCTGTTCACCGGCATGCTGCTGGTCGCGGCGCTGCCACCGCTGGTCACCGGACACCCCGTCGAGCGGCTTCGGACGACCGCGGCCGTTGTCAGTCTCGGGCTGTTCGGCATGGTGGCCTTCGGGCCACTGGTGGGCGGGCTCGTCGGCAGTCTGGGCGGCTGGCGGGGTCTGTTCGCGGGCCTCGCCGCGCTGGCGGCGATCGGACTGACCGTCGGCGCCCTGACGTTCGAGGGCAACGAACCGCCGGCCCGCCGGGCGAGGTTCGACTGGTCCGCCATCCCGCTCGCGCTCGCCACCACCGCGCTGCCGTTCTTCGGCGTCTCCTGGCTGACCCGCGGATCGTTCAGCGACCCCGCGTTCTTTGTGCCGGTCGTGTGCGGCCTGATCTGCGGCGTACTTCTGGTGGGAGGCCAGTACAAAAAGACCGCTCCGCTGATGCCGGTGCGGCCCATCAGCAACACACTGCCGGTCGTCGGAATGGTCAACGCGATGCTCGTCGGCGCGTGCTTCACCTCGCTGCTGGAACTGACCGAGGCCTTTCTGACCAGGGAGGCGCACTACGCGCCGCTACGCGTCGGGGTGCTCGTCACGCCCCAGATCGTCGGCGTGTTCGTGGCCGCCGTCCTGTTCCGGCGGCTGGTGTCGACCCGCTGGACCCCGTATCTGGCTCTGTCGGGCACCGTCAGCGTGGCCATCGGCGCCGGCGTCCTGCTGACCGCGTCCACGGCGAACGCCTCCGTGGTCGTCCCCGTCGCCGCGCTCTTCCTGGGTTTCGGCGCGGGCGCGGGCGTGACGCCGGGACTGTTCCTGGCCGGCTTCTCCGTACCGTCGGCACAGATCGGTCCGACCTTCGCTCTGGTCGAACTGCTGCGATCGGAAGCGGCGTTCCTGGTCGGCCCCGTCCTGCTGCACATCGCCCTGACCATCGGCCTGGCGGACGGCTTCCACCTCGTCGTGGGGATCACACTCGCGCTCACTGTGATCGGCGCGCTGCTTCTGGTGGCCCTCTACGCCCTGGGCGGCGCCCGCCCCGAGCCACCGGATCTCGAATCCTGGCTGGCCGGGCCCTCGACGGCCTACCACTCACCGGCACTGCTCGCCGCGATCCGCAAGACCTGAGCAGCCGAGTGGGGGCGCCGGTGAAGGCGCGCTCGGGGGCGCACCCACTGAGGTGCGCCCCCGACCCGGCCGGGATTTCCTGTGCCCGGATGATGGAGATGGAGAACGAGCGTTGAGAACGAGCGGTTGAGAACGAGAGATTCAGAACGAGAGATTCAGAACGAGCGGTTGAGAACGCGCCGCAGCCAGCGGACCCTGGCCTCTCGCGCGTCCCGGGAAACCGCGGCGTCAGGAGCCAGCTGATCGAAGCCGTGGAAGGCACCCGGCCAGATATGCAGTTCCGCCTCGCCTCCCGCCTGCCAGATCCGGGTCGCGTAGTCGGCCGCCTCGTCGCGGAAGGTCTCGGCGGCGCCCGCGTCGATGAAGGCGGGAGCCAGGCCGGACAGATCGCGCGCCCGGGCGGGGGCCGCGTACGGTGGCACGTCGGCCCCGCCGCGCGCCGCGCCCAGCAGGCATGTCCAGCCGACTTCGTTGGCATGGTGGTCCCACAGCCCGCGCCCCGTCATCTGGTGGGACGACGGAGTGTTGTTGCGGTCGTCGAGCATGGGACACATCGCCAACTGACCGATGATCCGCGGGCCCTCGCGGTCGCGGGTCATCAGGGCGAGGGCGGCGGTGAGACCACCCCCCGCGCTGCCGCCGGCCACGATGATCCGGTCAGGGTCCCCGCCGATCTCCCCGGCGTGCCGGGCGACCCACAGCAGACCGGCGTAGCAGTCCTCCACCGGAGCCGGATGAGGGTGCTCGGGTGCGAGGCGGTACTCGACGGATACCACGACGAGGCCCAGCGGCTCGGCCCACTCCCGCAGGATGACGGCCATGCCCGAACGGTTGTTGCCGCCGATCATTCCGCCACCGTGCACGTGATAGATGACCGGTGCCGCTCCGTCCAGACCCGTGGGACGGGCCACGAGCAGTGAGATCTCCGGGGCTCCGTGCGGCCCCGGGACCCTCCGCTCGTACACCTCGAAGCGACCGTCGCCGCGCAGCTCCTCCGGCGTCGAGTCCTGCATCGCGCCGGCCTGCTCGGCCCTCCACCTGGGAACCAGGGCCGGTGCCGGCGGGAAGCCATCGCGAAGGTCACCCATCGCGTCCAACGCCGCGGCCAGTTCGGAGTCGAAGGGCACGGGCCGGGACCGTGTGTCGTTCATGTTGTCCTTCATGCTTTTCCTCTCTCGGGCGGAAACGGGATACCGGGCGTGGAGCTGCCCGCACGCGGCGTCGATGGAGGAACCGAACCGCCGCCTGCGCGTCGCCCGCGCGCCCAGAGCGCGCAGTTGTGCCACGAACGCAGCCCGCCTGGGCGAAGACGCAGATCGACGACCATCGTGAGGTGTACGGAGGAGGGGTCCTCCGTACGAGAGGGCCGCCGACGTGACCGCGTCAGCCTGCTTCCGGCGCCTCCAGCAGACCGCGGACCTCTTCCGCGGTGGTTTCCTGGAGTTCTTCCGTGAGGAGCAGCCAGCGGGTGATGCCGGCCGCTTCGAGGAACGGCAGATCGTGGCTGGCGATCAGGAGTGCGCCCTCGTACGACGCGAGCGCGCTCGTCAGCTGTCGCACACTGGCCGTGTCGAGGCTGTTGGTCGGCTCGTCCAGCATCAGCAGCTGCGGGGCCGGCGCGGCGAGCATCGTCGCCGCGAGCGCGGCGCGGAAGCGTTCTCCGCCCGAGAGTGTGCCCGCCGGCTGCTCGGCGCGCGCACCCTTGAACAGGAACCGCGCGAGCTGGGCGCGGATGTGGTTGTCGGTCACCCCGGGAGCCAGCCGGGCCACATTCGCCGCGACGCTCAGCTCGTCGTCCAGCACATCCAGACGCTGCGGCAGAAACCGTAGCGGTACGAACGTCCTGGCCTCGCCGGACAGCGGAGCCAACTCCCCGGTGAGCGTGCGCAGCACCGTGGTCTTGCCCGCGCCGTTCCGCCCGACCAGCGCGATCCGCTCGGGCCCGTGCACCTGGAGGTTTCCCTCGCGCAGCCTGCCGAACCGGGGACGCAGCTCACGCAGGCTCAGGACAGTGCGGCCCGCGGGCACGGCCGTATGCGGAAGGCTCACGCGGATCTCCGCGTCGTGACGGATCGCGTCCGCGGCCTCCTCCCGGCGCTCGCGCGCCTCATTGAGCCGGTCCTCGTGCAGGCCGCGCAGCTTGTCCCCCGATTCCTGCGCGTTACGTTTCCGTTCGCCCGCCACGATCCTCGGGGCCCGCCGCTGGGCGTCCATCTTCTTGCTGTGCCGCTGCCGCCGGGCCACCTTGACCAGGGTCTCTTCCAGCTCGCGCTTCTGCCGGCGTACGTCCGCCTCCGCGGCCCGCAGCATCCGCCCGGCCGCTTCCTGCTCCGTGGCCAGAGCTTCCCGGTAGGCGGACCAGCCGCCTCCGTACCAGCTCACGGATCCTGCGCGCAGTTCGGCGATACGGTCCACGCGTTCGAGTAGTTCGAGGTCATGGCTGACGACGACGAGCACACCGGAGCGCCAGGAGTCGACGGCGTCGTACAGTCTGCGGCGCGCGGACAGGTCGAGGTTGTTGGTCGGCTCGTCCAGCAGGAGGATGTCGGGACGCTCCAGCAGCAGGGCCGCCAGCCGCAGCAGGACGGTCTCCCCGCCGGACATCTGGCCCACGGTGCGGTCGAGTTCAACGTCGCCGAGGCCGAGAGAGCCCAGCGTCGCCAGGGCGCGTTCCTCGACGTCCCAGTCGTCACCGATCGTCTCGAAGTGTGTTTCGCGGACGTCTCCGGCCTCGATGGCGCGCAGCGCGCCGCGCCGCTCGGAGATGCCCAGTGCCTCGTCGACGCGCAGTGCCGTGTCGAGAGTGACGTTCTGGGGAAGGTGGGCGAGGCTGCCGCCCGCGCTCACCGACCCCTGGGAAGGGCGCAGCAGGCCGGCCAGCAGCCGCAGCAGTGTGGACTTGCCTGTGCCATTGGCACCGACGAGACCGGTGCGGCCCCGGCCGATGGTGAGGGACAGCCCGTCGAAGACGGTGGTGCCGTCGGGCCACTGGAAGGACAGGGCGGAGCAGGTCAGGGAGGCGCTGGGAATGATGGGTAGGGCCATGGGGATTCTCGCAGTCGAAAGCGCGGTGGACGGGGGGCTTCGTATGCGAGCACCACGCGGCGACCAAACCGAGAAAAGGGAGGGTACGGCGGTCCGGGAGACGGAGAGGACGGCTCCCTGCACCGAGGTCGCTTCCACGCGTGTGTCACGGGCGGCACGAAATGCCGCTGCTACGTGACAGACGTACGGCGAGAGCCGTACGGCGGGGTGATCGCGAACCTCAGATGCGCAACGTCCACCTCAATCGGAGACAACAGGACCGTCGGAAACCATAGCGACCCGTCCGGCGAAAGGCAAAGCCACGTCGGCGGCGGGGTCTGTCCGGCAGTGTTTCCCCGGTCGCCGCGCGCTCTGCTCGCCCGGTCGGCCGTACGGACTGTTGTGCCGGGACCGATCGGGGTACGTGGCCCTTGACCGCGAGTTCGCGGACCCCGTGAATCCCGCGAATCCGCGACCGATCCACCACCCCCGAGAACCCGGAATCCGAGGGAGCCGCTGTGAAGTTCGGTGTATCGACCTTCATCACCGACCAGGGCATCGCGCCCACCACGCTGGGGCGCGCCATCGAGGAGCGAGGACTCGACTCCTTGTTCATCGCCGAGCACACCCATATCCCGGTGGACCGCCGTACGCCGTACCCCGGCGGCGGCGAGCTGCCGGAGATCTACTACCGCACCCTCGACCCGTTCGTCGCGCTCAGCGCGGCCGCCGCGGTGACCGAGCGGATCCTGCTGGGCACCGGCATCGCCCTGGTGGTCGAGCGGGACCCGATCATCACGGCCAAGGAGGTGGCGTCCCTGGACCTCGTCTCCGGCGGCAGATTTCTCTTCGGGATCGGCATCGGCTGGAACGAGGAGGAGATGGAGAACCACGGCGCGAACCCGCGCACCCGTGGCCGCCTCGTGGACGAGCGGCTGCAAGCCATGCGTGAGCTGTGGACGAAGGAGAAGGCCGAGTTCCACGGGGAGTTCGTCGACTTCGATCCGGTCTACTCGTGGCCGAAGCCGGTCCAGCGCCCTCACCCGCCCATCTACGTGGGCGGCGGCGAGGGGGCCTTCAAGCGCGTGGCCTCCTTCGGCGACGCCTGGCTGGCCAACAGCACCGGGGCCGAGGAGCTGGCGCCGAAGATCGAACGGATGCGGAGCGTCGCGGGCCGGGAGGTGCCGGTGACCGTCTACGCGGTGGAGAAGGAGCCCGAGCTCGTCGAGCGGTACACGCGGCTCGATGTGGAGCGGCTGCTGTTCTATCTGCCGACGATGCCGGAGGCCGGGACGCTGACGTACCTGGACGAGATCGCCGGCGTAGCGGAACGCTTCCGGTGAGCCGTCGGACGCCGCGATGCCGAGGATGACGAGCGGCCAGGCCCGGGAACACTTCGCCCGGGCCCGGATCGCCCGCCTCGCGACCGTCGGGGCCTCCGGCCACCCGCACCTGGTCCCCGCGGTCTTCGCGCTCACCGGCGACACCGTGGCCTTCGCGGTGGACCACAAGCCGAAGCGGTCGACCCGGTTGAAGCGGCTGGCCAATATCCGCGCCCACCCCGAGGTCTGCCTCCTCGTCGACGGCTACGACGAGGACTGGGACCGCCTGTGGTGGGCGCGCGCGGACGGAACGGCCACCGTTCTGCCACCGGCCGCGGACTCGGCGGCGTCCGCGCGATACGTCAGCCTGCTGACGCGGAAGTACCGGCGGCAGTACGCCGACCGCCCGCCGGAAGGACCCGTGGTGGAGATCGCGGTGACCCGCTGGTCCGGATGGCACGCCACCTGACGGGAATCTCTGCCGGGAGTCCCCGACGAGAGGCCTGGCCGAACAGCGGTCAGTTCCGCGGACTTCCGACCCGCGTGATGGTCCAGGACGCCCGCGACTGTACATACAGCAGGTCATGCTTCTTCGGGGTGGCCACTGCCGTGAGCGCCCCCTCGCCCTCGACCAAGGAGCGCCCGAGCGTGAGGTCCGGGCGGAGTTCGTGGAGCGAGAACGCGCTCCCGTCGTGCTGGGTGACGCGCAGCGGTGTCCGGCCGCCGAGGCAACGGAAGACGTAGGAGCCGTGGGCGCGCAACTCGTCCTCCAGGACCGGAACGCGCTCCAGTGAATGGAGCCAGGCCCGCCACGCGCCCCGGGTGTGTGCCTGGATCCGTATCCGCTCCTGACCGTCGGCCTCCACGGGGACGATCACCCGGGACAGAGCGGAGCCGTGCGTGAGGATCGTCCTGGGCTTTCCGCCGCGGCCGGCCGGACTGGTCAACTCGACCCAGGATCCGTTCGTCCGGCCGAGGTGGAACACCAGCAGCGCGGGCTTCCGGGGGTCGGTCCGTACCAGCTGGAGTCCGGTGGCGCCCCGGCCCTCCCGGCGTTGCGGTACGCCTGTGTCCTCGGGCCAGGTGTCGTACGGGTCGGACGGCCGGGGCGGGAGCCGCTGCCCCGAGGTCACGGGCGGGCGGGGGCCGGGCCGCCGTCCGGTCCGGGGCGTCTGTACGGCGGAGGCGGTCGGGGGTGCGCTCTGCCGGACTTCCGGGCGCTGCGCGGTCGGCTCCCGGCGCCCGGTGTCGATGGGCGGCATGCCCTCGGACAGGCGTATCGCGTCGGCCGCGCACACGGCGACCGTCCGGGCCGCTCCCTCGGGCGGTGCCCACTGGATCTCCCCGGTGGACGGCCCGTGGCGGGGGTCGAAGAAGCAGAGCGGACGCCGCTCGGGGCGGGCCCGGCCGGCGGCCACCGCCTCCACACAAGCGAGCGCGTGCCGCCCCTCGTCGAGGGCGCGCATCACATCCGCGGCGTCCCGGAGGTTCCGGTCGCCGACGAAGTCCCGCTTGGCTTGCTCGTACGCGTCCAAAGCCCGTTCGTAATCGGCGAGGAGCGCCTGGTCGTCGGCGTGCCGGCGTGGCACGAAGGAGTGTTGGGCAAGGGCCTCCCCGAACGCGGTGATCTCCGCGTCGACTTGAGCGATCTCGTCCTCGCGCCTGCGTCCCCGGAACATACCGGTGAACGCCCCCATTATCCCGTCGGCCACGAGGGCGATCGTAGCCGGGACGGTCAGGACCGGACCAGCTCGCCGTGCCTGGCCCCGGGCGACGGGGCGGCCGGCAGGACTTTGAAACCCCGCATCACAGCGGAAGCCGCTTGTCCTGTTTTGCTGGGCCGAGCGAGTGACATAGTCCCAGATTTTGTCGAAAAGGCGGTATACCAGGGCATGCATCCGATGTTCGCTTCACCCGACGTAGGGAGCTCACATGCGTATCCGTACGGCGCTCGCCGCCACCGCCCTCGCCGCCACCGCTCTGCTGGGTGGCGCCAGTTCGGCGTTCGCCTGGGAAGATCACGAGGCGACCGCTGCGGCGGGCGGCTTCGGGGCGGCGGGCGGCTCGGGTCACTACGAAAACCTGGGCGGCGACGCGGGAATCACCGAGGCCGAGTTCTCGGCGTTCGAGGCCGAGGGCTGGTTCGGCTTCCTCCACCTCTGACGTCCGCCCCGCCGTTGCCGCCCCGCCCTCTGCGCCGAGCGCAGGGGGCGGTCGGCGTTTCGCGCGACGTGGGCCGGCTCGATCCCCGTCGCGGCGGAAGCCCGGGACCGGTCAGTAGACGCTGACGCCGTACGCGTTCAGCACCGGGATGATCGGCTGGAAGTACGACCCTCCCGCGCCGCTGGAGCAGTCTCCGCTGCCGCCCGAGAGCACACCGATGGCGCGATTGCCCGAGTAGAGAGCTCCGCCGCTGTCGCCGGGCTGTGTGCAGATGTTGGTGGCGATCAGACCGTTGACGATGTCGCCGTTGCCGTAGTTCACCGTGGTGTTGAGACCCGTGACGACCCCGCTGACGACGCCGGAGACCGCGCCGCGGAAGGTGACGGGCATGCCGACGGTGGCATTGGCCGCGCCGGTGATGTCGACGCTTCCGACGGTGCCGGAGACGGGGACCGCGGGGTTGGTGTAGCGGACGAGGCCGTAGTCATGGTTGGGGAAGCTGGACCCGACGGTTGAGCCGATGAGCGTGGTCTGTGTGGCGTTCGTGTACCAGGTTGACCCGCCGCTGGTGCAGTGTCCCGCGGTCACCAAGTAGTACGTACTGCCGCTGACGACATTGAAGCCGGCCGAGCAGCGCGCGCCCGCGGAGTAGATGCCGTCACCGCCGGAGAGCTGGGGTGAGAGCCGGCCGGCTGTGCGCTCGATGCGCAGAGCACCGGCGTCGGGGCCCGCGGCGCGCTCGATCGCGGCGGTCCGCGCGGCGGATACGGTGCTGTCCACGGTGACGACCACGGTGCCGGCCGCGGGGTCGGCGTACCAGGCGGTGCCCGCCACACCGGCGTCCAGGACCGCGTCGGCGACGGCGGCGAGCCCGCTCGCGGCGGACGTGTCGGTGACGCTCCCGGCGTTCGCGGCGTTCGCGGCGGGGACCGCGAGCGCCACGGCGGCGGCGAGTCCCGTGGCGACGGCGAGCAGACGGGAATGTCTGGAGGTGCGGGCACGGTGAGAGGTGCGCTTGATCCTCACGTGGGGATTCTCCCGGGGAATCGGGGGCCCTCGGAGGGATACGGGCCCGTGAGGCGCGGCGTGGGCGGCCGTGCACTCCGGCCGGACCGCGCGCCCCCGACCGGTGTTGCTCGGGAGTATCGGGGGCCTCAACTCGACGCGCAAGGGCGCCTTTTGGCCGTGCCTCGGGCTCGTCGGCCGGACACCGGGCGGCCTGTCAGCCGAGGTGCAGAAGGCGCTCGGCGTTGCCATGGGCGATTTTGCCGAGGTCGGCGTCGCTGAGAGGGAGGGCGCGGAGGAAATCGGTGGCCTGGGTGCTCGACTCGTACGGGTAGTCGATGGCGAAACAGACGTTGTCGATACCGATCGCGAGGACGGCCCCCAGCAGGGCGCTGGTGGCCATGACGCCGCTGGTGGTGATGTGGAAGTTGTCGATGAAGTACTCGGAGGGCTTCTTGGCCAGCTTCACGTCGGAGTCGAGGTAGCACAGGCGGGTGTCGACCCGGGACAGGTGGAAGGGCAGCATCTCACCCATGTGGCCGAGGATGACCTTGGCGGTGGGGAACTGGTCGAACAGTCCACTGCAGATCAGGCGGAGCGCGTGGGCGCCGGTCTCGATGGTCCACGCGTAGGTCGGCCCGATCAGCTCGGGACGGCCCTCGAACACCGACCAGCCCAGGGGCGCGCTGTTGGGGTGCAGATACAGCGGCACGTCCTGTCCGGTGAGCGCTTCCCAGAAGACACGGAACTGGGGTTCGTCGAGGTAGTGGCCCAGGGTGTGGCCGTTGACGAGGACGCCGGACAGGCCGAGGTCGTTCACGGCGCGGTCGAGTTCGCGAACGGCGGCGGCGGGATCCTGTAGGGGCATCGCGGCGAGCCCCGCGAACCGGGTGGGGTGGTCGTTGATGACGCCCGCGAGCACGTCGTTGGCCAGTTGCGCGTCCGAGACGGCGATGGCGGCGTCCGGCTGCATCTGTACGCCGGGATTGGTCAGGGACAGCACCTGCATGTCGACGCCGTGCTCGTCCATGTCCTTGAGGCGCAGTTCGTTGAAGTCAGGCAGCCGGCGCTCGAACTCGGCCAGCACGCTGGGCCGGAAGTTCGACGGCTGGTGGAGGGACGCACCGGCGGTGGCCATGCCGGGCACGCTGAAGGCTTCCTCAAGCGCGATGATCTTCATAGTGGATCCCGTCTTCGCCATGGCCGTCGGCGGCGAGGCCGTGTGTGCGGAGGTGCTGTGCGGGCGTGCTGTTCCGAATATGGGGGACGCCGGTGCCGGCCGCAAAGCGGGGCTGGGCCGCTTGGCACCCCGGCGCACGCGGCGGACGCCGCGGGTGACGCGCGTCCGGCACAGCGAAGAGCCGCCGCTCTACGGCGTACGCCTCAGGGCGCCGCGGTCGTGGTGTTCCGTCGTTCCGTCAGTGTCAGCACCCGGCGTGCGTCGGCGACGACGGCCGCGTCCACGAAGCGGCCGTCGGGGAGCGCCAGGGCGCCCGCGTCCGCCGCCGCCGTCCGGACGATCTCGCGGGCCGCCGCCACCTCACGCTCCGTCGGCAGGAAAGCCTCCTCGATCACCGGGAGTTGCCTCGGATGGATCGCCGTGCGGCCCAGAAAGCCCAGCGCGCGGCCCTCGGCGCAGGAGCGGGCCAGGCCCTCGGTGTCGCGGACGTCCGGGTACACCGACTGCGGCGGGGGCGGCAGCCGCGCGGCACGCGCCGCGACCACCGCGCGACCGCGCGGCCAGGCGAGGCCCGCCGGGGCCGTGACACCGAGCTCGGCGCGCAGGTCCGCCTCGCCGAGCGCGATGCCGTGCACAGCCGGATGGCCGGCGATGGTGTAGGCGTGCTCGATACCGAGGGCCGACTCCAGCAGGGCGTACAGGGGCGGCACGTCGACCGCCCAGTCCAGGACGCGGGTGATGTCGTCCGGGCCGCTCACCTTCGGCAGACGCAGCGCGTCCAGGCCCGGCAGCGGGGTGAGACGGCGTATCTCCCGCTCGGCGAGGGGCCCGTCGAGGGCGTTGACGCGGACGTGGACCGGCACCTCGTGCTTGTCGGCGAGGAGTTCGGCGGTGGCGTCGAGGGCGTAGCCCTTGCGGTCGGGGGCGACCGCGTCCTCCAGGTCGACAAGCACCACGTCGGCCCCGGAGCCGAGGGCCTTGGCGACGACGCCGGGGCGGTCACCGGGAACGTACAGCCAGGTCAGATACGCAGGGTCCGTCATACCGCACCTGCCGAGCGCAGCGTCGTGATCTCCGTGTCCGTCAGGCCGAGTCCGGCAAGGATCTCGTCCGTGTCCGCGCCGTGCGGGCGCCCGGTCCACTTGATGGAGCCCGGGGTCTCGGAGAGACGGAACAGTACGTTCTGCATCTTCACCGTGCCGAAGTCCGGGTCGGGCAGCTCGGTGATCGAGTCGAGTGCCCGGTACTGCTCATCGGCCATCACATCGCGGATGTCGTAGATCGGGGCGATGGCCGCCTCCGCGTTCTCGAAGGCCGTCACGACCTCGTCGCGGGTGTGCGCCGCGATCCACGAGCCGACCGCCTCGTCCAGCTCGTCGGCGTGCGCGGCACGGCCGGAGCCCGTGGCGAACCAGTCCTCGCCGATGAACTCGGGCCTGCCGACCAGACGCATCACCCGCTCCGCGATCGACTGCGCGGAGGTCGAGACCGCGACCCACTTGCCGTCGCCGGTGCGATAGGTGTTGCGCGGCGCGTTGTTCGTGGAGCGGTTGCCTGTGCGCGGCTGTACGTAGCCGAGCTGGTCGTACCAGAGGGGCGCCGGGCCGAGGACCGTCAGCATCGGCTCGATGATCGCCATGTCGACGACCTGGCCGCGGCCCGTCCCGTCGCGGCCGCGCAGGGCGGCCATCACCGCGTACGAGGTGGAGAGCGCGGCGATCGAGTCGGCGAGACCGAACGGCGGCAGCGTCGGTGGACCGTCCGGCTGCCCGGTGATCGCCGCGAAGCCGCTCATCGCCTCGGCCAGGGTGCCGAATCCCGGGCGCCTGGAGTACGGGCCGAACTGGCCGAAGCCGGTGATACGCGCCAGGACGAGGCGGGGGTTGGCGGCCGACAGCTCGTCCCAGCCGAGGCTCCACTTCTCCAGGGTGCCGGGGCGGAAGTTCTCGATGAGGACGTCGGACTCGGCGACCAGTTTGAGGAGCACGTCCCGGCCGCCGGTGGTGGACAGGTCGAGCGTGAGGTTCTTCTTGTTGCGTCCCAGCAGCTTCCACCACAGGCCGATGCCGTCCTTCGACGGGCCGTGGCCGCGGGACGGGTCCGGCTTGCCGGGGTGCTCCACCTTGATCACCTCGGCGCCGAAGTCACCGAGCATCGTGGCGCACAGGGGGCCGGCGAAGAGCGTTGCCAGATCGAGGACGCGCAGGCCCTTCAGCGGGCCGTCGTGCCGGGGGAGCGGGGTCTCGTTCATCGTGCCTTCCGTACGTGGGCGACCGCGGACATGGTGGCCGGGCCGAGGGCGGTCGGACGTGTCATGCGCGGACCTCCAGGGTGAGGCGGGCCAGTTCGTCGAAGCCGATGCCGTCGAAGCCGCCGACCGTGGTGGCGAGGCGGTTCTTCAGCGGGGCCGTCCAGCGCTCACCGAGCGCCCCGGGGCTGCCCGCGAGCAGGCCCGCGATCGAACCGGCGGTCGCGCCGTTGGAGTCGGTGTCCCAGCCACCCGACACCGCACGGCAGATGGAGCCCGTGAAGTCGCCGTCGGCGTGGGTGAGCGCGGCGGCGAGCAGGGCGGCGTTCGGCAGCACGTGCACCCAGTGGTGGTCATGGGCGTAGCGGGCGTGCAGGGCGTCGGCGACCCGCTCGAACCCGGCCGGAGTGCCGGTGTGTTCCGCCCGCGCCGTCTCGGTGCCGAAGCGGATCGCGCGCGCGTAGCGGGAGTGCGGCGGGATGTGGGCCAGTGCGGTCGCGAGGGTTTCGTGGATCGTGGTGGGGGCGGGGCCGGCCGCGTGGGCGATCGCCGCCGCCACGAACATCTCGCCGTACACGCCGTTCGCCGTGTGCGACAACATCGCGTCCCTGCGGGCGAGTTCGGCGGCCCTCGCCGGGTCGCCCGGGTTCGTCCAGCCGAAGACGTCCGCCCGGATCTGAGCGCCGATCCACTCGCGGAACGGGTTGTGGTGCGTCGCCGTGTGCGGTGGCTCCAGGCCGTCCAGGAGGTTGCGGTAGGCGACGCGCTCCGCGGTGAACGTACGGGCCGCCGGGAGTTCGTCCAGCCACAGCTTCGCCACGTCGTCCGTGGTGAAGTCGTGGCCGTGGCGCTGGAGCAGCAGCAGGCCCAGGAGCGGGTAGTTGAGGTCGTCGTCCTCCGGCATGCCGTCGATGTTCTCGGCGAGGGAGGTGGGGCGGGAGCGGCGGTTCCAGGGGTACGCCGCCGCGATCCGCGGGTCGAGGTTCTGTTCGGTGAACCAGGTGTTGAGGGGCCAGTTGCCGGTGGAGCGGGCGATGGCGCGGATACCGTCGAGGGGAAGTTTCTCGACGGGCTTGCCCAGGACGCAGCCGACAGCCCGGCCCAGCCAGGCCGCGTGCAGGCGGTCGGTCTCCGATCGCGGGTCCTTCTCCGATCGCGGCTCCGGCTCCGGTCGCCGCCCGTACGGCTCGTCGTCACGTACCGTACGGGCCTGGAACACGGTCGGTTCCGCCGCCGCGAGGGGGGACGGGAGCCGCGCCAGTTCATCCAGCAACGCCTGGGCGAGCGCTCTGAGTTCGGGTGAGGCCGGTTCCGGTGACGCGCCGGCTCGCTCCGGCGCCGGGTGGCCGCCCGCCGCGATCCAGCGGCGTTCGATCTCCGTCGCGTCACGGCCGTCCTGGGCCGCCTGGCGCAACTCGTGCCCGATCAGGTCCTCGGGCTGTACCCAGGTCAGACGCAGCATCAGAACCCCGCGAGCGTCGTGAAGGCGGCCTCGTGGGCGCGGCGCCGTTCCAGGTCACGGGCGTACACCTCGCGCGTGACCCGGGCGAGGGAGAGTGCCGGGGCGTGCAGATCCAGCCTGCTGGCCCGTGCGATCTCCGTGCTCCACTCCTTGGGCACCGACTCCTCGCCGTACAGGGCGCCGACGATCGCGCCGCTCATCGTGGCGATCGAGTCGCAGTCGCGGCCGTAGTTGACCGAGCCGAGCACCGTGTGCCGGAAGTCGCCGCGGCCCACCAGCAACATGCCCAGGGCGATGGGCAGTTCCTCGATGGAGTGCAGACGGGAGGGGCGGCGGGCGCCGAGGGACGGCGTGCGATAGTCGGGGCCAACCGTGTCGAACGGAGCCACCGCCTCGCGCAGCGGGGCCAGCGCGTCCTCGAAGTCGTCGTAGCGCGCGGCCACGTCGCACACCGCCTCGATCGCCGACTTCGTGCCGTCCTTCGCGAGCTTCAGGACGTCCTCGACGACGGACCCGGGCGTCGCGCCCGGCGTGAACGCGGAGGCCACCGCCGCCGCGAAGACACCCGCCGCCTCGCGGCCGTACGACGACTGGTGCGCGCCCGCGACCTCCAGCGCCTCCTCGTACGCCTTCAGCGGGTTGCCCGCGTTGACCACGCCGACCGGCGCCATGTACATCGCCGCACCGCAGTTGACGATATTGCCGACGCCCGCCTCGCGCGGGTCGACGTGTCCGTAGTGGATACGGGCGACGATCCACTTCTCCGCGAGGAAGATGCGCTGGAGCGGAAGTGCCTCGGCCTCCAGCTCCGGGATCCAGCGGGGGTTGGTGATCAGGTCGGGGACCAGATGGTCGGCGACCGCGTACGCGTCGAGGTGGTCGCGGACCTTCTCGTAGACACGGATCAGGGCGTGGGTCATCAAGGTGTCGTCGGTGACGTGGCCGTCGCCCTTGTGGTACGGCGCGATGGGCCGCGCGGTCTTCCACTCGTCCTTGTAGAACGGTGCCACGATGCCGCGCACCCGGCCGCCGTGCCGCTCGGCGATGGCCTCCGGGGTCCAGCCCTCGACCGGACCGCCGAGTGCGTCGCCCACGGCGGCTCCGACGAGGGCGCCGGTGGTGCGGTCCTCCAGGGAAGGGACAGGGGTCGTCGGGCTGCTGGGCGTGGTCATGCCAGGATTCCTTCGGGAGAGGGGGAGTCGGTCGGGCTGCTCATGGTGGCCAGGCGCTCCGCCAGGCCGATCAGGTCGGTTCCCGCCAGGCGCGGCAGCGCGCAGCCCGCGAGTGTGCGGCAGGCCGCACGCCAGCTCTCCGGGAACGCGTCGCCGCCGCCGAGCGCGCCGGTGAGGGCGCCGGCCAGGGCGGGGGCCGAGTCGGCGACGCGGGAGAGACAGGCCGCGGTGGGGACCGCTTCGCTGACGGCTCCGGCCGCCGCCGTGGCGACGGCGAGGGCGACGGGCACCGTCTCGGCCGCGGCGATGCCGTAGCTGTAGACGTGGTCGACGATCTCGTGTTCCAGAACGGGTACGAGGGCGAACGCGTTGCCGGGCAGGCCGGGGTGCGCGGTCACCGCGGTGCGGGCCAGGTCGACGGCTCGTACCGCGTTGCGGTGAATCTCGGTGCCCTCAGGCAGTTGGGTGAGGGCCGCGTCCACGCAGGTGTCGACGGGCGCGCCGCCGAGCGCCGCGGAGACGGCCGCCGCCATGGCGCGGGCGCCGTGCACGCCGTCGCCGTCCTGGGTGTAGCGCGCGTCGAACTCGGCCAGCTCGGCGGCGAGTTCCGGTTCGCCGGGGTGGACGACCGCGAGGACCGCGGCGCGTACGCAGGCCGCGTCATCGAAGTAGTGCGGGTTGTCGTGGCCCGTCGCGGGCGGCCGTAGACCGGCGGCGAGGTTGCCCAGGCCGGCCCGTACGGAGATGCGCGCGCGCAGCGGCATCTCGGCCGACTCGATCTCGTCCGCGCGGTCCGCCGCCGCCGCTATCTCGTCCGCGAGGGTGTTCCACGCGAGCGAGAGCGCGGAGCGTACGCGCTGGTCGGCGGGGAGGTCCCCGAGCCCGTCGGCGTAGGCGCCGAGGACGGAGTGCGCGGTGAAGGCCGCCCACTCCGCGTCGTCGGACGGGCCGAGGCGCAGCGGCTCGGGGGGCTGGTTCAGCGCGATCGGGACCGGCAGGGTCGTCGTCGCGTTCTGCTCGGCGAAGGTGTCCAGTTCGCGGGTGAGACGGCGCGTCCAGTCGGGCAGCCGGGCGGCGCGGTGCCGCCCGGAGGGCCATCCGGCGGCGTCACCCGCGGCGATGCCGAGGAGCAGGCCCTCGATGCGGTGGGTGGCGTCCGCCGGTGCGGGGAGCATGGGGATGAGGGGCCTTTCGGTGGTACGGGACGGTACGGCGGCGAGGTCCCGGCGTCTCGTCACGCCGTCGTCCCCGCCCGGTCCGGTGCGGTGGGCGTCAACCGGTCCGCGATATCGAGGATGTGCCGTCCGGCCATGGACGGGAGGCAGCTGCCGCGTACGGGGCCGATCGTGTCCGCCCAGTCGGCGGGGATCGCGGACTCGCCGCGCAGGGCGCCGGCGAGGGCGCCCGCCACGGCGGCGGTGGTGTCGGCGTCGCGGCCCATGTTGACGGCGATCAGGACCGACTCGCGGAAGTCGCCCCGGGCCACCGCGAACGCGCCGAACGCCAGGCCCACCGCCTCGGGCGCCAGGTCCGTCCACGGATAGCCGCCGATGACGACGGCCTTGCGCACTCCTCGCTCCCTCGACAGCTGGGTGGAGTCGGGGTCGCGGCGAGCCCGGCGTGCCGCCGACACCGCGCGGTGCAGTGAGCGGGCCGTCCACGAGTCGTCCGGTACGACGGAGAGCGCGGCCTGGACGACCGCGTCCGGGGAGTGGCTGACCATGGCCGCGGCGACCCCCGCCGCCACCGCCCGGCCGCCGAGGATGCCTTCGCCGTCGTGCGACACCGTGCCGTCGATCGCGACCAGGCGGGCCGCCTCGGCCGGACGCCCGGCCGCGTACACCCCGAAGGGCGCGGCGCGCATGGCGAGACCGTCGCTCCAGGCGTGCCGGTGCTGAGCGGAGATGGGCGCGGCGAGGCCGCGGCGCAGGTTCTCCAGGGTGCCGCGCTCGCTGAACCCGGCTCCCTTGAAAGGTCCTTCGTCGCGGTCGGCGATCCCCTCGTGCCAGGCCGCCTCGACATGGGCCATGGTGAGCGCGGAGCCGTGGTCGGCGAGGAGCAGCCCCGAGAAGATCGCGTACTCGGTGTCGTCCGTACCGGCCGGGTCGTCGGAGACAAAGCCTTGGATACGGCCCCAGCGCTCGCGGATCTGGGAGGGCTTCATGTTCTCGGCCGGCGCGCCGAGCGCGTCGCCGACGGCGAGGCCGAGCAGGGCGCCGCGGGCGCGATCCCGGAGCGGAACCGCCGCGGCGGACCGGGAGAGGGGGATGGTACGGCGCCCGCGGGCATCCGGTGCGCCCTCGGCCGGCGGGGCGGGATCGGAGTCGAGCCTGACACTCATGGTGGGTTCGTGCTCTTTTCTGGGGTTGTGCTCGGGTTCAGCGCTGATAGCGGTCGAGGATGCGGTTGCCGTCGTCCGCCAGGCGTTCGCGTAGTTCCGCGATGCCGAACGCGTTGTTGTAGTACTCCTGGTAGGCGGGGGTCGCGATCTTGTCCTTCCACTCCGCGTAGCCGCGCACCCCGAGCACCGGGGACGGGCGCAGACCGGCCGCGATGGCGGCGCCGGTCCTCCACCCGTATGTGTCGGTGTTGAGGGACGGGTCCTTCAGGGCCTTGGTGCTGGTGGGCAACAGCCAGTCGCCGCGTGCCAGTCGCAGTTGGTGCTCGGGCTGGTTCAGGAAGGCGATGAAGTCGACCGCCGCCCGCTTGTGCGCGCTGTCCTCGGAGACCGAGAGGGTCTGCGGGATCGTGCCCTGCGTGGGCTCCCCCTCGCCGCTGGGCATCGGCAGGACTGTCCAGTCGAATCCCTTGGGAGCCTGCTGCTGTACCTGCTGGCGGAAGGAGAAGTTGAGCGGAAGCATCGCGTAGCGGCCCGCGAAGAAGCCGGGCAGGGTGTCCGAACCCGACATACCGAGGCCGTTCTTGGGCGCGGTCCGGTCCTCGTTGACCTGTCGGTCGATCAGCCGTGCGACGGAGGAGTCGGCGCTGTCGTAGCGGATCTCGTTCTTGCCGTCCGCGTCCTGGTAGAAGATCTTGCCGCCGGTGGACAGCGACAGGTTGACGGACTGGGCGACCGGCTCCTTCATCGACCAGGCCACGCCGTACTGGTCGGTCTTGCCGTCGTTGTTCTTGTCGCGTGTCAGCTTCTTGCTCACGTCCTCGAACTCGTCCCAGGACCAGGGACGTTGGGGCGTGGGGATGCGGACCCGCGACTGGTGGAGAAGTTCCGTGCCGGCGATGAGGACGCGTGGCTCCTGGACGAACGGGACGCCGTACGTTCCCTTGCCGTAGGCCGTGGTGTCCCAGGAGGCCCGCGGGATGTCCTCACGCAGTGACTTCGGCAGATAGTCGCTGAGGTCGGCGAGGTAACCGCCGTTCGCGAAGTCCGTGAGGTCGGAGGCGTCGTCGTGGATGATGTCGGGAGCCTCACCGCCCTCGAAGGAGGTGAGGAGCTGGTCGTGGATGTTGTCCCAGCTGCCCTGCACGTATCTGACCTGGATATCCGGGTGGGTCGCGTTCCACTGCTCCACCAGCGCCTTGTTGGCGTCGACGGACTCCTTCTGCCAGGCCAGGCTGAGGAAATCAAGGGTGATCCGGCCCTCGGAGGAGTCCGGCCCCGAGCCGGTGCAGCCGGCGACCAGGGTCAGCGCGAGGGCGGTGGCGGCGCAGGCGCTCAGCCGCTTCATACGCATACGCATCAGCCCTTCACCGCCCCGCTGAGCATGCCGCCCACGAGCCGGCGCTGGAGCAGCGCGAAGAAGAGCAGACTGGGGATGGTCGCGAGGACCGAGGCCGCCGCCAGCGGGCCCAGGTCCGCCACGCCCTCGGTGCCGATGAAGTGGGTCAGGATCACGGACATCGTCTGGTTCTCCGGAGACTTGAGGAGCACGAGGGCGAAGAAGAACTCGTTCCAGGCGGTGACGAAGGAGAACATCAGCGTCGCCACCAGGCCGGGCGCGAGGAGCGGCAGGACCACGCTGACGAGCGTGCGCAGCCGGCCCGCGCCGTCCATCGCCGCGGCCTCCTCCAGGGAGCGCGGCACCGACTTGACATAGCCCTGGAGCATCCACAGCGAGAAGGGCAGGTTCCAGACGACGTACACGATGATCAGGCCGGCGAGGCTGTTGATCAGGTGCAGATTCTTCAGGACCAGGAACAGCGGGATGATCACCAGCACGAACGGGAACATCTGGCTCACCAGGATCCAGACGGTGCCTGCCTGGCTGACCCGCGTTCTGTAGCGGACCATCACATACGCGGCCGGGACGGCGATCGATACCGAGATGACCGAGGCGCTGACCGCCACGAGCAGGCTGTTGAGCGCCGAGTGGAGCAGTGGCTGCGCGTCGAACGCGGCGCGGTAGTTGCCGAGACCGGGGTCGACCGGCAGCCACGTCGGGCTGATCGAGCCCAGCTCCTGGGGCGACTTGAAGGACGTGGACAGCAGCCAGAGGAGCGGGAAGGCCAGGAAGACCAGGAAACACAGCAGCGCCAGGTACTGGCCGGTGCGGCCCGCGGCGCGCAGGGCCCGGACCTTGGGCAGGGCAGACGTCGCGCTCATGCCGCGTCCTCCTTCAGCTTCTTGCGCAGGAACAGGGTGAGCAGGACCGCGATCACGGCGACCATGACCAGGCCCATGGCGGCGGCATAGCCGAACTGCCCGTATTTGAAGGCCTCTTCGTAGGCGAAGAGCATCGGAAGCCGCGTCTGCCCGCCCGGGCCGCCCTGCGTGAGGACGTACACCAGACCGAAGGAATTGAAGTTCCAGATGAAGTTCAGGGAAGTGATCGCGAGGACGACCGGCTTGAGCGCGGGCCAGGTGACCGTGGTGAAGCGGCGCCAGAGGCCGGCGCCGTCCAGCTGGGCGGCCTCACGCAGTTCGTGCGGAACGTTCTGCAGACCGGCCAGGAGAACGACCGTGGTCTGCGGCATGCCCGCCCACACGCCGACGGCTATGACCGCGGGCAGCGCGTAGGAGAGGTCGGCGAGCCAGTCGACGTTCTCGTGGAGGAGGCCGAGCTGGGTGAGCGTCTTGTTCAGGACACCGGCGTCGGAGTGATACACGAGCCGCCACATGATGCCGACGACGACCTCGGGCATCGCCCATGGTACGAGCGCCAGCGTCCGGGCCAGCCAGCGGAAACGCAGATTCTGGTTGAGCAGCAGCGCGAGGCCCATGCCCAGCGCGAACTGCAGCGCCGTCACGGACACCGCCCAGATGAGACCGATGCGGAAGGACTCCCAGAACAGCGAGTCGTGGCGCAGGTCGAGCAGGTTGTCCAGCCCGATGAACTGGGTGGCCGCCGTACGTCCCGCCTGCGCGTCGGTGAACGCGAGCGAGACGCCGTACAGGAGCGGGCCCACGCTGAGCACCAGGATCGGGATCAGCGCGGGGAGGAGCAGGAACCAGGCGTCCCGGTCCAGGCCGAGGGCCTGTTTGCGCTGGGCTGGGGTGCGGGGCGGTGGGGTGCCGCGGCTGCCCGGGACGGCCTTGGCCCGGGAGGCGGTGAAACTCATGGGGACCTCGTCCTCTAGCTATTGGCTGCCGTCGGCGCGGTGGAGGCGCGGACGACGAGGCGGGGAGGGGCAGTGGTGGTGCGGGGGGCTGTGGGGCGCGTGTCGTCAGCTGTGCCAAGGCGCTCCAGCAGGAGTTCGGCCGCGTGTCGGCCGCGCTCGGTGGAACCCAGGTCGACGCTGGTCAGCGGAGGCCAGCCGGCCTGCGCGAGGAGGCTGTCGTCCATTCCCGCGACGGCGACGTCCTCGGGGATGCGCAGGCCCCTGGAGTGCAGGGCACGGGCGACGCCGAGTGCCAGTTGGTCGTTCGCGCAGAACACGGCGTCGGGCCGGCAGGCACTGTCGGCAAGCAGCCGCTCGGCGGCCTCGGCGCCCGAGTCGATGCCGAAGTCGGTGTGTACGACGAGCGAGTCGTCGTACATGAGGCCGCGTTCCGCCATGGCGGAACGGAACCCCTCGTCCCGGTTGCGGCCCGGCACCGTGTCGGAAGGGCCGTTGACGAAGGCGATACGGCGCCGGCCGGTCTCGTACAGATGACGCACGGCCAGGGCGGCGCCCGCGACGGAGTCGGCGCGCACGCTGTCCACGGGCACGTCGTCGGGGAGCGAACCGATGACGACGACCGGTCCGGCCGCGGTGCGCAGCGCCTCGACGTGCT
Organism: Streptomyces sp. NPDC056835; assembly: GCF_042789485.1. Taxonomy (NCBI): domain Bacteria; kingdom Bacillati; phylum Actinomycetota; class Actinomycetes; order Kitasatosporales; family Streptomycetaceae; genus Streptomyces; species Streptomyces sp. NPDC056835. The sequence goes on from NZ_JBHUBB010000006.1 coordinate 73,077, forward strand.
CGTCCGTGATCCGGATCGGGCAGATGATGAGACCGTCACTGGTGCGGTCGCCCAGGCTGCGCAGCACGGCTAGTTCGTCGTCCACCACAGCGTCGGTGGAGTGCAGCAGCAGCCGGTAACCGGCCGCCTTGGTGACGGACTGGATGGCGCGGACCATCGCGACGTACACGGGGTTACCGATGTCGGGCATCGCGAACGTCAACTGCCGTGTCCTGCCGTCCTTGAGGGAGCGGGCCACCGCGTTGGGTACGTAGCCCAGCTCGGCCGCGGCCCGCTCCACCCTCTCGACGGTGTCCCGGCGGGCGCCGAGGCCGTTGAGAACGCGGGACACCGAAGCGATGGACACCTCGGCGCGCTCGGCGATCGACACGATCGTCGGCTGACCGCTGCTCTGTGTCCTCGGCATCGCTTTGGCCCCTTGCGTCCGAATACTTCCGAGTTTCTGTAAACGTTTCCGGCTACTGGAAACGTTTACAGATATTGCTGTCGCGTTTCCCGGCCGTCAATAGACAGTAAATGTGACGCATCTCATAACGAAGGGTGGACGCGAGCTTCCGCCCGCGTCCACCCTCGCGCAATGTCCACCCGATTCACGCCTCGGCGGCGGACTTCTCCGGCTCGGGGGCCGAAGGGGTCTTCTCCGGGCCGGCCGCGAGGTGGCGCACGGCCGGGATGACGGCCGCGATCGCGGCGGAGACCACGGCGATGCCGCAGCCGATCAGCAGGCCGGTACGGAAGCCGTCTTCCGATGTGATGCTCCGGCCGCCGATGCTGGTCGTCATCTGGGAGAGGACGAGGCCGATCACGGCGGCGCCGATGGAGGTGCCCAGGGAGCGCATGAGTGTGTTGAAGCTGTTCGCCGCGGCGGTCTCCGAGAGCGGGACGGAGCTCATGATGAGTGCCGGCATCGAGCCGTAGGCGAGGCCCACACCACTGTTGATCACCATGATGGCCAGCATGATTCCCCACGCGGACCCCATCAGCGCGAGTGACAGTCCGTACCCCGCGGCGATGACCAGGACTCCGCTGAGCAGGGTGACCTTCGGGCCGCAGGCGTTGGTCAGCTTGCCGCCGAGCGGGGAGACGATCATCATCATCACGCCACCGGGTGCCATCCACAGACCGGACGCGAGTATCGACTGCCCCAGGCCGTAACCGGTGGCCTCGGGGAACTGCAGCAGCTGCGGCATCACCAGCATGCCGGAGTACATGGCGAAACCGACGAAGACCGAGGCGACGTTGGTGAGCAGCACCCGGGGGCGGGCCGTGGTGCGCAGGTCGACCAGCGGGTCGGCCGTACGCAGTTCCCACGCGCCCCAGCCGATCAGAAGTACGACGGCGGCGGCGAACAGGCCGAGCGTGGTCCCCGAACCCCAGCCCCAGTCGGCTCCCTTGGAGACCGCGAGCAGCAGACAGACCAGACCTGCGCCGAGGCCGAGCGCACCGGGCGCGTCGAAACGCTGCCCCTTGGCGGCGGCGGGCACGTTCGGGATCAGAAACCAGATCAGTACCGCGATCGCCGTGGCCAGTACGGCGGATCCCCAGAAGAGCACCCGCCAGTTCGCGTACTGGGCGACCGCGGCGGCGATCGGCAGACCGAGGCCGCCGCCGATCCCCATGGAGGCGCTCACCAGCGCGATGGACGAGCTGAGCTTCTCCGCCGGGACGACATCGCGCAGCAGAGCGATCCCCAGCGGCACCATGCCCATCCCCATGCCCTGCAGCCCGCGCCCGATGATCATCGGGACGACGGAGGAGGAGAGCGCGCACACCACCGAGCCCACGATCAGCGGCACCGAACAGACGAGCAGCATGCGGCGCTTGCCGATCAGGTCACCGAGGCGGCCGACGACCGGGACGCAGACGGCTGCCACGAGGAGGGTGGTGGTGATCACCCAGGTGGCGTTCGAGGGCGTGGTGTGCAGAATCTGCGGCAGCTCCGCGATGAGCGGCGTGACCAGTGTCTGCATGATCGCCGCCGTGGTGCCGGCGAGCGCCAGCGTGGCGACCACGCCACCCGAGCGGGAAGCGTGCTGTGGGGCGTCCATCAGGGGACTCCTATGACTGTGCGGCCGGAAAGTGCTTGTGCATCGTACATACTGCGTGCAACAAGCACTTTACGTGCATGGTGCATACGAGTGAGGATGGAGTGCGGGTCGTCGTCCGGACCGCGGTGCGACAATGACGGGCGAGAGAGGCAGGAGGCGTCATACGCATGGTCGGGGCCACGCACGAGGTCGAGTACGAGCAGATGCTGCTCAGCCGCCACACGTTCTTGAACCAGAGAGGCGGACGACGCAAAGACGGCGTACTGGACCGCAGCGCCTACATCCTGCTCAGCCGCATCCGCTTGCAGGGGCCGATGTCGATCGGTGAACTCAGCGACGCCTTCGGACTCGACGCCTCCACTCTGAACCGGCAAACGGCCGCGACAGTACGCGCCGGGCTCGCGGAGCGCATCCCGGATCCCGACGGTGGCATGGCCCGCAAGTTCCGCATCACGCCGGAGGGCGCACGCGCACTCGATGAGGAGAGGGAGGGCATCGTCCGCTCCTTGGACCGGGTCATGGCTGATTGGCCGGAGGAGGACATCGCCGCCTTCGCCGCCTATCTGAAGCGCTTCAACACCGACATCGAACGCCTCGGCGGCAGGCCCTGGCCCCGCGTGTGACGCCGAACGGACCACTGGGCGGCACTTTTCGGAACATGACGGCCTGCCGTACGAGCGAGCCGGATCATGCCGCCGCCGCTCGGGAGCGGATCCCGCCCATCTCCCTTCCGTCCATGTCATGGTGAATGGGCGTCCCCGAACCGGTCAGCGGAACCCCTGTCCCGCCCCGGCGCGCCGCGACGATCTCCGCCGCGATGGACAGGGCGGTCTCCTCGGGGGTGCGGGCGCCGAGGTCGAGCCCGATCGGGGAGCGCAGGCGCGCCAACTCGTCTTCGCTGAGGCCGACTTCGCGCAGGCGCCGGTCGCGGTCCTCGTGGGTGCGGCGCGAGCCCATCGCGCCGACGAACGCGACCGGCAGCCGCAGGGCCGTCTCCAGTAGAGGAACGTCGAACTTGGCGTCATGGGTGAGCACGCACAGGACGGTTCGTTCGTCGGTCGCGGTACGCCGGAGGTAGCGGTGCGGCCAGTCGACCACGAGCTCGTCGGCCTCGGGGAAGCGGACGCGGGTGGCGAAGACCGGCCGCGCGTCGCACACGGTCACGTGATAGCCGAGGAACTTGCCCGCCCGTACGAGCGCCGTCGCGAAATCCACGGCGCCGAAGACGATCATCCGGGGCGGTGGCACCCTCGACTCCACGAACAGTGTCACGCCGCCCGGGCAGCGCGATCCGTCCTCCGCGATCTCGACGCTGCCGGTGCGGCCGGAGTCCAGCATCGCGCGGGCCTCCGCCGCCGCCGTCCGGTCCAGTTCCGGATGACCGTCGAGGCTTCCCTCGTACGACCCGTCGGGGTGGACGAGCAGCGCCCTGCCGAGGAGTTCGACCGGGCCCCGGGCCACCCGGGCGAGTGCCGCTGCCTCTCCTCGGTGCGCGGCCGACACCCCTGCCCTGAACACCGACGCGTCCGCGCGTACCGGCGTGATCAGGACGTCGATGACGCCACCGCAGGTGAGTCCCACGGCGAAGGCGTCCTCGTCGCTGTATCCGAACCGTTCGCGTACCGTACGGCCGTCCTGGAGCGCCTGGACGCACAGGTCGTACACCGCCCCTTCCACGCAACCGCCGGAGACGGAACCGATGGCGGTGCCGTGACGGTCGACGGCCAGGGCGGCGCCGGGACCGCGCGGCGCGCTGCCGCCGACGGCCACGACGGTGGCGACGGCGAAGTCGCGGCCCTCCTCGAACCAGCGGTTCAACTCCTCGGCGATATCAAGCACTCCGGGCTCCCTCCGTCGCCTGACGCCGGGCTTCGTCCGTCGCCTGACGCCGGGTTTCCTCCGCCGCACGCAGGACCCGGTCCGGACGGATCGGCAGGTCCCGGTGGCGTACGCCGGTCGCGTGCCACACCGCGTTGGCGATGGCGGCGGCGACGCCCACGACGCCGATCTCGCCGACGCCCTTGATCCCGATCGGGTCGTCCGGGACGGGGTCGTCCACCCAGTCCGCCTCGATGAGCGGTACGTCGGCGTGCGCGGCGAAGTGATAGCCGGCGAGGTCGGCGCCGACGAGGCCGCCGGAGGCCTGGTCCCTGATCGCCTCCTCGTGGAGGGCCATGGACAGCCCCCAGGTCATTCCGCCGATGAACTGGCCGCGTGCCGTGAGCGGGTTGACGATGGTGCCCGCGGCGTAGATGCCCAGCAGCCGTCGTACGCGCACCTCACCAGTGGTGACATCCACCGCGACCTCGGCGAACTGCGCCCCGAAGGAGTGCCGTTCCTTCTTCGCGAGGGCGCCGATGGCCTCGGCCGTGTTCGAGCGGGCGGTGATCCCCTCCGGCGGAATACCGCCTCCCAGGTCCAGCCGCTCCCGCAGTTCGTCCGCCGCGATCGTCACCGCCCACGCCCAGGAGCGCGTGCCCATCGAGCCGCCGGCGAACATGGCCGGGCCGAGATCGCTGTCCGCGATGCGCACCCGTATTCGGTCGGGCGCCACCCGCAGCGCGTCCGCGGCGACCGAGGTCATCGCCGTCCGCGCGCCGGTCCCGATGTCCGCCGCGTTGATCCGCACGGTGAAGGTACCGTCCGGCTCGGCGGTCACGGCCGCTGTGGAGGGGCGGGCGCCTGACGGGTAGGTGGAAGCCGCCGTTCCGGTGCCGAGCAGCCAGCGCCCCTCACGGCGCAGACCGGGACACGGGTCACGGTCCGCCCAGCCGAACCTGCGGGCGCCCTCCTCGAAGCAGGCGAGCACATTGCGGCTGCTGAACGGCAGCCCGGACACGGGGCCCGTCTCGGGTTCGTTGCGCGCGCGCAGCGCGATCGGGTCCACGCCGCACTTCTCGGCCAGTTCGTCCAGGGCGGATTCGAGGGCGAAGGATCCCGGTGCCTCGCCCGGCGCGCGCATCCAGGACGGGGTCGGCACGTCGAGCCGTACGAGCCGGTGGAGCGTGTGGTGGGCGTCGGCGTCGTACAGTACGCGTCCCAGCACGGCGCTGGACTCGACGAATTCGTGCACGGTCGACGTAAGACTCAGTGCCTGGTGGTCGAAGGCGCGCAGTCGGCCGTCGGCGTCGGCGCCGAGCCTGATCCGCTGCGCCGTGGGGCTGCGGTAGCCGACGAGAGAGAACATCTGACGGCGAGTCAGCACGACACGCACCGGGCGGTGAAGGACGGTCGTGGCCATCACCGCGGCCACTTGGTGCGGGCTGAGACCCTTCGACCCGAAGCCGCCGCCGACATGTTCGGACCGTACCCGTACCGAGGCCGGGTCGAGGGAGAAGAGCTTCGCGAGTTCGGTCGCCACCCAGGTGCTGCCCTGGTTGGAGTCGAGGACGTCGAGCCGCCCGCCGTCCCAGCGGGCCGTCGCCGCGTGCGGCTCCATCGCGTTGTGGTGCTCCTCAGGAGTGGTGTACTCCTCGTCCACGACGACGGCGGACGCGTCGAGCTGGGCCGCCAGGTCCCCCTTCTCCGTCTCCGCCTGGACCATCGGGTTGCTCTCCGGCGTGTACGCGCCGGAGTGTCCGGCGAAGAACGCGACGTCGTGCGGCTCCTCGTCGTAGCGCACCACCAGCGCCTCGGCGGCCTCCCTGGCCTGCTCGGACGTCTCGGCCACGACCAGCGCCACCGGCCATCCCGCGAAGGGGACACGGTCGTGCTGGAAGATCCCGAGGACCGGGTTCGGCCGGCCCAGGATGCCTATGTAGTCGGTCTCGACGCGCGGCGCGTTCCCGTGGTGCAGCACGGTGAGGACGCCGGGCATGGCAAGGACGGGGGAGTCCTCGACGGAGCGGATACGGCCGCGGGCGACGGTCGACAACACCAGCCAGCCGTGCGCGAGTTCGGCGAAGGGGATCTCGCCGGCGTAGCGGGCCGCCCCGGTGACCTTGTCGCGGCCCTCCACCCGGGTGTGGGCGGAGCCGACGGCTCGCGTCACGGCGGAGATACCGGTCGTCGTGGTCGGTGTCGTCGGTGCCGGTGGTGTCATCGGGCCGCCTCCTCGGTGAGTTCGGTCAGCACGGCCACGACGAGGTTGCGCGTCAACGTCACCTTGTATCCGTTCTCGGGAAGCGCCTCGGCGGCGTCCAGTTCGGCATCCGCGGCGGCGGCGAACGCCTCCGCGCTCGCCGGGCCGCCGATCAGTACCCGCTCGGCCGCACGGGCCCGCCACGGCCGGGACGCGACCGCCCCGAACGCCAGGCGCACTTCGCGTACGGCGCCGTCCCGGACGTCGAGCGCGGCGGCGATCGAGCCGATCGCGAACGCGTACGAGGCGCGCTCGCGCACCTTCCGGTACCGCGAGTGCGCGGCGACCGGGGCCGGCGGCAGTGTGACGCCGGTGATCAGCGCGCCGGGCGGCAGGGCGGTCTCGATGTGTGGGGTGTCGCCCACCGGCCGGTAGAACTCGGCGATCGGCGACTCGCCCGGTCCGTCGGCCGTTTCGTACGAGACGACGGCGTCGAAGGCGGCGAGCGCGACCGCCATGTCCGAGGGATGGGTGGCGACGCAGTGCTCGGAGGCGCCGAGGATCGCGTGATTGTGGTGCTCACCCGCGAGGGCGGGGCAACCGCTGCCAGGGGCACGCTTGTTGCACGGTTCGCTGAGGTCGCTGAAGTAGCCGCAGCGGGTCCGCTGGAGCAGATTCCCGCCGACCGTGGCCATGTTGCGCAGCTGTCCCGAGGCCCCGGCCAGGACGGCCTGCGCCAATGCCGGGTAGTGACGCCGTACGTCGGGGTGGGCCGCGAGATCGCTGTTGGTGACGGTCGCGCCGATGCGCAGCCCACCGTCGCGGGTGAACTCGATTCCGTCAAGCGGGAGTTCGCGTACGTCGACAAGCAGCGCGGGCCTTTCCACACCGGCCTTCATCAGGTCGATGAGGTTGGTGCCGCCGCCCAGGAAGCGGGCCTCGGGAGCGGCGCCGAGCAGGGCGACCGCGCCGGAGACGTCGAAGGCACGTTCGTAGCCGAATTCCCTCATGCCGCCGCCTCCTTGACCTCGGCCCCGACCGTGGCCGTCTCGGCCTTTGCCGTCTCGGCCTCGGCCTCGGCCGCCTCCGCCGCCCGCGCGACCGCCCGCACGATCGACACGTAGGCGCCACAGCGGCACAGGTTGCCGCTCATCCGCTCGCGGATCTCCTCGGCGGTGAGCGCGGGCACCCCCGCTTCGGGCCGGACATCGTCGGTCACGGCGCTCGGCCAGCCCGCCGCGTGCTCCTCGATCACCGCGAGCGCCGAACAGATCTGCCCCGGTGTGCAGTAACCGCACTGATAGCCGTCGAGATCGAGAAAGGCCTGCTGTACCGGATGCAGCCGCTCACCGTCGGCCACACCTTCGATGGTGGTGATCGCGCGCCCTTCGGCCGCGACCGCGAGCTGAAGGCAGGAAACCGCCCGGCGCCCGTCGAGGAGCACCGTACAGGCACCGCATTGGCCCTGGTCACAGCCCTTTTTGGTGCCGGTCAGATCAAGATGCTCACGCAGGGCGTCGAGCAGGGTGGTGCGATGGTCGACGGGCAGCGTGTACTTCTCGCCATTGATGTTCAGGGTGATGGCGCTGGACGTCGAGAAGGGGGCTGGGGCCATGATCAGCCTTCTTTCGCATTGCTGATGCGCGTCGAACGAGACGTTCCCGGCAGACGGCCGGGAGGGAGAGGGCACGGGTCGGCCACACTGGCCGGTTGTTCCGCTATGGTGGACCTAAGTGGACAGTTGTCCGTTCGTCATCGAACCTAACGGACAGTTGTCCGGTTAGCAAGGCCGGGCTTGGCCGTGTTTCCGGAGCGCTTGGCTGTGATTCCGGGAGAAGTGCGAGTGCGACCGAAAGGGGGAAGAGTGCGGGAAGAGGCGGCGCTGCGCGCGGACGCGCAACGGAATCGCGAGCGCATTCTGGAGGTCGCGCTGGTCGAGCTGACGCGAGCCGCGGACGCCCCGCTGAGCGTGATCGCGAAGAAGGCGGGCGTCGGGCAAGGGACGTTCTACCGCAATTTTCCCAACCGCGAAGCCCTCGTCCTGGAGGTCTACCGTTACGAGATGCAGCAGGTCGCGGACACCGCTGCCCAACTGCTCCAGACCCGCGCACCCGACCGGGCCCTGAGAGAGTGGATGGACCGCCTGGCCCAGTACGCCATGGCCAAGGCGGGCCTCGCCGCCGCGCTGCGCAACGCCACCAGTGAGCACGGCGGCCTGGCCCAGCTGGGCCACGGCCCGGTGACCCGGGCGTTCACGCTCCTGCTGAACGCGAACGAGGAGGCCGGCACGATCCGCCCGGGGCTGACCCCCGACGACTTCGTGCTCGCCATCGCCGGGCTGTGGCAGCTCGACCCGCACAGCGACTGGCAGCCGCGCGCGACGCGACTGCTGGACCTCGTGATGGACGGACTGCGGGCGGGCGCGCCCGGCACGGCGTCCCAAGGTGACGCACGGCGATAACGCATCGGGACTCAGCACCGCGTCGGCTCTCAACACCGCATCGGGACTCACGCACGGCGCGCACCCCGCCGCGGAGTACGCGAGATCCGGCAGGCCCGGCGGAACCACGCACCGCGCCGTCGCGTCCGTCGCAGGCATGAGCGAACGAACCACGTCAGGGACCACGCGGATGAACTCGGAGCTCCGGGTCGCCGCCGGCTGCCTCCTCGCCGGCCTCGGTGCGACGACAGCGGCGCTCGTCTGGGCACCGCGGGCCGCCTTCAGTATCGACGGTGGATTCGAGGGCCACGCCCGCGATCTGAGCGTGCTCTATGTCGATCTGCCGCTCATCGTGCTCGGTGGCGCTCTGGTTCCGCTCCTCGCCTGGGCGCTGACCACGAGGTGGGTGCACCGTCCTTGGCTCGCGGCGCTCGCGGCCGTGGCCGCGCTGGCGCTCGGGGTGTGGGGGCTCACCGAGTGGTGGAGCCCCCGCCGGCACCCCGACCCCGGGTACGGACCCGGGATCTGACCCCGGCGCCGTCCGCAAGGACGCGGCCGGGACACCGCGACGGTCGCCGGGATCGCCGACCGCCGGGTCGTCCGACATGGCATCAATCCCCCGCGATCCGGAGAGATCTCACCTTCCGCGCTCCCGGCAAGGCGGTCCAGAAGTGCTCAAGTGAACGGCCGGCGCGGCTACGGTCACGCGCACGGGGCGAACGGCTCAGGTGGCACCGTCCGAATGACCAAAACATCGAGGGGTTACCATATGAGCGCCGCCTAGCTCGAAAGATAAAATCTGTGACTGTCGCTGAGGAATCGTTCACCAACTGGAAGAACCGCGAGGAGATCGCGGAGGCGATGATCCCGATCATCGGGAAGCTGCACCGGGAACGGGACATCACGGTCCTGCTCCACAGCCGCTCCTTGGTGAACAAGTCGGTGGTCAGCATCCTCAAGACCCACCGATTCGCCCGGCAGATCGCCGGCGAGGAGCTATCCGTCACGCAGACGCTTCCGTTCCTGCGAGCTCTCACCACACTCGATCTCGGCCCTTCGCAGATCGACATCGGCATGCTCGCCGCGACGTACAAGGCCGACCATCGCGGCCTCTCGGAGGAAGAGTTCACCGCCGAGGCCGTCGCGGGCGCGACAGGTGACAACAAGATCGAGCGCCGCGAGCCGCGCGATGTCGTCCTCTACGGGTTCGGCCGCATCGGCCGGCTCCTCGCCCGTCTGCTCATCGAGAAGACGGGCTCCGGCAACGGCCTGCGGCTTCGCGCCATCGTCGTACGCAGGGGCGCCGGCCAGGACATCGTCAAGCGCGCCTCGCTGCTGCGCCGTGACTCCGTCCACGGTCAGTTCCAGGGCACGATCACCGTCGACGAGGCGAACAGCAAGATCATCGCCAACGGCAACGAGATCAAGGTGATCTACTCCGACGACCCGACGTCGGTGGACTACACGGCGTACGGCATCAAGGACGCCATCCTCATCGACAACACCGGCAGGTGGCGTGACCGCGAGGGCCTGTCGAAACACCTCCGCCCCGGCATCGACAAGGTCGTCCTGACCGCGCCCGGCAAGGGCGACGTCCCCAATGTCGTCCATGGCGTCAACCACGACATGATCAAGCCGGACGAGCGGATCCTGTCCTGCGCGTCCTGCACCACCAACGCGATCGTCCCGCCGCTGAAGGCTATGGCGGACGAATACGGCGTCCTGCGCGGCCACGTGGAGACCGTCCACTCGTTCACCAACGACCAGAACCTGCTGGACAATTACCATCCGTCCGACCGCCGCGGCCGGTCGGCGCCTCTCAACATGGTCATCACCGAGACCGGTGCCGCCTCCGCCGTCGCCAAGGCGCTGCCCGGCCTCAAGGCAAGGATCACCGGCAGCTCCATCCGCGTCCCGGTACCGGATGTCTCGATCGCGATCCTCAGCCTGCGACTCGCGCGCGAGACCGACCGCGAGGAGGTCCTCGACCACCTCCGTAACGTGTCGCTGAACTCTCCGCTCAAGCGTCAGATCGACTTCATCAGCGCCCCCGACGCGGTCTCCAGCGACTTCATCGGCTCGCGCCACGCCTCGATCGTCGACGCCGGTGCCACGAAGGTCGAGGGCGACAACGCGATCCTCTACCTCTGGTACGACAACGAGTTCGGCTACTCCTGCCAGGTCATCCGCGTCGTCCAGCACGTATCCGGGGTGGAATACCCGACCTACCCGGCCCCCGCGGTCTGATACGGACGGCTCTCACCGCCCCAGCGCGCGGGCGCACCAGCCGATGACCACGGCGTTCACCAGGGCGCCGAGACCGATCGCGACGAAGATCATGGAGGTGTGGTCCGGCAGCACGATCACGATCAGACTCAGCGGCGCGGTGGCGATCAGCGGCACAACTCCGGCGAACGAGGCGTCGGGGTTGTCGCCGAGGCTCACCACCACGGCCCAGACGGTCAGGATCGCGCATACGGCGAGGTAGACGCGAGCGAGAACGCTGCCGAGCGCGTGGCGCACGGTACGCAGGACCGGGTGTGTCGACTCGGAGTCGGAGTCGGTCATGACAGTGCTCTCCTCGTGTGCGGTGCTCATGGCTTCAACGCTGCTTTCGGTGGTGGTGGGTGGCGGACGGCCGCGGGGGCGTCACAGGTGGGTGCCGGGCGGGGTCACGCGGACGAGGCCCAGGTCGTACGCGAGGATGGTCGCCCGCACCCGGTCACGTACCCCGAGTTTGCGCAGCAGCGCGTTCACATGGGACTTGACGGTGCCGACGGTGATGTCGAGTTCGGCGGCGATCTCCGCGTTGTTCAGCCCCGAGGCGACCAGGGTGAGGACGAAGCGCTCCCGTGCGGTCAGCCGGTCCAGGCTCGCCGCGTCCTGCCCGGCCCGCGGCCCGGCGGGCCGGTCGGCCGCGTAGTGGCCGATGAGCCGGCGGGTGGCGGACGGGGCGAGAACGCTCTCCCCGCCGGCCACGACCCTGATGCCGTGCAGCAGTTCGGCTGCCTGCACGTCCTTGAGCAGGAAGCCGGACGCACCGGCGCGCAGCGTTTCGAAGACGTAGGCATCGAGGTCGAACGTGGTCAGCACGAGGACGCGAGGCGGATTGTCGCGCCCGGTGATGATCCGGGTGGCGGTGATGCCGTCGAGTCCGGGCATTCGTACGTCCATGACGATCACGTCCGGCGCGAGCTGTTCGGCGAGGCTCACGGCGGCGGCGCCGTCGCCCGCCTCGCCGACGACGGTCATGTCCTGCTCGGCGTCGATGACGGCCGCGAAGCCCGCCCGGACGACTGTCTGGTCGTCGACGACCAACACGGTGAGGGTCATTGGGCTTCCTCCTGGTCGGTGCTCAAGGGCAGACGCAACAGGACCGTGTCCGGCTGTTCGGTGGTCAGGGTGCCGCCAAGGGCGGCGGCCCGCGTCACCAACCGCCGGCGTGCCGCGAGGCGGGTGGCGTGGGACACGCCGGTCGCGGTGAGGGTCAGGACGCGGTCCGCGGCGTCGAGGACGACCACCGCCGGCTCGTCCCCGCCGGCCTGCAGAATGGTCTCGGCGGCACGGTAGGCGGCGATGTCCACCTCTGCCGGCAGCCGTTCCGGCACCCGGTCGGTGAGCCGTATCTCCACCTGGCGGCCGGTGGCCCGGCACTGGCTGACGAGCAGGTCGAGGGCCTGGAGCGTGGGTTGCGGCCGGAGTTCGGCGTGTGGTTCCCCGTCGCGGACGGTTTCGAGCAGCGACCGCATGGCGGTCAAGGCGTCGCGGGCCCGTTCCGCTGTCTGCGCGAGCCGCCCCGCCTCCGCCTCCTCGACCACTTCGGCCGTGCGTGCCAGCACGGTGGTCTCCAGCCCGACGGTGATGCGGCGGCGTTCGGCCCACGCGTCCCGGACCGCTTCCTCCGTCCAGGCCGCGAGACGGTCCTGATCCGTGTCGCGGGCGGCTCGCCGGCTCTTCCCGTACCAGGTGCCGATGGACCAGGCGACGGCAGCCGCCGACGCCGCCGTGGGGGTCGCGGCCCCGACGACCGCCCAGGCCGGGGAGGTGACACCACGGGCCAGTACGGCGGCGATCACCGCGGCCGCGTGTACGACAGCGGCCACTACCGGTACGGCCCGACGCGGTAAGGCCAGGCTCCCGGCCCGCCGCGGCACCGCCACCGTCCTGTTCGGACCGGGCCGGTGCGCGGGGGAGAGGCCATGCTCCGAGGCGCCGGCCGCCACCATGGCGAGCGCCACGCAGGTGGCGAGCATGCTCAGCCCCGGCGGCAGGAGCACCGGCCCCGCGTACCCGCTCGCGGACATCGCCGCCGGCCAGAGCCCGGCGAGGGCCAGCAGCACGATCAGTGCGGTCCGCGGAGCCTGCCGCAGCCACAGCAGGGTGAGCACCTGCGCCGTGGCGAGCAGCGCGAAGAGCGCACCGGCGGAGACCCCCGGCCCGGCGGGCGTCGTACTCTCCCGGATGATCAGGAACGGCAGCAACGGCTGGAGGCACAGCCCCGCGGCGGCGGCGAACTGAGCGAGGCGGTACGTGCGCGGAACCGATGCCGACGGCGCTGTCCTGTTCCGCCCAGGCAGGACCGCGCGCACCTCCCACCCTCCGTCCGGTGTCGGCCCGCTGGTGAGCGTGCCGCCCGCCTCCCGCGCCCGGCCGCGCAGGAAGTTCTGGCCGTTCCCGCCCCCGAGTCCTTTGCCGCGCGGCGTACCGGTGCCGGACGAGTCCGGCGGAGCGTTGCGCACCACGATGTCCGTCTGGGCGTCGCCGTAGGCGCATCGCACGGTGGTGGGGGCGCCGGAGGCGTGGCGAACCACATTGGTCAGCGCTTCGCGGACAATGCCGTACGCGGCGTCGCCGACGGACCCGTCCGGCAGGGCCTCGGCCTCACAGGTCACCGGCTGCCCCAGGGCACGGAAGCCGGCGACGAGCTCCCGCAGTCGCTCCTCCGGCGCCGGAAGATCCTCCGGCGTGGGTGTCGGGGCCCTCACCGCGCTCAGCGCCCGGGTCACCTCGCGGCCGGTCTCGGCGGCGAACTCCACTGCCTTGTCGGCCAGCTCGGGCCGGCGCTCGCGCAGCCCGAGCGCCGCCTCGACCGTCACGACCACCGCTGTGAGGTGGTGCGCGCTGACATCGTGCAACTCCCTTTCCATGCGGCGTCGTTCCGCCGCCGGAAGCCGGTGCCGCTCGTCCTCCGCGCGGTGCAGACGCCGTTCGGCGGCTTGCCGAGCGGTCCGTAGCCGCCGCAGAAACAGCCCCGTACCGGTGGCGGTCGCGTAGAGCAGCGTGGTGAGGACGAGGTCGAGGCCCTGGCCGCCGCCGAGACCGTGCAGGCTCAGGCCGTGCACGAGCTGCCAGACCGCGAGCGTCGCCACGCACAGCAGCGCGGTGACGGTGTCCCGCTCAGTGGCCACCGTGAACAGGGCCAGCGCGACACCCGCGGTGCCGAGCACAGCCACCGCGCCCGTGGGCAGAGGCCCCGCGCCGACCGCGCAGGCGGCGGCGACCAGGATGAGGGCGGGCACCGGGCGGGTGCGGCGGACCGCGAGCGCGGCGGCGACCAGACCGCCTACCAGGGCGGCCGCGAGGAGGTGCGCGGCCGTGGGGGTGGCGCCACGCGACAGCGCGTACCCGGGCCACACGGCGGCCTGGACACCGAGCAGCACGACCGGGAGAAACCGGTTATCAGTTCGTTCCATGAGGTGCACCACGCTACGGTCACGTGCGGACCGTGGGCATCAGGCCTCAGGACGATCACGCCCTCTAACCAGAGATAGAGAGGGCCCCAGATAGAGAGGGCCCCAGAGATAGAAAGGGCCCCCGCGCCGCTGACCTCGACGCGGGAGCCGGTACCGCCGAGGGCTACCAGCTACCAGCTACTTGCCCGTGACCGAATCGTCCCCGCCGGCCACGGGCGTCCGATCAGTTCACCAGCACAATCTTTCCGCGAGCGTGCCGGCTTTCGCTCAGTTCGTGCGCGGCGGCGGCCTCGGCGAGCGGGAACGCCGCCGCGACCGGTACCCGCAGCCGGCCCTCGCCGGCGAGCGTGACGGCGATCGCGAGGCCGTACGACGCCAGCGGGTCGGCGTGGGTTCCCAAGGTCCCGCCCGTGTCGTCGGCCGGCGTGCCGTGCGACAGGTGTACCCCGTGGGCCGCCGCGGTGAGGTCGGCGATCGTCACCACGCGCGCCGCGTCGCCTGCGATGGCGATGAGGTCGGGCAGCGTCCCTCCGGCGCAGTCGAACACCGCGTCCACGCCTGCCGGTGCCAGCGCGCGGATCCGTTCGACGAGCCCCGTCCCGTACGTCGTCGGCTCCGCGCCCAGGGAGCGCAGGAAGTCGTGGTTGCGCTCGCTCGCCGTACCGATGACGGTGGCGCCGCGGGCGACCGCGAGCTGGACGGCGATGGCGCCCACCCCACCGGCCGCGCCCTGTACGAGCACGGTGTGCCCGCCGCCGACCGCGAGCCGGTCGAGGACCCGGGTGGCCGTCTCGACGCTGCCCGCCGCGCCGCCCGCTTCCTCCCAGCTCCACGCGGCCGGTTTGGGCGCCCAGGCGGCCAGGACCGCGAAGTCGGCATTGGCGCCGCGCGCGGTCGAATCGGTCATGCCGAACACCTCGTCGCCGATGCCCACGCCCGTGACGCCGTCGCCGACCTCGTCCACCACGCCCGCGGCGTCGAATCCGGTCCGATAGGGGAACGTCGTGGGCACCACGTCCCGCAGCGTCCCGGAGCGGATGCGCATTTCCCCGGCCGAGACTCCGGACGCCCGCACGGCGACACGGATCTCGCCAGGTCCGGCGTGTGGCGCCGCCACCTCGGCGATGTGCACAACACCGGGCGGGCCGTACTCAGTGAATTGAATCGCTCTCATGCGCCGAACGTAACGGAGCACCCCGTCCGTTTGGCTAAAGTGAGAGTGGTGACGGCTCAAGTGATAACGAAGCTCCGCTCGGACGCCCGCGACAACCGCGAGCGCATCCTCGCGGTCGCTCGCCTGGCCTTCGCCGCCGAGGGCCTTGACGTGCCGATCCGGGAGATCGCCCGGCGCTCCGAGGTCGGGGTCGCGACCGTCTACAGGCACTTCCAGACCAAGGAAGCGCTGCTGACCGAGGCTTTTGCCGAGCAGATGGCCTCTTGCTCGGCGGTCGTGGAGGAGGGCCTGGCGGCGGACGACCCGTGGAGCGGGTTCTGCCTGGTGATCGAGAGGCTCATGGAGATTCATGCCCTCGACCGGGGCTTCGCCCGCGCGTTCACCTCGCGGCTTCCCCAGGCGGTCGAGTTCGCCGCGGACCGCGATCGCACGCTGCGTCTGCTGCGCGAACTGGTGCGGCGCGCGATGGAAGCGGGGCCCTTGCGGGGGGATTTCGTGCTGGAGGACATCAGCCTGGCGCTGATGGCGAACGAAGGCATCCGCGCCGAGTCACCCGGGATGCGGGTGGCGGCGTCGCGACGCTTCGCGGCCCTGATGATCCAGTCGTTCCAGGCGAACCCCGTCCTGACGCCGCTTCCGCCGGCCGTCCGGCTGCCTCTCACCAGAGGCTGAGGGCTGTCCCGCAGTGGTACGGTCCGATCCTTCGTGATCATGGTGTGGGCTTCCAGATGAAGATCACCGGCTGATGGAGCCGGTTACGCCGGGTTGCCCGGGCCTCGACGCGTTTGCACGGCGGGGCGACTGTACGGCGGGGCGATCCGATCATTCGACCGTTGACCAGGCCGTTCCCTTCCGCACACCGCGGCCGGTTCCTGATCAGCCGGGAGCATCGGCGATCTGTACGCGGTGGCTGTCGTTGTCGGAGAGGAACGACGCCAGCGCCCGTCCCTGTTCGGCCGTGGCGGTGCGGTCGGCCGGGGAGAAGCGGCGCAGCGGGGTGACCATCACGGTGCCGGCCGTGACACTCCACGTCGCGGCTACCCGGCCGTCGACCAGGACAACGCGCGCGCCGGTGACCGACAGCCCGCGGTGGGCGTCGTCGATGATCCGGCCGCGGTCGTGGTAGCCGAGGATCGCGTTGTCGAACGCCGGCAGGAACCGCACCGGGGCGGGCGTGTCGGGGTCGGGACGGGGCGCGTCGGGGAGGTCAAGCAGTTCCCGGCCTCGCTCGTCGCGGACGGTCACCAGTTCCTCGCGTATCGCGGCCACCGCGGCCGGCAGCCCGGCGAGGCCGCACCAGGCGCGCAGGTCGGCCGAGGCCGCTGGGCCGAACGCGGCCAGGTAGCGCCGTACCAGCGCCTGGCCCACGGGATCCGAGCCGTCCGGGGACGGCGGGTCGATCTCGCGACCCAGCCAGGACGAGAGCAGGACATTGCGCACCCCTCCCTTTGTCCGCCAGAGCCCGCGCGGCGGCAGCTGCACCATCGGGACGAGGGCGGCGATCAGCATTTCGCCCAGTGCCCGCGTCCCCGGCGTCGGCCAGCGCTCGGCGAGCGCTCGCGCGAGCTCGGTCATCGAGCGGGGCTCGTCGTCGGCCATGACCGCCCGGCCCGCCGCCGCGAGCTCGTCGAGGTCCGTCCCGTGGAGCTCGCGGCGATAGGTTCCGAGTACCCGCTGGCGCAGCATGGCGTCATGGCGGGCCCGCCAGGCCAGCGCGTCGTCGGCGGTGACGAGGTGGACGGTGCGGCGCATCAGATGGGTCCGCACCACGCGCCGCCCGGTCAGCAGGTCCGAGAGCACCGCCGGGTCGAACGCGCGCAGCCGCGACCATAGCCCGACGAACGGTTCCTGGGGTTCCTGCGCCTGCAGACCGCCGAGGTGCGCGACGGCGTCGAGGACCGGTACGTCGGCGCGATCGAGCAGCAACTGCCGGGCCAGCGTGGCGCGGTTGAGCGCTCGGGTGTCGAGAACGGTCATCGGGTCACGCCCGCGACACGCTTCCGCTCGGCGATCCGGTCGGCGACCCACCGTGCCTCGACGATCGCCGGATCCAGTGCCCGGTGGACGATCCGGACGCAGTCGTCGCGGTCGGTGTCACCGGCCTGTCCGAACATCATGGCGCCCAGGCAGTAGGGGCTGACCTGAAAACCGGTCCGCCCCGGCTCGCACATCTTCACGGTGACGCCGTTCCCTTCGAATCCGTACACGTTCCGTACGCGTCTTGATTGACAAGTCCCGAGGACAAGTCGCGAGGCCAGGACCGGACGGCCGGCGGGCAGCCGCCGCCCGGTCCTGGTCCGCCGCCGGTCAGGTCGACTTCTGGCCGTCGATCGTCTCGCGCAGGATGTCCGCGTGCCCGGCGTGCTGGGCGGTCTCGGCGATGAGGTGCATCAGCACCCCGCGCGCGCTGAGCACCGCTCCCGGCTCGTTCCAGGGCGCCTCCGGCAGCGGGTGCGTCGCCGACAGATCGGGCACGGAGGCGATGACCTCCTCGCTCCGGGCGGCGACCTCCTCGTAACGCTTGAGGATCCCGGCCAGCGTCTCGCCGGGCAGCATCCGGAAGTCGTCGCGGTGGTCGATCGCCCACTGCGGGAACTCGCGTGCGGTGCCGGCCGCGATGTCGTCCCAGCTGACACCGTCGGGCAGGTCGTAGCGCATCGCCGACGGGCCCTCGACCATGAAGCGCGTCCATCCTTCCTCCATGGACGCGACGTGCTTGATCAGCCCGCCCAGGCACAGTTCGCCGGCCGTCGGGTGCTGGCCGGCCTGTTCGTCGTCGAGCCCGCGCACCGTGTTGATCAGGGCGGATCGCGCGGTCGCGAGCGCGGCGAGCAGGTCGGCCCGCTCGGCGTCGCGGGCTGGGTCGGGCGCGGTCGTGGGGGTCATGCTGATCGGGTCCTTCCGGTGGTTCTCGTTGTCCGGCACGAGACAACAGTCGCAGGAGAAGCGGTCAGGATGTGTCCGCTTCTCGGGGCGATATGGGGTCATGCCGAAGACATCAGCGCGACTGCTCGCATTGCTCTCGCGTCATCCATTCGGCTGAACTTTCATGAGCCCGCTGAACGGGGTCAACTGACCGCTGACGGGCCGGGCCGCCCGCGGACACATCGGAGACGCTTCACACGCGGGCAATATTGCTTACACACATCGCCGTCACACTGATGAACCATGCGCCACTCAAGGTCCTCCACCACCCGCCTCAGCCGTCGGCAGTTGCTGTCCGTCTCCGGTGCCCTCGCGCTGACCGCCGCCTGCGGCTCCAACACCGGCCGTGGCGGGGGAGCGGGCGGTGGCTCCGCGCTCGATCAGTGGTATCACCAGTACGGCGAGGCCGGCACCGAACAGGCGGTGAAGCGCTACGCGGCCGCCTACCGGAAGGCGCGGGTCAACGTCCAGTGGCGGCCCGGGAATTACGACCAGCAGACGGCCGCGGCACTGCTCACCAACAACGCGCCGGACGTCTTCGAGGGCGGGCCGACCCTGGACCAGATCCGGGGAGGTCAGGTAGCCGATCTCAGTGACCTGCTGACGGGCGTGCGGGACGACTTCAATCCCGCGGTGCTCGCCCCCAAGACGTATCAGGGCAAGGTCTACGGCATCCCGCAGGTCATCGACACGCAACTGCTCTACTACCGCAGGAGTCTGCTGGACAAGGCCGGTGTCCGGGCGCCGCGGACCCTTGACGAACTGATCGACGCCGCGAAGGCGTTGACGACGAAGGACGTCAAGGGCCTCTTCCTCGGCAACGACGGCGGCGCGGGTGTCCTCGGTGCCACCCCGCTGCGCGCCGCCGGCCTGGAACCGGTCACCTCCGGCGGAGAGGTCGGCTTCGACGACCCACGGGCCGCCAAGACCCTCGGCAAACTGCACCGGTTCCGCGCCGACGGCTCCCTCCTGCTCGGCGCTCCCACCGACTGGTCCGACCCGTCCGCGTTCATCCAGGGGCTGACCGCCATGCAGTGGACGGGACTGTGGGCCCTGCCGCAGATCAGTAAGGCGCTCGGCGACGACTTCGGCGTCCTGCCCTTCCCCGGGGACGGCCCCCGGGGCAGGCCGTCGGTCCCGGTCGGCGCCTACGGCGCGGCCGTCAGCACGCGGAGCGGCCAAATCGACGCCGCGAAGGCGTATGTGAAGTGGCTGTGGGTCGAACGCACCGACTTTCAGGAGGACTTCGCGCTCTCGTACGGCTTCCACATTCCCGCCCGGATCTCGCTGGCGAAGAAGGCGGCCAGACTCACCGAGGGCGCGGCGGCCGAAGCCGTACGGTTCACGACCGACCACGGATACGCACAGCCGCTGCTGTGGACCGACAAGAGCCGGACCGCCTACCAGGACGCCCTGAGCCGGATCATCACCGACGGCGCCGACCCGGCCGCACAGCTCAGGCCGGTCATCGCCACGACGAAGGCCGAATTGAAGCGGGTGCGGTCATAGCCACCCGGACAGCTCACAAAAACGGTCCATCTCACAAAAACGGTCCATCTCACAAAAACGGCACGTCACTTGGGCAGCGGCTGCGCGGGCCCCAGAACCGCTACCTGTGGTTCTGGGCCTTCGTCGGCCCCTTCGCCGCCGGGCTCGCCCTCTTCACGTACGTACCACTGGTGTGGAGCGTGTGGCTGAGCTTCTTCGACGCCCACAACACGGTGACCCCGACCGAGTTCGTGGGTCTGGACAACTACACCGAAATCCTCGGCGACCCCTCCTTCACCTCCAGCCTCACCACCTTCGCGGTCTTCTCCCTCTTCATCGTTCCGGCGACATACGCCCTCGCGCTCTCACTCGCGCTGATGGTGCACCGGCTGCGCTTCGCCCAGGCGTTCTTCCGGTCCGTCTTCTTCCTGCCGACCGCCTGCTCCTACGTCGTCGCCGCGATCATCTGGAAGCTCTCGATCTTCAATGGGGTGCGGTACGGGCTGGCGAACACGGTGCTGGGCTGGTTCGACGGCTCCGGCATCGCCTGGCTGTCGACCACCAGACCGCCCTGGTACTGGCTGGTCATCGTGACCGTACGACTGTGGCTCCAGGCCGGTTTCTACATGGTGATCCTGCTGGCCGGGCTCCAGCGCATCCCACCCACCCTCTACGAGGCCGCCGCGGTCGACGGCGCCCGCCCCGGCTGGCAGGTCTTCCGGCACATCACCTTCCCGCAACTGCGCGCGACCTCCGTCGCCGTCGTCCTGCTCCTGGTGGTCAACGCCTTCCAGGCCTTCGACGAGTTCTACAACCTGCTGTCCACGGCCGGCGGTTACCCGCCCTACGCCAGACCGCCCCTGGTCTACCTGTACTACGCCGCACTCGGCCAAGGGCAGAACCTGGGGCTCGGCAGCGCGGGCGCCGTGATCCTCGCGCTGATCATCGCCGTCGTGACGGTGGTCCAGGCACGCTGGTTCGGTCTCGGACGCCGGGAGGACTGACCCATGCGACGACACCCCACGAGCGGTCCGGCACCGCACTCCACGAGCCGCGCCCTCCAGACGAGCCAGGCCTTCCAGCGGTTCGCCCGCGGACTGCGGCTCGTCCTGCTCATCGCGCTCGCCGGGCTCTTCCTCATCCCGTTCTACCTGCTGATACGCAACGGACTGGCCGCCGAGGCGGACATCACCGGGACCGAGTGGACGTTCTTCCCGGACAGCCTGCACTGGGAAAACCTCCGGGAGCTGTTCGACGACAGCAGCGTCCCCATGGCGCACGCCCTGTGGAACTCGGCCGTGATCGCCGTCCTCACCACCGCCGGAACCCTGCTGCTCGCCTCGCTTGCCGGATACGGCCTGGCCCGCATCGAATACCCCTACGCGAATCACGTCTTCTACGCGTTCCTGGTCACCCTCATGATCCCGTCCGCCGTCACGTTCGTCCCCAGCTTCGTCCTGGTCTCCGCGCTCGGCTGGATCTCCACCCTGCGCGGACTGATCATTCCGACCCTCTTCAGCGCCTTGGCGGTCTTCCTCTTCCGCCAGTACTTCCTCGGCTTCCCTCGCGAACTGGAGGACGCTGCCAGGGTGGACGGGCTCGGCTACTGGCGTACGTTCTGGCGGATCGTCGTGCCCAACACCCGGCCGGTCTTCGCCGCCGTCGGCGCGATCGTCTTCATCGGCTCCTGGAACTCCTTTCTGTGGCCGCTGGTGATCGGCCAGGACCGCGACGCCTGGACCGCGCAGGTCGCACTCGCCACCTTCACCACAGCCCAGACCGTCAACCTCCACGAGCTCTTCATCGCCGCCGCCGTCTCGATCCTGCCCCTGCTGGTGGTCTTCCTGGTGCTGCAGCGCCACATCGTCGCGGGCGCCGAGCGCTCCGGCATCGACGACTGACCGAGTACGGCACTCACGCGCAGGTCCCGCGTCCCGTCCTCAGCGGATCGGGAGAGGGCCCTCGATGAGGTCTCGCAGCTGGGAGCGGGCGGTGATGCCCAGTTTGGGGAAGCTGCGGTAGAGGTGCGAGCCGACCGTGCGCGGGGAGAGGAAAAGCCTCTCACCGATCTCGCGGTTGGTCAGCCCACGGGCGGCGAGTCCGATGATCTGCCGCTGTTGCGGGGAGAGTCCGGCGAGCGAGTCGGGGGCCGGGTCCGTGACATCGAGGCCGGCGGCACGCGATTCGGCCCGGGCGCGCTCGATCCACGGGCGCGCGCCCAGGCGACGGAAGGTCTCCAGAGCCTCCGTGAGCGGCGCCCGTGCCTCCGCGATGCGCCGACGGCGCCGCAGCCACTCGGCGAAGTCCAGCAGAGTCTGGGCGCGTTCGAAGGGCCAGTGCTCCAGAACCGGGTCCGCCAGGGCCGCCCGGAAGTGCGGCTCGGCGTCCTCGGGGTCCCCCAGCAGGCCACGAGCTCGGCTGATCAGCGCGCGCAGGCGGGGTGAGGCGTTGTCCGCGAGCGCGCGTGCGGAACGCTCGACGATCGCGGCTGCCTCCTCGCGGTGGCCGGCGCGCACCGCGGCGGCGGCCAGATCGGCGAGCGCCGGGTAGGACGCGTGGTAGTGCACGGGCTCGCCCTGCGCCGTGAAAACCATGCGAAGTTGGTCGTACGCGGTCTCGTAGGAGCCGGCCGCGACCGCCGCGGCACCGAGCGCGCGACGGGCGAAGACGGACACCGCGCGGCTCTCCAGCGGATCGATCAGGGCGAACGCGTCCGCGGCTCGCGAGCGGGCCGCCGACACGTCGCCCTGGAAGGCCAGTACGGTGGCATCCGCCGCGGCCGCACATGCCACGGCGTGGTCGAGGCCGCTGGTCGAACCGACCGCGGTGGTGCGGGCGCAGACCTCGCGGGCCTGTCCCCATCTTCCTTGTTCCACATAGGCCCAGGCGACCGCGCCGCCCAAACCCTCCGGCAGTGGTCCTCGCAGCTCCCAGCGATCGAAGGCCTCGTCGGCGGCGCGGACGGCCAGCGGGGTCTCGTCCAGGAGCCACGCCATGATCGCGAGCGAGGTGAGCCGGCCGGGACCGCGTTCCGCGTCGTCCGCCAACCGCCGGAGCAGGGAGACGAGTTCGGCTCTGTCGTCGAAGGGGTCCGACACGGCTCTCACCCAGGTGCGCAGCCACATGTGTGACGCGTTCTCGGGAAGGCGCCGCAGGACGGCCTGGACGCGGTGTCGCCCCTGGTCCTCGCCGGAGTAGTAGCGGACCACGGCGGCGGTGGCCAGGAGATCCAGAGCGGCGGCGGGCCGCGAGAGCGCCAACCGCTCGGCGGCGTCGGCCAGTCGGGAGAAGACCACGGTGTGGCGCACGGTCAGCGCCGCCAGCCGTCCGACCTGCACCGCGGCGGAGGCCAGCAGCGACGCGTCGTCGGTGCGCGCGCGTGCCGCGGCGGCCAGTTCCTCGACCCAGGCGATGTCACCGGTGAACACGGCCGCCGCGGCGGCTTCGACCAGCAGCCGGGCGCTGTCCTCGCGCCGCGGTGCCAGTTCGGCGGCGCGTTGCAGGGCCTTGGCCGCCGCCGCGTACCCGCCGCGACGGCGGGCCCGGTCGGCGGTCCGCTCCAGTTCCGCCGATACGGCCGCGTCCGGACGCGGGGAAGCGGCGGCGAGGTGCCAGGCACGCCGGTCCGGTTCGTCCCGCAGCAGCTCGGCGAGTACGAGGTGAGCCTCGCGCCGAGCCTCGAAGGACGCGGCGTGATACGTGGCGGCCCGGACCAGCGGATGGCGGAACCGTACGTCCCGACCGGTCCGCCGGACCAGCCCGGCCCGCTCGGCCGGCAGCCACGCGTCGTCCTCGGCGGGCGGAAGCCCGGCGGAGACGGCTGTCGCTGAGTCGACGGTGTCCATGGCGGCCAGGAGCAGCAGCGCTCGCCCGGTGGCGGCGGAGAGGTCGTTCAGACGGGCGGCGAAGATCCGCTCCAGGTGATCGGTGAGCGGGAGCGGACCCGCGGCCGGCGGCTGAGCGGCCGCGCCGTGTGCGGTGGCCGCCCGTGCCAGTTCGGCCAGTGCCAGCGGGTTGCCGCAGGCCTGGTCGAGGATCCGAGCCCTGGTCCGGCCGGTGGGGCTCCCCGGCTGGAAGTCAAGCAGCCGGTCGGCCGAGGCGTTGTCGAGCGGTCCGAGGGTGAGCGCCGGTACGTGCCGGTCGAATCCCGGGAGGTGAGTGCCGACGCGGGCGCCGATCAGCATCGTGACCCGTTCATCCCGCAACCGCCTGGCGGCGAAGGACAGCGCGTCCAGGGAGGCACGGTCGCACCACTGCGCGTCGTCCAGCACCACGAGCACGGGGCCCTGGTCGCCCAGGGCCGACAGCAGGCTCAGAACGGCGACCCCGATGAGCATGAGGTCGGGTGCCGTCGTGGCCGGCCCCTCGCCGAAGGCGTCGCGCAGCGCCGTACGCTGCCGCTCCGGCAGCCCGTCCAGCTCGGCCCGCACCGGCCGCAGCAGCTGATGCAGCGCGGAGAACGCGAGGCTCGACTCCGACTCGCTCCCGTCGGCGCGCAGCACGCGAGCGCCCCTGGCCCCGGCCCGTAGCGCCGCGGAGTCCAGCAGCGCGGTCTTCCCCGTGCCCATGTCACCGACGAGCACCAGAACCGGGTCGGCCGATGCCGAGTCCACCGCACGGAAGAGACGTGCCAGCTCCGCGTCCCGGCCGACGATCAGCGCCCCCGTGTCCGGCTCCGCTCGCGTGACCGCACCGGGATCCCCTGTGTGCTCGTCGTCCACAAAGCCTCCGGGATTCTTGGCTCCCGATCGGAGCCGCCGTGCCGTGCCTCACCCAGGCTACAAGCGGCGGGCCGGGAGTCCGCAGCGCGTGGGCGCGGGTGCGGTCATATGACGGATACCGCCGGTGGCAGGGCCGCTCGTACGGTTCCAGGAAATCCCCTGAACTCATCAAGGATTCTCAGTGGCTGTGGACCAGATCAAGCTCGGCGATGTCACCGTCACCCGGGTCCGGGAATACTTCGGTCCCGTGGAAATGACCCCCGACACCTTCTTTCCGGAAAGCCGGAAGGAGATCTGGGACGACGGCGCCTCCTGGCTGACCCCGCATTTCTTCGATTCCGGCACCAATATCGTGAATTCCGCGATCCAGACCTGGCTGCTGCGCAGTGAGGGCAGGACGATCCTCATCGACACGGGCGTGGGAAATCACAAGGAGCGCCCTTACGCGCCGGTCTGGAGTCATCTCGACACCGGCTTCCTCGCCAATCTCGCCCGGGCCGGCGTCGAACCCGAGGACGTGGACATCGTGGTCAACACGCATCTCCATGTCGATCACGTCGGCTGGAACACCTATCTGGACGGTCGGAGTTGGATTCCCACTTTCCCCAACGCCACCTATCTCATGCCGAAGGACGACTTCGACTTCTGGAATCCCGAGAACGGTCACAAGCCTTCGCTCGGCCGGGGCAACCAGAATGTCTTCGAGGACAGCGTGGCCCCGGTGCACGAGGCCGGCCGGACGCTGCTGTGGGAGAACAGCCACCGGATCGACGCCGGCCTGCGCCTGGACGCGGCTCCCGGGCACACCCCCGGCTCCTGCGTACTGACCCTCACGTCAGGATCGGATCGCGCGGTGTTCGTCGGCGATCTGCTGCACAGTCCGGTGCAGATCCTCGAACCGGACGCCAACAGCTGTTTCTGCGAGGACCCCGCGGGCGCTCGCGCCACCCGCCGCGAGGTTCTGGGCTGGGCGGCCGACAACAACGCGCTCGTGATCCCCGCGCACCTGGGCGGTCACGGCGCGGCCGAAGTGGTGCGTGACGGAAGCAAGTTCGCCATCAAGGGCTGGGCTCCCTTCGCCCCGTACACCGAACAGGGCTGAGGCCCGCAGAAAGGCACGACAGTGAACCACCACCCCGACCCCGTCGTGACCACCGCGCTGGGGGCCGTCCGCGGCCTGCGCCAGGGCGCCACCACCGCTTTCCTGAACATCCCCTACGCCGCCCCTCCCCTCGGTGCCGGCCGCTTCGCGCCGCCGCGACCGCACGAGCCCTGGGACGGCGTACGGGACGCCACCGTGCCGGGACCCAACGCGCCGCAGTCCGAGCGCACGCTCGGCGCCGTGGACATGTCCCCCTACTTCGGCGCCGGTTGGAGCCGCGGGGAGGACTATCTCACCGTCAACGTGGCGACGCCCGCGGCCACGGCCGGCGACCTGCCCGTCATGGTGTTCGTCCATGGCGGCGGATTCGTCGCCGGATCGACCCGGTCCGCGGTGTACGACGGCTCCGCCTTCGCCCGCGACGGCGTCGTCCTCGTCACCCTGAACTACCGGCTCGGCATCGCGGGGTTCCTCGACCTCCCCGGAGCGCCCGCCAACCGCGGCCTGCTCGATGTCGTCGCCGCGCTGCGCTGGGTACGGGAGAACATCGCCGCGTTCGGCGGAGATCCGCACAATGTCACTCTCTTCGGCCAGTCGGCCGGGGCAACCATCGTCGGCGGCGTCCTCGCCACCCCCGAGGCCACGGGCCTCTTCCGCCGGGCGATCCTCCAAAGCGGCAGCGGCCTGGGCGCGTTCACGACCGAGCAGGCCGCCCGTGTCACCAGGGTGGCGGCCGAGACCCTGGGCGTCGAACCCCACGTCGGCACCTTCGCGGAGATCTCCGACGAACGCCTGGTCGAGGCCGCCTCCCGGCTCGCGGGCATCGACCTGCGGACCGCGACGCACAGCGACCCGCTGATCGGACTCAGCCCCTTCAGCCTCGTCCTCGACACACAGCCCGCCGCATCCGTCGCCGCGGGCCTCAGCGCCGACGTCGACCTGCTCATCGGGACCAACACCGAGGAGGGAAACCTCTATCTGGCACCCGCGGGCCATTACTCCACCTCGACCGCCGGGGACGTCGACGCGGCGGCGGCCCGCTCGCACCCGGATCCGGCGAGGCTCGTCGAGACGTACCGCGAGGCACGCCCCGGGGCGTCCTTCGGTGAGCTGCGCTCCGCCATCATGGGCGACGCGCTGTTCGGCGCGGGCAGCTGGGCCCTGGCCGACGCACATGCCGCCCACCCCGAATCCGGCACCTTCCGCTACGAGTTCGCGTGGCGCTCCCACGCCCTGGACGGAGAGCTCGGTGCCACTCACGCGGTGGAGCTCCCCTTCGTCTTCGATCTCACGTGTCTTCCCCAGTTGCACGGGCGGAGCGGCCTGCTCGGCCCCGACAAACCCCCCGCGGATCTCGCCGCCCGCGTGCACGAGACCTGGGTACGGTTCGCCAGGACCGGCGACCCCGGCTGGTACCCGTACGACAACGAGCGCCGGGCGGCGATGCGCGTCGACGCCGAGTGGACCCAGGTCGACGACCCCCGCGGCCAGGAGCGACGGGCATGGAGCTGACTTCGGCGGGCGCGGGCCGCGTGCGCGGCGGGACTTGGCCCTGGAGGACCTTTGGCCAGGCCCAGGAGGACCTTTGGCCAGGCCCAGGAGGGCCCGTGGTCAGGCGTAGGGGGAGCGGTCGTCGCGGCAGGTGACGCCGGGCCGGGTGTTCAGCGACCACATGTGCGTGCATCGCGGGCACTGAAGGTGAATGACCGGTCCATTGCTGGAGATCAGATAGCGCCAGTGCTCACCGCAGTTGCGACGATCGGCGCAGGTCGCGCAGTGACGGGCGTCGTCGCAGACGGGGCAGGTCACCCAGGCGCGGCGGGCGAGGTCCGCCTGGGGGTCAATGGGCAGCCGCACCGCCGGGCTCCTCCCTCGGCAGGACACCCGCCGCCACGAGCAGGTCGTAGATGCGTCGCTGCTCGGCGTCGAGGCCCGAGTAGAGGAGCGCGTACGCCTCGTCCTCGCCGCGGAGCGCGGCCACCGGGTCCCAGTCGGAACCGAGCGCGGCCACGACCTCCGCCCGTCGTCGGGCTTCCTCGAAGGTCAAATCGATCGTGAAGGGTATGAGCCCGGTGTCATTGTCCTGATTCATTGAGAAACTTCCGATGTATCGAGTGGACCCCGCCATCTTTACCAGGCGACCGTGCGGCAGGGAAGGGTGGCCTCAGTCGCCCCGGGGCCACGCGCCACAGGGCCCATCGACGGGCCACCCTCGGATCGGCCGACGAGGGCGGCCCGTTGCCGGTGTCAGGCTCCGAGCCGCGGGCCCGGATCGCTCGCGGCGCTGTGACGTAGGTCACGGCGACCCGAAGGGGGGGTGCCCGGCAGCCGGAGACGTGCCGCCACCGGTCCTGTGATCTGTCTCACCGGAACGCTCGGGGCGCACCGGTCAGTAGAGGGCATGACCACGTTTCCGCCGCCGCCTCCCACGACAGAGCCGCCCCGCCGGGCCACACCGCGAAAGCCGACCGCCGCACACGTGCGGCTGGACATCCAAGGGCTTCGCGCCCTGGCGGTATCTCTTGTCATCCTCTCCCACATAGGAGTGGCCCGGTTCAGCGGCGGCTACATCGGCGTCGACGTCTTCTTCGTGATCTCCGGATTCGTGATCACGTCGATGCTGCTGCGCGAGCTCTCTTCGACCGGCCGGCTGTCGATCGGGGAGTTCTACGCCCGCCGGGCGATGCGCCTGCTGCCCGCCGCTACCGTGGTCGTGATCGCCACCCTCGCCGGATCGTGGCTGTACCTGTCCAAAATCCGGTTCGCCGACTACGTGGGCGACGCCCTCAGCAGTTCCCTCTACACGGCGAACATCCGGCTGGCCCTCACCGGCACCGACTACCTCTCCCAGAGCAGCCCGCCTTCGCCGTTCCAGCACTTCTGGTCACTCGCCGTCGAAGAGCAGTTCTACCTGCTGTGGCCGCTCCTTCTGCTCGTCAGCTGGAGGGCGGCACGGCGGTACGCCTTCCCGCTGGTTCTGCCGACGGCCGCCCTGACGGTGACCTCCCTCGCGCTGAGCGTGCTCACCACCGCGACCTCGCCGTCCTGGGCGTACTTCGGTCCGCACACCCGCGTGTGGGAGCTCGGGACCGGCTCCCTCCTCGCCGTCGCCGCCACCCGGCTGGAAAAACTCCCCGCCCGGATCGCGGCTCCGGCGACCTGGATCGGGCTCGCCTGCGTCCTGACCGCCGCGCTCACCTTCGACGATGACACTCCGTTCCCGGGGTACCACGCGCTGGTGCCGGTCGTGGGAACCGCCCTGGTACTGGCCGGCGGCTGCGCCCCGACCCGGTTCGGTGCGGGGCGACTGCTCGGGCTGCGGCCCGCGGTATGGGTGGGCGGGCTGTCATACGGCTGGTACCTGTGGCACTGGCCGCTGCTGGTCATCGCGCCGACGGCGCTGCGCAGGAGCCCGGAGCTTCCGTTGCTGTTCGCTCTGATGGCCGTTGCCCTGCTGGCGGCGTGGGTGACGTCCCGTCTCGTGGAGAACCCGGTGCGGTTCCATCCGGTTCTGCGCCGCCGGCCGGGCAGCGCGCTGGGCATGGGCGCCGGCCTGTCGGCGGGTGCCGTGTCGCTGGTCCTGGTCGCGGGGACCTTTCCGCCCGCCATCGACTCCGGCGTGGCGGCACCCGTACTTCAGAACGCCCTGCGATCCGCACCGGACGCCGAAGGGCGGCTGACGGAGCTGCTGGCGACCGCTCCCGCCCGCCTGCCGAGCAACCTCACGCCGGGACTCAACGCGATCAAGAGTGAGCGGTCGGCGCTCTACCGTGACGGCTGTCATGCGGACTACACCAGCACGAGCGCTCGGCCGTGCGTCTTCGGCGACCGAGACTCCGACAAGGTCGTGGTGCTCTTCGGCGATTCCCACGCCGCCCAGTGGTTTCCGGCGCTGGACCGCCTGGCACAGGCCAAGCACTGGCGGCTGGTATCGCTGACCAAGGCGTCGTGCAAGGTCGCGACAGTGACCATCGTCAACCAGCACGAGCCCTACCGGTCCTGTGACATCTGGCGGAACAACGCCCTCGCCGGGATCGACAAGCTCCGCCCCTTCCTCGTGATCGCCTCGTCCTCCGACGCGGGCACCCTGGCGGACCCCGAACGTGATCCCCTTCGGGGGTGGACCGCCGGGTACCGCACGACCTTCCAGCACCTCACGGCAACCGGTGCCCGGGTCGTCGCACTCCTCGACACACCCTGGCCCGACGCCGACGCGGTCGACTGCGCCGCGTCCTACCCTCTGCGGCTGACCACTTGTGCCACCACCACGGCCACGGCGCTCCAGGACCCGACCCGCAGAAAGGCGATCCGCGCGGCGGCGGCCTCCAGCGGGGTATCTGTCATCGACCCCGAGCCCTGGTTCTGCTCACCCGCCGGCGACTGCCCGATCGTCGTGGACAACACGCTCGTCTACCGCGACGAAAGCCACATCGCCGAGACCTACGCCGAGGCCATCGCGCCCGTCGTCGGCGACCGGTTGTCCCGGGCGCTCGCGGGGCAGGCCCGTGCCGGAGGTGAGACCACGGGGTGAATCGCGCCCCGTCCAGGGCCAGGGAGCGTTTGTGCTGCTGTCCCACTCGCCGTAGGCGGTCTCACGGCGTACGCCCCGGCGGCCGGAACGGCTCAAGGCCGTGTCCCGCACGGCCAGTTCGCGGTTCGGCCGGCCGAGCGGCCGGGCCAGAACTGCATCAGGTAGATCTCGACGCCGTCGGCCACACCGTCGTCGCCGCAGATCCGCTCCACCTCTTCGCGTCCCGCGCAGTGAACCCTGACCTTCCAGGTTCCCGCTGAGAGCAGGGACAGTTCATGGTCACGTCCGTCCGACCACACGGCGATCTCTCCCGTTCCGGAGACGAACTCCGCCTCGTCCCGCACGTCCCAGGGCACGCGCGTGTCCGGCGCGGGTTCTGTGTCCCACTGCTCAAGGGTCACCGCCGCGGTATGGGTGTGACCCGCGCTGTAGAGGTCGAAGCGTCCCTGGTACGCGGTCAGGAAGCCCCCGCTCGGTGAATCGTCGGGGAAGGGGACCGGCACCAGGGCCTCGTCGGATTCCTGGACACTCCACCCGTGACAGGTGATATGAACCTTCAGTTCATCAACGCGTACTGGCTTCAACACGCCTGGCTCCGGGAGGGGTTGGTGACGTTCCGGTAGGTGACGACAGGCCGGGAAGATCTGCGTTTCCTCTGCGGGGGAGGGCGGTTCGCCCGGCCGCGAGCGTTGATCGTGATCGCCGGCTCTAATGTGTTCGCGGTGAATGACAACTCTCTCCTCGGTAGGACCGTCCGTCTCGTCCCGTTGTCCACCGACCACGCGGAAGCCCTCTTTCCCTCCGCGTCCGACCCTGATGTATGGCGATGGATGCCCCGGCCGCGTCCTGAAACCGTGACGCAGACGCACGCGCTGCTCAGCCGGATGATCGCGGATCCCGCCCGGCGGTGCTTCGCGGTGCAACGCCGTGACGAAGGCACGGTGATCGGTTCGACCAGTCTGTACGACATCGACCTGGCCGACAGCCGCGCCGAGATCGGCGCGACCTGGTTCGATCGTTCCTGCTGGGGAGGTCCATACAACACTGAGTCCAAGCTGTTGCTGTTCAGCCATGCCTTCGATGACCTGCGACTCGCCAGACTCGCTCTGCGCACCGACAATCTCAACGAGCGTTCCCAGCAAGCCCTGACCCGTCTGGGCCTGGTCTACGAAGGAACCCTGCGCAGCCATATGCGGCGCCAGGACGGCACTCGTCGCGACTCGCTCTACTACAGCCTTCTCGCGGACGAGTGGCCCGCGGTTCGGGACAGGCTGCGCGCCAGGGTCATCGCCAAGACAACCGCCCCATCGGGGGCGTGATCACCGGACTCCGCGCGGCCGGCGTTCGCGATTCGCCAACGTCCGGCCCTTGGAGGGTGCGTGGGCGACGACGCCCTCCGGCACTTCCCACGGAGGCCGCGGTCTTCGGCTCGGCCGCTGGATTGACGGATTGGTGTCGGTCCTCCCTGGGCAGTGAGCAGGGGACGTCATGTCATGTTCACGACCATCTCATCTCTCCTGTAAGGAGGTCGACCATGCACGTCCGTAAGTTGACCAGCGGGTTCGTCGCCACCCTCGCCCTGACCCTTTCCCTGATGGGTGGCCAGGCCGTGGCCGCTCCTTCCGCGGACGCGGACAAGGCCCTGGCCGCGCGTGTGGTCACCTACGACGCCAGCGGTTCCGCGGAGTTCAGGTCCGCGGTCGACCGGGGCGCGGCGATCTGGAACGAGAGTGTCGACGCTGTCGAACTGCGGCCGGCCGCGACCGGGCAACGCGCCAACATACGGGTCCTGGCGGACAACGGCTGGCCCCGCGCCATCACCACCTCACTGGGCAACGGAACCGTCTACATCGGACGGCAGGCCGTGGACGAGGGCTACGACACGATACGCATCTCGTCTCACGAACTGGGCCACATCCTGGGCCTGCCGGACCGCAAGCCCGGGCCGTGTTCGAGCCTGATGTCCGGCTCCACCGCGGGAACCGCCTGCACCAACCCCTACCCGAACACCGCTGAGAAGGCGGAGGTCGAGGGCAACTTCGGCGGCGCGTTCGCACCGACGGCCGGAGCGGTGCCGCTCAACGTCATGATCGTGGACTGACACACGGCGCGGGCCCCTGGACTCGACTGGCCGTATGCCCCGGAGCGCGGATCGCGTTCCGGGGCGTGCGGTGCGGTCGCCCGGGCCGGCGAACGCCAGACCGCGCACAGGTCGGCCCGTACGCACCTGAGCCGGACGGCCGGGCGCCCGGACACGACGGCCGACCCGGAGGCCGACGGCTCCGTGTGACTGAGGGAACGGGACAATCCCGGCCTGGCCATCACCGTGCACGCGCTCAACCGGGCCACCCTCGCGGCCTGGTCAGCGCGTTCGCGGACCGGCGCGCGACGCGGCTTGTAGGGTGCGTCCCATGCCGGAAGCCCCGCCCCGTCCCGAGCCGTTCACCCCGCAGACCACCCCCGCGGCACTCGACGACCTCCGCGCGCGGCTGCGCGCGACGCGCTGGCCGGATACGCCCGAGGACGCCGGGTGGTCGCTCGGGACCGACCTCGCCTACCTCCGCGAGCTCGTCGCCTACTGGGCGGACGGCTTCGACTGGTCGGCGCAGGAGGCGGCGCTCGCCCGGTTCCCACGCTTCCGCGTCCGGCTGGGCGGCCTCGGGATCCACTTCGCGCACGTCCGGGCCGCCGCGCCGGCCGGGCCCGTTCTGCCGCTGGTCCTCAGCCACGGCTGGCCGGACTCGTTCTGGCGTTATTCGAAGGTCATCCCGCTGCTCACCGATCCCGGCGCGCACGGCGCCGACCCCGCCGACGCGTTCGACGTGGTCGTGCCCGACATGCCGGGCTACGGATACTCCGACCGCCCCACCGGCCCGCCGCTCAACTCCATCGCCGTCGCCGGTCTGTGGGCCGAACTGATGGGCAACCTCGGCTACGCGCGGTTCGGCGCGGCGGGCGGGGACATCGGCAGCCATGTCAGCCGCTACCTCGCGCTCGACCACCCGGATCGGGTCGTCGCCGTCCACCGCATGGACGGGGGCCTGCCCGTCTTCACCGGCGACCCGGCGGACCTCACGCCCGAAGAACGCGCCTGGTTCGAGCACGTCGCGGCCTGGGGCGCGACGGAGGGCGCGTACGGAGCCATCCACCGCACGAAGCCGCAAACCGCCGCCTTCGGGCTCACCGACTCGCCGGCCGGGCTCGCCGCCTGGATCGTCGAGAAGCTCCGGGCATGGAGCGACTGCGACGGTGACGTCGAACGCTGCTTCACGAAGGACGAGATCCTCACCAACGTCACGCTCTACTGGCTCACGGGGACGATCGGCTCGTCGATGCGCATGTACCACGCGAACGCCGCCATTCCGCCCGCTCAGCTCGCTCGCCGGGTGGAGGTTCCGTCCGGTTTCTCGCTCTTCCGCGGCGACATCGTCCGGCCGCCGCGGGCGTGGCTGGAACGCACGACGAACGTCGTGCGCGTGACCGAGCCCGCGCGCGGCGGGCACTTCGCGCCGTTCGAGGAGCCCGAGCTCTACGCGGAGGAACTGCGCGCCTTCTTCCGCCCTTTCCGGGCGGCGGCGATGGCCTGAGGGCGGCCGCCGAGTACGAAGACGGTACCGCCCGCCGGCCTTGAACTCCCCGCTGACCGGCAGGAACCATCGTCCGATCCGGTCGGGCGATGTCAGCGCGTCCCATACAGCGGCGACTTCGGCGTCATATGTACGCCGCGACAGCACCGTACGAGCCTCACCCGCCGCGACTCCCTTCGTGGTCGGGGCCGTACCCCCAGCTGTTTTCCATCGTTGAAAATGTGCATGCACGACTGTTGTTATGTGTTTGGGGCTGTGGCTCAATGTTCGACTGTGTGCTGCCGCATCCCGCAGGTGCGAGGCACTTCTGTCCCTTCGACGAGGACGACGCCTTGAGACCCTTGAGACGACAACCACTTCGCCCCCGAACGCTGCTTCGAGCACTCGCGTGTGCCGCCGCGCTACTGCTGCCCGTGGGCGCCACCCTGGTCCCGGCAGCCGCCGCCGCTCCGGCCGCCGGTGCCGCCTCCGCCTCCGCGACCGTGACCGCCTTCGCGTCCGACGACCCGGCCACCGAGGTGCACGGTCTGAAGGGGGAGTACTTCCGCATGTCCGCGCCGGGGGCTCGCGACTTCGCCGAGCTCGGTGGCGCGGCACTGGACCCCGAGATCAACTTCCCTGGTCTCACCGGCACGTTCGAGTCCACCACCGGGCGCACCGAGCACACGACGGCCCGGTGGACAGGGCAGATCGAAGCCCCGGCGACCGGTGACTACACCTTCTCCGCGATCGGCGACAACGGGTTCAGGCTCTTCGTCGACGGCGAGGTGGTCATCGACCACTGGCAGCCCGACTGGGACGTCGAGCAGCACAGCGAGCCGATCGCGCTGACCGCGGGAGAACCCCATGAGTTCCGGCTGGAGATGTTCCAGGACACCGGCGGCGCCAACATGTTCCTCCGTTGGGCGAGCCAGGACCTGAAGAAGCAGATCGTGCCGGAGGAGGCGTTCACACCGCCCGCCGACTTCGAGGTCTACCCGGTCGCGCTGAGCGTGGCCGAGGACGGCCGGCGACTCCAGGCGACGTTCGACGACAAGGTCGAGAACATCGGCGGCGTCAAGGACCATCTGAAGATCGAGGCCGACACCTCACCGATGCCGGTGAAGTCGGTGGCCAGAGCGGCCGACAACCCCAAGGCCCTGATCGTCACGCCGCCGGCGCCCGTCCAGAAGGGACAGCAGGTCCGCGTCGTGTATGACGGTGCGGGGGGTCTGCGGGCAGGCGGCGAAACCGTCCCCGAGATCAGCCGTACCGCCAAGAACCGGTCCACGCACCGGCTGACCACCACGTGGGGCGACAAGCTGGACCGTAACCACCCGCTGCCCGAGTACCCCCGGCCGCAGCAGGTGCGCGATCAGTGGAAGAACCTCAACGGCCCCTGGGAGTTCGCCGGAGCCACCGCGGGCGAGCAGCCGCCTTTCGGTAAGCGGCTCGGCGAGCGGATCATCGTGCCGTTCCCGGTGGAGTCCCAGCTCTCGGGTCTTGAGCGGCACGAGGATCACATGTTCTACCGCAAGCTTGTCACCGTGCCGGAGAACTGGTCCATCGGCAAGGGACGCGACGGCGGCAAGCGGCTGAGGCTCAACTTCGACGCCGTCGACTACCAGGCCGCCGTCTGGGTCAACGGCGAGAAGGTCGCCGAACACACGGGCGGCTACACCGGGTTCACCGCCGACATCACGGACGCGGTCAAGGGCAGTGGACCGCAGGAGATCATCGTCGCGGTCACCGATGTCACCGGACCGAATCAGCCGAAGGGCAAGCAGTCCACCAACCCGGGCGGGATCGTCTACACCCCGTCCTCGGGTATCTGGCAGACCGTCTGGATGGAGCCGGTCGCGCCCGCCGCGGTGGACTCCCTGACCACGACCCCGGACATCGACAAGGGCACCCTCGCGGTGACCGTCAACTCCACCGGCGCCTCGGCCGGCGCCCGGATCAAGGCCGTCGCCCGCGACACGAAGGGCAAGGTCGTCGGTACGGTCACCGGACCGGCCAACCGTGCGCTGACCCTGCCGGTCAAGAACCCGCGCCTCTGGTCGCCGGACGACCCGTACCTCTACGACCTCCAGGTGAGCCTGACGGACGGCCGGTCGACTGACCGTGTCGACAGCTACTTCGGGATGCGTTCCCTGCGGGTCGAGAAGGTCGGCGGCTACCAGAAGCTCGTACTCAACGGGAAGCCGTTCTTCTCGCTCGCCATGCTGGACCAGGGCTTCTGGCCCGACGGGCTGTACACCCAGCCCAGTGACGCCGCGCTCTCCTTCGATCTGAAGGCGCAGAAGGACCTCGGCTTCAACGCCGTACGCAAGCACATCAAGGTGGAGTCACCCCGCTGGTACTACCACGCCGACACGCTCGGTCTGCTGGTGTGGCAGGACTTCGTCTCCAGCGACATCAGTGGCGATCAGGGCAAGCAGGCGTTCCTCTCGCAGGGCGAGGAGATGATGAAGCAGCTGCACAACGCGCCCTCGATCGGCGGCTGGATCGTCTTCAACGAGGGCTGGGGCGAGTGGGACCGGGTCGAGACCGGGAAGATCACCGAGGCCGTCCAGGCCGACGATCCGTCGCGGGTCGTCAACGCCCACAGCGGGGTCAACTGCTGCTCGTCCAAGGGTGACTCGGGCAAGGGCGACATCATCGACCACCACGACTACCTGAACAACGACGCGCCGTTCCCCGACCACCGCGCCGCGATGGACGGTGAGCACGGTGGTTTCACACTCCGTACCGCCGGACACATGTGGCCGGGCGCTCCCGCGGCGATCTACAGCGGGGTCGCGGACAAGGCCGCGCTGACGGCGAAGTACGTGGAGAACACCCGTACGTACTATCTCGCCGCGGCCGGCGCCGAACTGTCCGGCTCCGTCTACACCCAGGTCAGCGACCTGGAGAACGAGCTCAACGGGTTCTGGACATACGACCGTCGTGAGATCAAGGTCGACCCGAAACCGGTGCGGCAGATCAATCAGCGGATCATCGCGGCCGGCGCGGCTGCCGGTGACCGCGACCGCCTGAAGGGCGGCGCCGCCTGGTCGCTGGATGAGAACAAGGGCACGACGGCCCGTGACAGCGGCCCCAACAAGGCGTCCCTGACCCTCGGTGAGGGCACCACCTGGGCGCCGGGTGTACGGGGCTCCGCGCTCAGGTTCAACGGCCAGGGGCAGTACGCCGAGACCCGCGGCCCCGTGGTCGACACCACCGAGAACTACTCGGTGTCCGCGTGGGCGACGCTCGACTCGCTTCCCGGCAACTACGCCACGGTGGTCAGCCAGGACGGCCGGCGGACGGAGAATCCCTTCTATCTCCAGTACGGCCAGGGCGCGTTCGCCTTCAGCACCCCGGGTGGCCACCGCGCCCGTCTGGAGATGAAGCCGGAGACGGGGAAGTGGTACCACCTCGTCGGTGTACGTGACGGTGACGACCTGAAGCTGTATGTCGACGGCACGCTCGCGGCGACGGCCCCGGCCGGCCCCGCCGATGTCGGCACCGGGCCGCTCTCCGTCGGCCGTGCCAAGTGGAACGGTGGGAACGTCGACTTCTGGAACGGCTCCGTCGATCAGGTGAGGGTGTACGACAAGGCGCTCACCGCGGCGGAGGTGAGCACGCTCCACGACGGCGAACAGCCGTAATGCAAGCACGGCCCGGCGGTGACCGAGTGGTCGCCGCCGGGCCGCCTCCGTGACCCTCACGGCCCGCGGGGAGGCTCAGATCAGGGCGCCCAAGGACCCTCCACCGCCCAAGTGGTGTCCTCGGTGAACGTGGCCGGGTTGTCCCAGGCGTGACCGCCGCCCGGAGTGGCCAGCCACACCTCGGAGTTGATGTGACGGATATAGCTGCCGGGGAGGTTGGCGCTGGACAGACGCACGCCGCCCGGGCCCGCGACCGCGCAGAAGGTGGCGTCGGCCTTGAAGAGGGCCGAGCCGTCGTCGGCGTCCCGCCGGACACGGAAGTCCCGGTGCCGCAGATACTCGCCGGGGTAGTTGCGGGACTCGAACGAATAGCAGTTGCTGTTGGCGAGACCGGTGACGACCTTCCAGGTCGCGTCGTTCTTGAGGAGTCCGTCGCTGCCGCCGTCGACGACCGCGGTGTAGGCGAGCTGCTCGTAGTGGCGCAGGTACTTGTCGGTGTGGCCCGGGGTGGTGACCCGCAGCGACCGGTACTGCCCGGTGGGCAGGGTGACCGGTGGGACGGGTGTCCGGGAGGCCTGGATCAGCGCCTGGTTCGCCGCCTTGACCCGTGCGGCGTCGGCCTTCATCACCTGGCGGTCGTAGGTGAGCAGACCGTTCACCTCGTTCTCGACGTCCGTGATCTCCGTGTAGACCGAGGCGGAGAGCCCCGCGGGCAGTTGACCGACGCGGATGCTGTCGAGCAGACCGACGAAGCGGTCGTTGAGGGCGGCGAGGCTCGGCTGATCCTCGTAGCTGAAGCCGCCGCCCGGATACCACTCGTGCCCCGGCACCTTGTACCCGAGCCCGCCGAACTCGCCGAGGACCGCGGCCCGGGTGGCGCTGGGGGCGGTGTTTCCGGGGCCGACGTAGATGTGGTTGTCGACCACATCCCCGTTGGCCCCGTCCACCGAGCCGCAGCAGTTGACCCCGCTCATGTTGTTGACCAGGCGGGACGGGTCGTACGCCGTTACCTCGTCGGCGATCCTGGCCTGGTCGTACTGTCCCCAGCCCTCGTTCTGGTTGACCCACATCACCAGGGACGGAGAGCTGCGGTGCTGATCGATGATCGCGCGGTACTCGGCCTCCCACTGGGCGCGGGCCGCCGTGTCGGGGCTCTTCCCGGTGTCCATCGCCGGCATGTCCTGCCAGACCAGGAGCCCGAGCCGGTCCGCCCAGTAGAACCAGCGCTGGGACTCGACCTTGATGTGTTTGCGCACCATGTTGAAGCCCAGGTCCTTGTGGGCCTGAAGGTCCGACCGCAGCGCGGCGTCGGTCGGTGCGGTGTAGATGCCGTCCGGCCAGTAGCCCTGGTCCAGGGTGCCGGTCTGGAAGACGAACTTCCCGTTCAGTACGGGCCGCAGGATATTGCCGACCTTCGCGGTGGCGATCGACCGCATCCCCGCGTAGCTTCCGACGGAGTCGACGGCCGCGGCACCGTCGAGCAGTTCGGCCCGGACGTCGTAGAGGAACGGGTCCTCCGGGCTCCAGAGCCGGGGGTTGGCGAGGGATACGGAGATCTCCGCGCCCGCGGCGCCGGTCGCCGTACCGACCACGTTCCCGCCGCTGGAGACCGTCACCCGGACACTACGGCCGTTCGCCGCGGCGGCCCGCGCCGTCACCCGGAGGGTGCTGTCGCCCAGGTTCGGTGTCATGTCGAGACGGGTGATGTGCGCGGTGGCGACCGGTTCCAGCCAGACGGTCTGCCAGATACCGGAAGCGGCGGTGTAGAAGATGCCCCCGCCGGGATGCGGCTTCACGTCGTTGATCCGCTGCTTGCCGACCGCTTGGCCGCCGGTCTGGGTCGGGTCGTGGACGGAGACCACGACGGTGTTCGTACCGCCGTTCAGCTGGGGCGTGATGTCGTACGAGAACGCGTCGTACCCGCCCTTGTGCGCCCCGACCTGGGTGCCGTTGACCCAGACGGTGGTCTGCCAGTCGGAGGCGCCGAAGTTGAGCTGGACCCGGCGGCCTGTCCAGTTCGCGGGGACGGTGAAGGCGCGCTTGTACCAGAGCTTGTCGTTCTCGGTGATTCTGCGCTGGATGCCCGAGAGCGCGGACTCGGCGACGAACGGAACCCGGATCTGGTCAGCGAACGTCGACGGCTGGCCGGCGTCGCGGCCGGTCACCGCGAAGTCCCAGATGCCATTGAGATTGGTCCAGTCGGGGCGGGTGAGCTGGGGGCGCGGATACTCGGGCAGCGGGTTGTCGAGGGGCACCTGATCGGTCCAGGGCGTGGTCATCGGAGCGGGCTTCGGCGTCCAGGGCGCCGCCTGGGCGGGGGTCGTCGCGCCCCCCACCAGAGCGGTCGCCACCAGCGTCAGCATGCCGGTCGCGGCGGTCAGACGTCTCCACCACGGCCGGCGGCCGGGGATGGGCACACGCTTCATCGGTACGTCTCCTCCACGGATGACGCTCCCCGCGGCCGGACCGGCGTGGGGGAGCGGTGCGGGTCGTCGTGCGGCGGTCGTGCGGGTGATGATGCGGCTCGTGGTGCGTCTTGGGTGCGTCTTGGGGTGCGTCTTCCGGTGGTGCGGCTTGGGGTGCGGTTCCCGGTGGTGCGGGGGCAACTCGCTTGCAACGTTGGAAGGTTGCGGGTCGGCGGTATGACAGCACGCCGTCGAACGAGTGTCCAGAGCTGTCGCGGAACCCGACGTCCGCTGCCCGCCCGCCCGGTCGGAAACCCCCGGCCGGTGCGCGCGGCCGACACATTTTGGAAACGCATCGACAACTCTCTTGCAGCCTGCGCCGCAGCGCCTATATAACGTTGTAAACCGAGCCGCCGACAGGCAGCGCGGACTCTCACGACCGCCCTCGTCACCGCTCGTGGCCGGGCTGTGAGGATGCGGCGTCATCAGCCCTGACGCGGCTGATGACCGTTCAGCGCAACCGTGCAGCACCACCGTTCAGTGCCGCCCCCCGCCCCGTCCGTGCCCTGCCCTGCCCGACCGCACCCGACCGGAGTGCCGTCATCCCGCCAAGGAGCGTCCCGCGCATGATCAACCAGCGCCGATCCCGTACTCTCACCGTGGCCTGCGTGCTCGCCGCCACCGCTACGCTCGCCGTCTCCGGCTGCTCCAAGTCGGAGACCACTGACAACGCGGGCGGTGACAGCGGCCAGGGAGCCCAGGCGGCCAAGACCCCCGATGCCACGTCCGGTTCGGGCTGCTCGCTGCAGACCTATGGCGCGCCGAAGCTGGATCTGAAGGACGCGGTGGTCGGTTTCTCCCAGTCGGAGAAGGAGGCCAACCCCTTCCGTATCGCCGAGACCCAGTCCATCAAGGACGAGGCGGCCAAGGTCGGCGTCAAGAAGCTGCTCACCACCAACGCGCAGTCGCAGCTCTCCAAGCAGATCAGCGACATCCAGGACATGCTGTCCCAGGGCGCCCAGTTCCTCATCGTCGCGCCGCTGAACTCGGACGGGCTGGAACCGGCGCTCAAGGCCGCCGCGGCGAAGAAGGTGCCGGTCCTCACCATCGACCGCAAGGTCAACTCCACCGCCTGCAAGGACTATGTCGCCTTCCTCGGCTCCGACTTCGTGGAGCAGGGCAAGCGTGCCGCCGACGCGATGATCAAGGCGACCGGCGGCAGCGGCAAGGTCGCCATCCTGCTCGGCGCCTCCGGGAACAACGTGACCACGGACCGTACCAAGGGCTTCGTCGACCAGGTGAAGGCCAAGGCGCCCGGCCTCGAAATCGTCGCCCAGCAGACCGGCGAGTTCGCCCGGGACAAGGGCCAGCAGGTGATGGAACAGCTCATCCAGTCCAAGCCCGACATCACCGCCGTCTACGCGGAGAACGACGAGATGGGTCTCGGCGCCGTCACCGCGCTCAAGGCGGCCGGGAAGAAGCCCGGCAAGGACGTCAAGATCGTCTCGGTCGACGGCACCCGCAACGCCGTTCAGGCGCTG
Organism: Streptomyces sp. NPDC056835; assembly: GCF_042789485.1. NCBI lineage: Bacteria > Bacillati > Actinomycetota > Actinomycetes > Kitasatosporales > Streptomycetaceae > Streptomyces > Streptomyces sp. NPDC056835. The sequence continues at coordinate 114,385 of NZ_JBHUBB010000006.1, forward strand.
GTCAACGGGGAGTACAACGCGGTCATCGAGTCGAACCCGCGCTTCGGGCCGCTCGCCTTCGCCACCGCGCAGAAGTTCTACGCGGGCGAGGAGATCCCGGAGAACGTGATCATCGCGGACCGCGCGTACGACGAGTCCAACGCGAAGGCGTCCCTCGGCGGGGCGTTCTGACCCCTTCGCCGCTCGGCGAAGGGCACTGACTCCTTCGTCGCGCGGTGCGGGGCACTGACTGCTCCGTCGCGCGGTGCGGGGCACTGACTGCTCCGTTCTACGGCCGCCGGGGCGCCCCACCCGCCACGGCGGTCCCGGGCCCACCCCCTTGGAACAGCGGAAGGCCAACAAGACCCATGGCACCACCCGAAGCAGCAGCCCAGCCGCCGGAGGAGACCACCCGGCCGGCGGCCGGCACCGTGCTCGAAGCCCACGCGGTGAGCAAGCGGTTCCCCGGCGTCGTCGCGCTCGACAACGTTTCCTTCTCCCTGCGCGCGGGCGAGACCCATGCCCTGGTGGGCGAGAACGGCGCCGGGAAGTCCACCCTCATCAAGGTGCTGACCGGCGTGTACCGGCCCGATGAGGGCGAGGTACGGATGGCCGGTCAACAGGTGCGGTTCGCCCGGCCGTTCGAGGCGCAGCAGGCGGGCATCTCCACCATCTACCAGGAGGTCAACCTCGTCCCGCTGATGAGCGTGGCGCGCAATATCTTCCTCGGCCGGGAGCCCAAGAACCGTTTCGGCCTCATCGACTTCGGCCGGATGCACCGCGAGACCACGGAACTGCTCGACGGCTTCGGTGTCCACGTCGACCCGCGCCGACCGCTGCACACCCTGGGCATCGGCACCCAGCAGATGGTCGCGCTGGCCCGCGCCGTCTCCGTCAACGCGCGGGTGGTCGTCATGGACGAACCCACCTCCTCCCTGGAACCGCGCGAGGTGGAGACCCTGTTCCGGGTCATCGCCGGCCTGCGCGGCCAGGGCATCGCCGTGATCTACGTCAGCCACCGTATGGACGAGCTCTACCGGATCTGCGACCGCGTCACCGTCCTGCGCGACGGCCGCCACATCCACACCGGAGACCTCGCGGAGCTGAACCGGATGCGGCTCGTGTCGATGATGCTCGGCCGCGACATGGCCGAGGTCCGACGCGACGGCGTGACCGGCTTCGCCGCCGAGGGACATGACGCGGAGCGCACTCCCGTACTCACCGCCCATGGCCTCACCCGCCGCCACCTTCTCCAGGACGTCTCCCTTTCGCTGTACGGCGGGGAGGTGCTGGGCCTCGGCGGCCTCCTCGGCTCCGGGCGCAGCGAGACGGTGAAGGCCCTGGCGGGAGCGCTGAGCCTGGACGGGGGCGAACTCACCGTCGGTGGCCGCAGGCTGCGCAGGCTGACCTCCGCGGGCGCCATCCGGGCGGGCATCAGTCTGCTGCCCGAGGACCGCAAGGCGGAGGGAATCATCCCCGGCCTCTCCGTGCGCGAGAACATCGTACTCGCCGCCATGCCCCGTCTCTCCCGTGCCGGAGTGGTCTCACGGCGCAAGCAGGACCGCGTTGTCGAGATCTTCATGAAGCGGCTGCGGATCAAGGCCGCCGGTCCCGAACAGAAGGTCGGCGAACTCTCCGGAGGCAACCAGCAGAAGGTCCTGCTGGCCCGCTGGCTCTGCCTGGAACCCAAGGTCCTCCTGCTCGACGAACCGACGCGGGGCATCGACGTCGGCGCCAAGGCCGAGGTCCAGGGCCTCATCGACGAACTCGCCCGCGAGGGCCTGGCCGTGCTGCTCATCTCCTCGGACATCGAGGAACTCATCGAGGGCGCCGACCGGATCGTCGTCCTGCGCGGCGGGGCCGTCGCGGGCGAACTGTCCGGTGACGACGTGGGCGAGAGCCAACTGCTCGAAGTGCTCGCCGACCACTCGCCGGTGTCCCAAGGGAAGGCCCCGGCCGCACAGGAGGATCCGCGATGACCCAGGCCACTCTCACCCCCACTCCAGCGCGCCCCCTGGCCCGGCTCCGTGACCCCGCCTGGTACCAGGAGTACGGCGTGTACGCGGCCGTGGCGGTACTGCTGGTCTTCAACGCACTGTTCACCGAGCACTTCATGACCGCCGACAATCTGCGCACCCAGCTCGTCCAGGTCGCGCCCATCGTCATCGTGGCGCTGGGCATGGCCCTGGTCATCGGCACCGAGGGCATCGATCTGTCGGTCGGCTCGACCATGGCGCTCGCGGCCGCCCTGCTCCCGCTCTATCTCGGATACGGTCTCGTGCCGGGGCTTGTCGTGGCCCTGCTCGCGGGGGCCGTCGTCGGAGCCGTCAACGGCTCACTGGTCGCACTGATCGGGCTGCAGCCCATCGTCGCCACCCTGGCCCTGTTCGTCGGCGGCCGGGGCCTCGCCCTGGTCATGGCCGACGGCCAGCTCAAGCAGATCGTCAACCCCGACGTCCTCGCGCTCGGCACCGGATCCTTCCTCGGTGTCCCGCTGGTGGTACTGATCGCCGGGGTGCTCGCCGTCGCCGTCGCCTTCCTGGTGCGGCGCACCACCTTCGGCCGTCAGATCGTCGCCGTCGGAGGAAACCGGTCGGCCGCCTCCCTCGCGGGACTGCCGGTCAAACGGGTCCTGATGGGTGTGTACATACTCTGCGGCGTGCTGGCGGCCCTGGCGGGGATCCTCGCCACGGCCAGGCTGACGGCGAGCGACCCCTCCTCGCTCGGCACCCTCATGGAGCTCTCCGCCATCACGGCGGTCGTGGTCGGCGGAACCCCGCTGAACGGCGGCTCCATCCGGGTCCTGGGCACCGTGGCCGGCGCCCTGCTGATGCAGCTGCTGCGCGCCACCCTCGTCAAGCACGACCTGCCCGACTCCACCGCACAGATCGCCCAGGCGGCCATCATCATCGCCGCCGTCTACGTCGCCCGGGAGCGTCGGTCCCGATGAACGAAACCACACCCGCTCCGCCCGCTCCCGCCCCGGCGCCGAAGAAGACGCCCGCACCGGCCGGCGGCGCGGCTCCCCGCGAGGTGCCCGCCGCCGAGACGCCTCTCAAGCAGCGGCTCGCCGGGCTCGTACAGCGTCAGGGCGTTCTCGCGGTCCTTCTCGCGGTCATCCTCGTCGCCTCGTTCGTCTACCCGACGTTCGCCACCCTCGACAACGCGCGCGGCGTGACCGTCCAGGCGTCGTTCCTCGCCGTGGTCGCCCTCGGCATGACCCTGGTCATCATCACCGGCGGCATCGACCTGTCGGTCGGATCGGTGTTCGCACTGGGGGGTGTGCTCGCGGCCTGGGCCTCGCAATGGGGCTTCTTCACGGCGCTCCTGGTGCCCCTCGTGGTGTGCGGGGCGATCGGGCTGCTGAACGGTTTCCTCATCGCCCGCGCCGGGATGGCCCCCTTCATCGTCACGCTCGCCACGCTGCTCGCGGCCCGCGGGCTGCTCCTCGCCCTCACGGACGAGGGCGCCACCACCTATCTGGTGCCGAAGGACTCCGCGTTCGCCGAGCTCGGGCAGGGCAGCGTCCTGGGGTTCGGTTATCCCCTCCTGATCGCCCTGGTGCTGTTCGGGGCGGGCGGACTGGTGCTGCAACGGACCTCGTTCGGGCAGTCGCTGTTCGCGGTCGGCGGCAGCGGCGACGCGGCCGCGCTGATGGGGCTGCCCGTCGCCCGTACCAAGATCCTTGTCTACACGCTCAGCGGACTGCTGGCGGGACTCGCCGGCGCGCTGAACGCGGCCAGGCTGTCATCGGGCGTCACCATCGTCGGTGTCGGTATGGAACTCGACGCCATCTCCGCCGTCGTGATCGGCGGCACGCTCCTCATCGGTGGCGCCGGGTCGATCAGCGGCACGCTCTGGGGCGTCCTGCTGCTGGCCGTCATCCAGAACCTGATCAACCAGATCGGCTCGCTCAACTCCTCGTACCAGTCGGTGGTGAGCGGCGGCTTCCTTATCGTTGTCGTCGTGGCACAGCGCTATCTGGCGCGCAGTCGCAGAACCACCTGAACCACGCCGGGTTCCGTGTGGCCGTCCGGCCACCGGGACCCGGCCACCCCAGGTCCCCGGACCTCACCGGGGCCGGGTTCCCTGTCGAGTCAAGGAGTGCCGTGAGCGTCAGCCTCAAGGACGTTGCGCAACGGGCGGGCGTGTCCATCAAGACCGTGTCGAACGTGGTCAACAACTATCAGCATGTCACCCCCCAGATGCGTGCCAAGGTGCAGCGGGCCATCGATGAACTCGGCTACCGGCCCAACCTCACCGCACGCCATCTGCGCAAGGGGCGCACCGGCATCATCGCCCTGGCCGTACCCGAGTTCGGCAACCCGTACTTCGCCGAACTGGCCGGCGCGGTCGTCGACGCCGCGGCCCGGCACGACTACACCGTGCTGGTCGACCACACCGGCGGCCTGCGCGAGAACGAGCTCTTGGTCTGCCAGGGGTTCCGTTCGCATGTGATCGACGGACTCATCCTCAGCCCGATCCATCTGGAGACCGAGGACCTCATGGCGCGCTCCGAGACGGCGCCCCTGGTCCTGCTGGGGGAGCGCGAGTACGAGGCCCCGTACGACCACATCGCCATCGACAACGTCACGGCGGCCCGCGCGGCCGTACGGCACCTCCTCGACCACGGCCACCGCCGTATCGCCTTCCTCGGCTCACGCACCGGCCGCGAACGCCAGCCGGCACATCTGCGGCTGCGCGGCTGGCGCGAGGAGCTGGCGGCCGCGGGTATCGCGCCCGACGAGAGCCTGGTGATCGTCACCGACGGCTACGGGCGGGAGGACGGCGCCGCCGCCATGGCCGCGCTCCTCGACCGCGGGGAGCGGCCGGACGCCGTCTTCGCCTACAACGACCTCATCGCCATCGGAGCGATGCGCACGCTCACCGAGCGCGGTCTGAGCATCCCCGCGGACGTCGCCGTCGTCGGCTTCGACGACATCGAGGAGAGCCGGTACGGGACCACCACGCTCACCACCATCGCCCCGGACAAGGAGGCCATCGCCCGGCTCGCCGTCGACAGCCTCGTCGAACGGCTCTCGGGCGAGCCGGTGGCCGAACCCCGCAGGCCCCGCCCCGGCTACCGCCTGGTCGTCCGCGAATCGACCGCGTCCCGAAGGACCCCGGACCCCGGGAAGACGGGACCGGTCTGAAGCGCGGCGGCGGGACCCCGGGGCGTGTACGTACGCGCCGCGGCCCGGGCGGCCCACGCTCCTCCCCGCCATCCGTTCGTCGCAAGGATCCCTGATGCCCACCCCCACTGTGCACAGCAGGCCGTTCGGCACCGCTCCCGGGCGGTCGGAGGTCGATCTCTGGACGCTCGACTCCGGATCCGGAGTCCGGGCCGAGATCCTGACCTACGGCGGCATCCTGCACCGGCTCCTGGTGCCGGACACCGCGGGAGACGCCGTGTCGGTCGTCCGGTCGCTCGCCTCCCTCGATGACTACACAGGGAAGAACCCCTACTTCGGGGCCCTCATCGGCCGTTACGCGAACCGCGTCGCGCACGGCCGCTTCACCCTGGACGGCGCGGAGCACCACATCCCCGCCAATGACCGCGGCCACGCGCTGCACGGCGGTCCTGGCGGCTTCCACACCAGAGTGTGGCAGGCGGCGGCCCACCGTACGGACCACACCGCGGCGCTCCGGCTCACGCTGCACAGCGCCGATGGCGACATGGGATTCCCCGGCGCGCTCGACGTCACCGTGACATACACGCTCGACACCGAAGGCACCCTCGCCCTCGACTACACCGCGACCACCGACCGCCCCACGATCGTCAACCTCACCAACCACGCGTACTTCGAGCTCACTGACGAGGGCGACGTCCTCGGCCACACCCTCCAGGTGGACGCCGACGGGTATCTGCCCGTCGACGAGGGGGGCATCCCGCGTGGCCCCGCCGTACCCGTCCGGCACACCCCGTTCGACCTCACCGTTCCGCACACGCTGGGGGACCGGATCGGCCTGCCCGACGAACAGCTCCGTTCCGCGGGGGGCTTCGACCACTGCTGGGTCCTGCGGGAAGCGGAACCGGGCCGCGCCGGAGACCCGCGCCGGGCCGCCCGTCTCGCCGCCCCCGGCGAGGCAAGGGTCATGGAGGTATGGACCACGGAACCCGGCATCCAGGTCTACACCGCCAACCAGCTCGACGGCACCCTCACCGACCCGGCCGGCCGGCTCCACGAACGGCATGGCGCCGTCTGTCTGGAGACCCAGCACCTGCCCGACTCGCCCAACCGTCCCGGTTACCCCTCCACGTCGCTGCGCCCCGGCGAAGTAGCCTCCAGCAGAACCGAGTTGAGGTTCCCGCATCTCAGGCGGGGGCGAGGCGACAGCGGGGGCTGAGCGCTACCGCCGCCACTCACGACGCCTTCATCGCCCGAAGCCTGTTCACCCTGTGGCTTGGTCCGCATGTCATCAATTCTCTGGATAGAGCGATCGTTCTAGAGTCCTGCTACCTTGTTCTGGATAGAGCGATCGTTCTAATGACTGGCGGGCCGCTCCGCCACCGCTCCGGGCACTCCCATGCCCGAGCGACGCCGGAGGGCCCAACCCGTGAAGAACCAAGGAGAGTTCCGGATGAACAGCCGGATCAGCAAGCAGTCGGTTACGGTCATCGGTCTGGGCCCGATGGGCCAGGCGATGGTGAACACCTTTCTGGAGAACGGTCACGAGGTGACCGTATGGAACAGGACCGCGAGCAAGGCCGAGGCGCTGGTGGCGAAGGGCGCCACGCCGGCTCACACCGTCGAGGACGCGCTGGCCGCCAATGAGCTGATCGTGCTCAGCCTGACGGACTATGACGCGGTGTACGCCATCCTCGAACCGGTGACGGCTTCCCTCTCCGGCAAGGTCATCGCCAACCTCAGCTCGGACACCCCGGACAAGGCCCGCGAGGCGGCCGCATGGGCGGCCGGGCATGGTGCGAAGCACCTCACCGGCGGTGTGCAGGTGCCGCCGCCGCTGATCGGCAAGCCAGGGTCGTCCACCTACTACAGCGGTCCGCGCGATGTCTTCGAGGCTCACGAGGACACTCTGAAGGTCCTCACCGACGCGGACTACCGGGGCGAGGACGCGGGTCTGGCGGCCATGTACTACCAGGCCCAGATGACCATTTTCTGGACCACCATGCTCAGCTACTACCAGACCCTCGCGCTGGGGCGGGCCAACGGTGTCTCGGCGAGGGAACTGCTCCCGTACGCCACGATGATGACGTCGATGATGCCTCACTTCCTGGAGCTGTACGCCCAGCACGTGGACTCCGCGACGTACCCCGGCGACGTGGACCGCCTGGCGATGGGAGCGGCCAGTGTCGACCACGTCCTGCACACCCACAGGGACGCGGGAGTCAGCACCGTGCTGCCGGCCGCGGTCGCCGAGATCTTCCACGCCGGGATGGACAAGGGCTTCGCCGAGAACAGCTTCTCCAGCCTGATCGAGGTGCTCAAGAACCCCTCGGCCTGAGCCGTCGCGTACGGACCGAGGTCATGCTCCCGCTCATGCCCTCGGTCCGTACGGTTCCCGGGAAAGGCGGGCCGGCCTGGCCTGTGCGGGACCCGCCGGGACCCGCCGGGGACCGTTGGGGGCCCCGCCGTGTCACGGCCCTTCGCGATGTCCGCGCCCGCGAGCAGGAGATCGGCCGGCTGCCCGGGCGTACCGGTGGCGACGGGTGCGTACGGATCACCGGACACGGAAACGACGCGGTTGTCTCAAGACCGCGTAACGAGTGGAACGCCACGGTGAACAATGTGGTCCGTACATTCATGAAGATTTCTTTACTCATTCACAACGCCTACGGGATCGGGGGGACCATCACCACGACGTACAACTTGGCCGGTGCGCTGGCCGAGCGGCACGAGGTGGAAATCGTCTCCGTGTTCCGGCACCGGGAGAGCCCGATCCGGACGCCGGACCCGCGAATACGGCTGCGCCCGCTCGTCGACCTGCGGCACGAGAAGGAACACCCGCTGTATCTGAGACCGGCGAAGGTGTTCCCCTCGTACGAGTACCGCTACGGCCAGTACAACGAGCTCACCGACCAACGGATCGAGGAGTTCCTGGGGGCGACGGACGCCGATGTCGTGGTGGGCACGCGGCCGGGCCTCAATGTGCATATCGCCCTCCAGGCTCAGGCCCGGACCGTACGGGTGGGACAGGAACACCTCACCCTGGACAACCATCCGCCGAGACTGCGCCGCGTACTGCGACGGGTGTATCCGCGCCTGGACGCCCTGACCACCGTCACGCACGCCGACGCCGCCGCGTACCGCAAGAAGATGTGGCTGCCGGGCGTCCGCGTGGAGGCGCTGCCCAACAGCGTCCCGGACCCGTCGCTCCCACCCTCGGACGGCACCGCCCCCGTCGTGGTGGCCGCGGGCCGACTGGTCCCGGTGAAGCGGTACGACCTGCTCATCGAGGCGTTCGCGGCAGTGGTGGCCGAACGTCCCGACTGGCAGCTGCGCGTGTACGGCGGGGGCGAGGAGCACGACCGGCTGAGACGGCTCATCGAGGAACTCGGCCTGTACGACAACGTGTTCCTGATGGGCGCCGCGACCCCGATGGAGGCCGAGTGGGCCAAGGGCTCGATCGCCGCCGCGACGTCGAACTTCGAGCCCTTCGGCATGACGATCGTCGAGGCGATGCGCTGCGGTCTCCCCGTCGTCAGCACCGACTGCCCGCACGGCCCGGCCGAGATCATCGCGGACGGCGCGGACGGCCGGCTGGTGCCCGTCGGCGACCGCGAGGCTCTTTCGGCCGCGCTGCTCGATCTCGTACGGGACGACGAGACGCGCCGCCGGATGGGGCGCGCGGCGCTGAAGAACTCCGAGCGGTTCGCTCCCGGGCCGGTCGTGGCACAGGCCGAGGCGCTGTTCGACGCGCTGGTGTCGGCGAGGGCGACCGGTCGTCCGGCCGCCGCGCGCACCACCGGCATCGACCGCGCACTGGTGACCGGCGGCTACGCGGCACGCGACGCCGCCTACTCGGCGGCCGGCACCATCCTCAAGACCGTACGGAAGGCCAAGGGATGAGCCCGGACCGCGACAGAAGCGTCAGCGACGGAAACCCGCGCGACGAGAACGCGCCGGGCGGGAGTGCCAAGGACGGGAGTACCAAGGACGGGAGTCCGCGCGGGGACGGGAGCCCGCGAGGGGACGGGCCCGCCGCCGAGAGACCGCGCCCTCGCGCCGACTGCACGGTGGACGGGGAGAACCGGATCACCGTACGGCTCACCACCCCGGACACGCCGAAGGCCCCGGCCTCCCGGCCCCAACTGCTGCTGCGGCTGCGCCCGTCGAAGGGACAGCCCGAACAGCTCAGGCGCGTCTTCGACCTGGAGCCGGCGCCCGGCCGGGACCGCTGGCAGGCCACCGTCGAACCGGCGCCTGCCTTCGCGGAGGGCCGGTGGGACGCCTACGTCCTGCCCTCGCCCGGCGCCCCGCGCCAGCGGCTCCTCCCCGGCGTCCGTGACCTTCGGGCCCTGGTGACGGGCCGCGCGCCCGACGGGACTTCCTCACCTCTGGCGGTCCTGGTCCCGTACGCCACTCTGGACGGCTACTTCGCCATACGCGCCTGGCTGCGCCCCACCCACGCGGAAGCGGACCGCATCCGTGTCGCCAACGGCGCGATGACGGTGCGGGGCCGGCTCTTCGGCGCCGAACTGGGCACCGGAGCGGCGGTGTTGCTGCGCCGCCGGGGAAAGGGCGGCATCACACGGGAGGTGGAACTGACCGCGGAGGGCGATCACGCCTTCTCCTTCACCGCCGGCTACCGGGAACTGCTGAGCACACCGGGCGCCGGTGCGGGCCCGGCGGTCTGGGACGTGTTCGTACGCCCGTCCGCGGACAGGCCTCCGGTCCGGACGGCCCGGCTCCTGGACGATCTCGCGGACCGCAAGAAGGTTTTCGTGTACCCGGCCACGGCACTCGACGGCCTGAACGCGCGCCCCTACTACACGGTCGACAATGAGCTGTCGGTGGAGATCACGGCAGGCTGACCGGGCGCAGGCGCAGGCGCAGGCGCAGGCGCGGGCGCGGGCGGGTTGCGCGTTCCGGGGGCTTGTGGCCACCCCGGGCGCCGCACACCGCACTGCGCGTACGTCACTTCGGCTGTCGGCGGGCGGGGGGAGCGAGTTCGTCGGCGGTGACCAGCCAGGGGCCGAGGTCGAGGACGCACTCCACGCCCATCCGGCCGTGGCGGACTGCGCCGTGGTCGGTGTGCCCGACACGCGGTGGGGTGAGGTTGGCCGAGCGGACCTGCCTGCCCCGGCGGAGTTCAGATCCCGGTGGTGGGATGTTCCGGGCACCCACAGGAGCGGCGGTGCATCAGCTGGGGTGCGAGTCGCTCGGCGCGCGGGGCGGTGTACGGGTGTGCGAGGCGGTCGAGCAGCATCCGTACGGCCCCTTCGCCCAGAGCCGCACAGGGCTGGGCGAAGGCGGTGAGCGGCGGGGTGAACAGGTCGGCGCCCGGCGGATCCTCATAGGAGACAAGGGCGATGTCCCCGGGGATGGACAGGTCCGCCCCGCGCAGTGCCCGCATGCTGCCGATGACCATGGCGTTGTTGCCGACGACGAGGGCGGTCGGCGGGCTGGGGACGGCGAGCAGGCGCTCCGTCGCGGCACGGCCGCCGGGGATGTCGGAGCGTCCCTCCGCGACGAGGGAGGCATCGTAGGGCAGCCCGGCGCGGTCCAGGCCGGCGCGGTAGCCGGTCAGGCGCTCGCCGGTGGTGCCGAGACCGGCCGGCCCGGTGATCATTCCGATCCGGTGGTGGCCCAGACCGGTGAGGTGCTTGACGAGTGAGGCGGTGCTCTCCTCGTTCTCCGGGCCGATTCGATCGAAACGGTGGTCGACGAGGCGATCCACCAGCACCGTGGGGGTCTTCGAGGCCGCCAGGCAGTCCAGGGTGCGCGCGGGATCGGTGGAGGGGGCCAGCACGATGCCGTCGACGCGCCGCTGGAGCAGACCGCGGACCACCTGGAACTCGCGCTCGGGCTCATCGTGCGAGTCGGCGAAGAGCAGAGTGTGTCCTGAGCGTCCCGCCGCCCGGTCGACGCCGCCGAGTACTTCGGCGAAGAAGGGGTTGGTGATCGCGGAGACGACCACGCCGATGGAATCGGTGCTGGAGGTGGCCAGGGCGCGGGCGAGTGTGTTGTGGGTGTAGCCGGTCCGGGCTATCGCCTGCTCCACCCGCTGCCGGGTCTCCGCGCGGACCTGCCGGGTGCCGTTCACCACGTACGAGACCGTGGCGATGGACACGCCTGCCACGCGGGCGACCTCTGCCATGGTCGTCAAGGGTTTCCTCGGTTCACGGTCGTGGCCACATCGCTCGGTGGCGGCATGTTAACCGCTTGGATCGGGTCGGGCCAGGGCTTGCTAAGCGCTTAACCCGAGGTCTAGCGTGGCGGACGTACCGGACACCTCTTCCTGTCCCGGACGACCTCCGAATTCCCCCTGTTCCCCTCCGCGTTCGCTCACCACCGCGCCGGGTCACCTCGCGCATGACCGTATGGGAGTCGTCACATGAAAGCCGCCGCCGTCGCCAAACCCTGGAGTGGCGAGCCCGGCGACGTCCCGGAACCCGCTCCCGGCCGGACGGCACGGTGGTCCCGGTGACGCATCCTCACCACACCGACTCGCCCGGGCAGGGCACCCGCGACGTCCCCGAGGAGACGGCCTTCTCCACACTGCGCGACCGAGCCCGCGCGCTCGCGGAATCCGGGCAGCGGGCGATTCTGGGGATCGTCGGGGCACCCGGTTCGGGAAAGTCGACCCTGGCTTCCCACTTGGCCGCCGCCCTCGGCCCCGACTCGGCCGTTGTGGTGCCCATGGACGGCTTCCACCTGGCCAACAGTGAACTGAACCGGCTGGGCCGTCGGCAGCGGAAAGGCGCACCGGACACCTTCGACGCCGCGGGCTACGCGGCGCTTCTCCGCCGGCTGCGCGACCGCACGGAGGACTGCGTGTACGCCCCCCAGTTCCACCGCGAGTTCGAGGAAGCCATCGCGGGCGCCGTCCCCGTCCCGGCCGGGGTGCCCCTGGTCATCACCGAGGGCAACTACCTGCTGCTCGACGACGGGCCCTGGGCGGGCGTCAAAGCACTCCTCGATGAGGCGTGGTACGTCGCCACCGATGAGGAGATCCGGCTGAACCGGCTCATCCAACGGCACGTCGCCTATGGCAAATCCCTCGCGGAGGCCCGCGCGTGGTCGCTCGGCAGCGACCAGCGCAACGCCGACCTTGTCGCGGCCACTCCGCACCGAGCCGACCTGGTGTTCTCCCCGCCGCCTCTTGACCGGATGCCGCTTGAACCGGTGACGATCGACCAGGTGCCGAACCGCACGGAGCCCGACTTCTCCGCCGGGCACCATCCCTCGGACGAGTAAGCCCGAGGGTGGTGCGGCGTCACCGTCACCCGTGCTCGGTCACGGTCCTCGCTCGGCGCGAGCGACGATGGTGGGGTGACGGCACGGTCATCGGGCTGTTGCCCGGATTCGGGGAGGCCGCGACCGCATGAGTTGCGGTGACGGAATTCCGTCGGGACCGTTACCGCCCGGGGTGGCCGGTCCGGGGTCTTGAGGCGGGCCAGCAGCAGATCCACAGCCGTTTCGGCCAGGGTGGCGGCGTTCTGGGCTACCGCTGTGAGCTGCGGGTCGAACAGCTCGGCCCACTCGAAGTCGTCGTAGCGGACGAGCGCGAGGATGCGGAACGGATCGGCTACGGCGGCGGATCGGCAAGGCGGCGTACCGGGGAGCGAAGTCGCCTTGGTCCCGGCGCGGCGGCGACCGGATCCACGGGGCGGCATACGTACGGCCGCGGGAAACCGTCCGCTGCCGTACGTACGCCAGACCCCTACTGGGTCTTGGCCAGGTGGGTCCGGAAGAAGTCGGTCAGCTTGGTGACGGCGGGGCCGACGTAGGGCTCCTTGTCGTAGAGGTCCACGTGGCTGGCGCCATCCACCCAGTGAAGTTCCTTGGGACCGCGGGCGCTCTGGAAGGCTTCGACGCTCATCCAGGAGGTGGCGGCCTCGCGGCCGACGATGAGCAGCAGGGGGCGCGGCGCGATCAGACCGACGAAGCGGAACGCGTCGAAGAAGGCCATGCGGTCGACGCTGGACCAGGTGAAGGACCGCGCCGAGCGTGGGTGCTGGGCGCGGGGCGTGCGGTAGTACTCGAATCCCTCCGCGCCGTGCTCGCCGCCCATGGCCTCGGCCTCCTCGGAGGTGTCGGGGAAGAGCGGGAAGGTCGGGACGCCCCCACCGCGGGCCTCGGCGGTGCGGGAAGCCGCGGCCGCGTCAAGCATGGTCTGGAAGACGGCCGGGTCCTGGGCGCCGTCCGCGCCGACGCGGAACTGGCGGGCGATGTCGACGGCGGAGACGGCGCCGACGGCCTTGACGCGGTGATCGGACGCGGTCGCGGTCAGGACGTATCCCCCCGAGGCGCAGATGCCCAGTGCCCCGATCTGATCGGGGTCGACCTCGTCGCGGGTGGTGAGGAAGGAGACCGCGGCCTTGATGTCCTCGACCCGGTGGGCCGGGTCCTCCAGACCACGCGGCTCGCCCTCGCTCTCGCCCTGGTACGCGGCGTCGAAGGCGAGGGTGACGAAACCCCGGTCGGCCAGACGCCGCGCGTAAAGGCCGGCGGTCTGCTCCTTCACGCCGCTGCCCGGGTGGCTGACGACGATCGCGGGGCGGGGGCCTCCAGGCTCGCCATCCGGTGTGTACAGGTGTCCGGCGATCTTGATACCGTCGCTGGGGAAGCTGATGTTGGTCCTCATGGTGGTGCTCCAGTCACGTAAGTAAAGTGGGGGAGCGGGCTCGCGGTGGGGCGGGCTCCGGTGGCCGCCTTGCTCGCGGCCACACATCAACGATGAAGTCGGTGGTCCGGGGGTGCCAGGGACGACGTTGCCTATGGAAGCCAGTACCTGGCTCGTCGTTGGTTCGCGCCGGCCCCTGGAGCCGGGAACCCTTCCGAGCCGGGGGACCCTTCCATGAGGACGGACGTAACCTTCGCCGGCGTCGGCCTGAAGCCCGTCGGCTACCTCCGCGCCCCCGACGGCGACGCCACCGGTCCGCGTATCGATCGCGGTGTTCATGGGCCCGACCGGGTTTTCCGCACACCGGCCAACACGGCCGGCGGTCCCTCGCCGCCGGCCCCGAAACCCGCACAACCTGAAAGAGTACAGCGATGACGATTCCTACCTGTGTCCTGGCCAGTGAGGGCCTACGCTCACACACCACACGCGGTCATGATCCGGACAAGTTCGCGGAGATGGGGTCGCTGACGAAGGTGGTGACCGGCACCATCCTCATGCGACTCGCCAACGCCGGCGTGGTGAGCGTGGACGATCCGATCGACGCGTGGCTCCCTGCCGCACCAGGAACGAAAATCACGTTGGCCCAGCTGGCCGACCACACTTCCGGATTGCCGCGCCTCCCGCCGGACGTCGGATTCCGCGATCCCTACAGGTCCTTCACCGATGACGCCCTGCGTGACCTCCTGCCGAGCCTCGACACCCTCACCGTCCGCCCGCCCGGCGAGACCGAGGAGTATTCGAATTTCGGCTACGCGATCCTCGGAGCCGCACTGGCCGCGGCGACGGAAAGCCGTTACGAGGATCTTGTCGCCCAGCACTTCCTGGCTCCGCTCGGCCTGGAACCCGGATCGATGACACCCCATCCTCCCCAACACCGTTCACTGCGAAGGGGGTTATTGGGCCGCACGATCACTCCGTGGACGCTGAGCGGTGCGATTCTTCCCGCTGCTGGGCTCTGGGCCACCCCTCGAACCATGACGGCCCTGCCGCGGTTGGTCACCGACCGTCTCCTCGGCGACCCGGCACCGACCTGGAGGCGAATAGGGCCGATGGTGTGGCACAACGGCGCTACACGCGCCTCCTCGGTGTTCGCCGGAGCACTTCCGAACGGGCGGTGGATCCTCATGCACCGCCTGCACGGATCCCCGTCCAAAACCGACAGGGCCGCTCTTGGGTGGTCCAGCGCCGGGTGACACAACGAGAAGCCCGCCCGCCAGGCGGTCGCCGACTGGACGCCCTCATCGAGGGCCTCGCCCTCCACCGTGCCCTGGACAGCGAACCGCACGACCGCGCCCTCACCGTGGAGGCGATCACCCGTATCACCGCGGACACACCGCGCTGAGGCGGTCACCCGTACGGCACGGAAATCTGACGCCGTGCCGCGCGGGGCTCCACTGACGCGCCGGGAGCCGGCTTGCCGGCCACCGGTCAGCGATGGCTGAGGACGCGAGCGAGCTGGGTGAGCGCGGCCGGCCCGTCGGCCTCGACCGGCGTGAGGACGACGCTGGTCGCCCCCGCCCGATACCGGGCCGCAACGCGTTCGCGGACCTGGTCGGGTGTTCCGGCGAGGGTCAGCTCGGCGACCCACTCCGCCGGCATGGTGGCAGCGAACTCCTCCGGGCCGGTACATTTCTGGCGGTGACGGGCGAGTTGGTCGGCGAACGGCATAGCGGCCAGGTGAGGCGCCCAGTCGGGCTCCCCGATCCATGTCAGGCCCGCACGCGCCCGCTCCAGAGCGGCGTCGGAGTCGTCGTCGACCACGGCGACGTCATAGGCGATCACCTCGACACCCGCCGTGCCCGGCGTCGTGCCCATGTGACCGAGGGCCGCGGCGATGTACGCGGGCGGGCACGGCTCGGCCAGCAGGACACCATCGGCGGTCCGCCCGGCGACTTCCAATGATTTGGGACCCCGCACACCGAGTACGACCGGCGGAACGATGTCAGGAGTCTCGCCGATGACGACTCCCTGGATCGTCACGTACCGGCCGTTCATGGGCCCCGGCTCACCGCGCAGCAGTGCGCTGACCGCGGTGGCGTATTCACCGATGAAGGTGAGCGGGCTCGCCGTCCACGCTCCCGACTGGCGCATCCACACCGGCATGCCATGCCCGATACCCGAGATCAGCCGTCCCGGAAAGAGCTGCGCCAGGGTCGCCAGCTCCATCGCGGCGAACGCGGCGTTGCGCGCGCCGGCGGGCATGATGCCGATCCCGACGACGATGCGTTCGGTGGCGGCCAGCACCGCACCAGCCTGGGCGACCCCGCCGCGGAAGCCGAGATCTTCGACCACCCACAGTTCGTCGAAGCCAAGTTCCTCCGCCCGGCGTGCGAAGGGCAGCACCTGTGCGGCCGGTAGATCGCGGGGAAGCATGACACCTACGCGCTCTCGGGCCAGTGGTGTGCTCGGCACAGTCATGAGAGGCAACCTTCCTTGGGTCGAGCGGCCGCTCGGTGGGACCGCCCGTGGGGATGTTCTTCGGTCAGATCAATCGTCAACGGCGCCGGTCGATCGGTGTGGTCGGAACCACGCCGTGAACCGAACCCCCTCCTCGGCCCACGGCGCCAGTCACCGGCGGCGCTTTTGCAGCACACCGGCGAGCAGCACGACGAGCAGCCCGGCGGCGGGTACGACCAGCAGGCCCATGCGCAGACTGGTCGCATCGGCGATCAGCCCGACGATCGGTGGGGAGAGCAGGAAGCCCAGACGCATGAGCCAGGAGACGATGGTCAGCCCGGAACCCGGGCGGAGGCCGGGCAACTCGTCCGCCTCGTGCATCGCGGCGGGCACCAACGTGGCCACCCCGAGCCCGGCGGTGGCGAATCCGAGAATCGTCCCGGGCACCGTCGGAACGGCCAGTGCCAGGCCCATACCCGCCGCGGCGACGAGACCGCCGACGCGGGCCACGGCGCGCTGACCGAACCGGTCGACGAGCCGGTCGCCGATGAGGCGCCCGATGAACTGGGCGCCCACGAGCGCGATGTATCCCGAAGCCGCCAACGCGACCGACGCGTTCAGCGAGTCCGACAGGTAGACAGCGGCCCACGAGCTGCCCGCATCCTCCACGAGCGCGCCGGCCGTGGCGATCAGCACCAGCGCGCCCAGCACGGGAAGGGTCCGCGGTCCTCTCCTGGAGCTTCCCTTCCGCCCCACGTCAGGGACATCGTCGTCCTGGTCCACGGCGGGCTCGGTCTCATGGCCGGGCAGACAGAACCTCGAAGCGGTCAGCGCGGCGATCGCGAACACGACCGCCGAAACGCCCAGATGCACTCCCCGCGACAGCCCGAGCGCGATGGCACCGGCGGCCATCGCGCCACCGGTGACGGCACCGATGGACCAGATCGCGTGGAAGGAGTTGATGATGGAACGCCCGTAACGGCGCTGGACCCGGAGGCCGTGCTCGTTCTGGGCGACATCGGTGATCGCGTCCATCGCTCCCGCCAGGAACAACGCGCCCGCGAACGCCAACACCGAAGAAGTCAGCCCCGCTGCCAGAATCCAGAACCCGGTCAGGATTGTGCCGGTCACCGCCACCCACGCCGAGCCGAACCGGCGAATGAACACCCCGGCCGCGAGCCCGGCCACGATCGCACCGGTAGGGAACGCCGCGACCGCCAGTCCGTAGGCGGCGTTACCCATCCCGAGTTCGGCCTTGATCTGCGGATATCGCGGCAAGAGATTGGCGAACAACGCCCCGTTGGTGAAGAACAGCACACCCACCGCCACACGGGCCCGCCGTTCGGTCAGACCCGGCCGGGGCGACATGACAAGACTCATGCGCACGAGCCTATAGCCAAAGCGTACGAACGTACACTCCCCGTTGCGGGCACCTCCTCACGACCCGCGACCGACCGTCGGAATCCCGGACCCACGCGGCGGCGGCAGAGGCCGGTGGTCGTATCGACCACTCCTATCCATCAGCGGGAGCAGATCAGGGCCGGGAAGTTCGCGGCCGAGGGACCTCTGGGGCGCCGCGGGGCGATGGGGCTTCACCCCCCTGCCGGCAGGCGCAGATCCGTACAGCCGTGGCGCTTGGCCGACCGCTCCGCGAACTCCCGGAACGCGGGCAGCCCGAAGGTCTCCTCGCCCTTCTCTCCGGGGAGCCACACGGTGGCTGCCTCGGATGGCACGAGCCCGGAGAACAGGGCGCGCTCGGCATCGCCGGGGCACCGGGCGCTCGCCCACATCGCGCCTCCGGCGACTCCGGCCTCCGCGCGCGTGCTGAGGCTGTCATGGCCCGGCTTGGGCAGCGCGTACGGGCCGAAACGCGCAGAGAAGGAATACGTCGCGTCGAAGTAATGCGAGGCCCCGACCTCACAGCGCTCGTACAGGCTACTGGCGCCGGCCACGGTCTCCTCGACAGTATCCAGCCGCTGGTCACGGGCGAAGGGAAGGCCCGCACAGGTGCCGTCCGCTCCCGCGATCGACTCGGGCCCGGAGTGCGCGGGCAGCGCCCGCAGGGCCTTGCCTCCCTCGGCCTCGCAGCCCCATCGCGCCGCGGCCTTGACGGCCGTCGCCGTAGCGAACCGGCCCCAGTACAGGTCACTGTCGAGCCACCCGGTGTCCTGCTCCAGCCGTTCCTCGGAGAAATACGAGCCGACCGTCACTGAGACGAGGTCCTCATTCCCCCGGCAACTGAGCAGGACCCGGACCGAATCGCCGTCGGCCGCACCTCGCCATCCACCGGTCAGCGGCACGGGCAGCAGGCTGCCATTGAAGGGCGGCAGGATCCGCTCCAAGTCCTGGTCCGGGTACGTGTCGGCGCGAAGCAGCGCTACGGTCACCTCCGTCATCGCTTCGCCGAGCATGCAGAAGCGCGCGTCAGGACCGAGGGCACTGTCGGTCCGCAGCTCCGCGTAGGGCCCCAGGCCCTCGAACAGAGAGCTCTTCTCGTAGGCCAGCACACCCCCGCAGTAGGTCTCCATGGCCTCCTCAAAGCGCCAGCGGGCCGCGGTGTCACTCTCCCGCCACCAGATCCAGGCCGCCAGCAGCCCGAGGATCAGTACCCCCGCTGTCCACGCCGTCCACCGGACCACTGTCGTACGTACCATGCCCGACCTCACTCCCCCTTGTTCTCCCGACCAGCCCATCCAGTGGTCGGCATTGACGTGCCCCTGTCCCGTTCGAACGCCCAGGCTATGACGAGGCACGATGCGTCATGACACCACCATCGACACATACGCGTTGGACGATCCCAGATGGCAGGACATCGTCCGGAGCGGCTTGACGTCGGCCTCGGCCAGGGGCAGTCGCGCGCGTTGGTAGCGTCGGCGTGTGCCGTGCCGGCCGGTGCGGATACCGTTCTACCGAGAGAGACTTGATGTCCCCGACGATCCGCAGGGCCGTGATCCCCGCCGCCGGACTGGGTTCCCGTCTGCTGCCCCTGACCAAGGCCACCCCCAAGGAAATGCTGCCGGTCGGCGACAAGCCGGTGATCGAGCACACCGTTCGCGAGCTGGTGAACTCCGGCATCACCGACATCACCATCGTCGTCTCCGGCGGCAAGAGCCTGATCCAGGACCACTTCCGGCCCAACCCCGCGCTCTGCGCGCAGCTGCGGGAAGACGGAAAGACGGGGTACGCGGACGCGGTGGAGGAGGTTGCCGAGCTGGCCCGCCGCGGCCACATCACCTACCTCGACCAGCACGGACCGTACGGCAACGGCACCCCTGTGCTGAACGCCGCCCGGTCCTTCGGCGACGAGCCGGTGCTGGTGCTGTGGCCCGACGACGTGTTCGTCGCCGAGGTGCCCCGCGCCCAGCAGCTGATCCGCGCCCACGAGCAGACCGGCTGTCCGGTACTGGCCCTCATGCCGATGGACCCCGACCACTCCCAGCGCTACGGCGTGCCGATCGTCAAGGAGGACCTCGACAACGGCCTGCTGCGCATCACCGGCCTGGTCGAGAAGCCCGAACCGGCCGACGCGCCGTCCTCGTACGCGGCCATCGGCGGCTACGTGATCACCCCTGGCATCATCGACGAACTGCGTGAGCAGACCCGTCTCTGGTACGACCGGCGGGAAGGCGAGATCTATTTGACCGACGCCATCAACGCCTACGCGGCCAGTCGCGCGGTGTACGGGCAGGTCATCTCCGGCAGTTGGTACGACACCGGCAACCCGGCCGACTACCTCGTCGCCCAGATGGCCTTCGCCCTCGCCCATCCCGAGTACGGGCCCGTCCTGCGCGGCCTGGTGGACGAACTCGACGGCGGCCGCCCCGACTTGGCCGCGAACATCACGGCAACGCTCTGAGAGTCACTTGAGGCGCGGGCCGGACCGGTGTGTCGCGGGTGATGTGCGTGGTGCGCGCCGGTCCGGCGCGCCGGTCTCCCGCGAGGCACCGCTCGTCCGGTCCGGCCTCTGCCCCGGCGGTGTCCTTCGACGGTGCGGGGACCCCAGCCGTCATGACGGGGATCCCTGTCATGACGGCGGGCGGGTGGCAGCGCCGAGCGGGCTCGTCAGCCGTCCTGGCTCGGTGTCCGCTCCTCTTCGGACGGCTGGGGCCGCAGCTCGGCGAAAATGACCCCGCCCCGGCTCGGGGTGAGGTCCAGGGCGGCGAGCACGGAGGGCAGCGTGAGGCTGGGCAGCAGGTGCCGCAGCAGGGCCGAGGTCCGGGCCAGCAGATCCTGGTACTCGCATACGGCCTGCGACATGGCCTGGACACCGGCGAACGCCCCCACCGTGACATCCGCGGTCTCGGCCGTCGTGACGTGGGGCAGTAACTCGCCCTGGGCCTTGGCCTTCTCCAGCAGTTCGCCGACGATCTCGCCCCAGCGCAGGAAGGGGCCGCTGCGGTCGACCCCGTGAGCCAGCTGGTCGAGTGACAGCCGGACCCCCGCCCGGACCATGGGGTCGGTCTGCAGCCGGTAGGCGTGCAGCAGCACCGTGTCCACGAACTGCTGGGTCTTGCAGGCGCGGTCCGGAACGGGGAGCCACTGATCCTGCTCACGCAGCACGCCCTGTGCCAGGTGTTCCTTCGAGGGGAAGTGGAAGTACAGCGCGCCCTTGGTCACCCCGGCCTCGGTGAGTATCTCGCTGATGGTGGCCGCCTGGTAGCCGCGCGCCTCGAAGACCTTGGCCGCCGCGGTCAGGATGGTGTGGCGGGTACGGATCGCTCGATCCTGCTTCGCCATGTGGGCCTCCTCCGAATCGATGAGCCCCAAAGGGCCAGAAAAAACCGTCCAGAATGTATCTTACTGGGCGGTCTCCTTGGCCGTGCCGGTTTCGGATTCACACGAAACCGGCAGAGCGGAAGGACGGAACACGGTCATCGGCGAGCGGGGGAGGGGGAAGGAATGAGCGGACGCGGGTGCGGTGACGCCACTCGGTTCGAGCCGTCGCGGCCGGCCTTGTGGGTACGCCCCGAGTGCATGTTGCACTCATCCCTGGAGGCAGGGCCGCGCACTGTCCGTATGTGGCAGAATATTCCCAAAGTCGTTGTGAATGGGGGGAGTTGGGGATGAACTGAGTGCGGGACATCGTCCGGACGGTGGTCGCAGAGCATGCGGCGCACGAACTGCCCCTCGTCGAAGGACTGCTGCGTTTCGACGACGAGCGTGCGGTCCGGGGTCCTCGGTGGACAGGGGCGGCGCGGGGAGCCGCTCGGGTTCGGGTTCGCCGAGGCGGCCGCGCTTGTCACCCCTGTCGTCTGGCTGGTGCTTGACCAAGTCGCCCGCCGCGGGCTCGATGTCGCCACCGAGGGCCTGATGGAGCGGTGGAGCAGACGGGTGCGTGGGATCCTGCGTCGTGGGGCGGGCGAACCCCCGGTGGAATTACCGACGTTGGGCCGCGCCGAGCTGGCCCTCGTACGGGAACGGATCCTGGAACGGGCGGTGGAGCGGGGGATGGACCGCGCGGAGGCCGAGGCGCTGGCGGACGGTGTGATCGCCCGGCTGGGCTCCTGGTCGACGGCCTGCTGGGCAGAGACGCGTCCCCCTTCTGGCCCGGGGCGGCCTCCATGGTCACCTACTCCCTGTTGTCAGGACTCCTGCTGGTAGCGCTGGTGCATCTGGCGCGTGCGGACCTGTTGCGCCGCCGGGAACTCCATGCCGACGTGCAGGCAGTCGCATGGGGCGCCCACCGGCGGCTCATCACAGCGCTCCGCCGTGGAGAACCAGAGATTCACCGAACTCTTCGACGCCACGCCGACGGCGCGGGTCGCGAAGGTACGGGAATGGCAGGCGACGGCATGGCTCACCAAGGGCGGTCTCGACCGGATCGAAGGCATCGGCGGTGCCTTCACCGCGCTCGGCGACGCCCTCACCGAGGCTGCCGAACAGAAACCGGACGCCAACGGGAAGATCCGTCTGGACGAAACGAAGTTCAGTCGTCTCTGCGGCACTCTCGGCGGACGGGCCGAGCAGGCGCAGACGTACTTTCCCGTCCCCTTCAAGGAATTGCGGCAGAACTGGTCGGATGCGCTGCGCCGGCTCCGGAGCGACAGCCGGACCTGCCAGGACGCGCTGGCCACGGGTGAGGACGCGAAGTTCGCGACGAACGCGGAACGTAGCCGGCGCTTCCAGGAGTCGCTTGACGGCATGTCCCCCGCCATGAGCACCCTCACGGACGTGCTGGGGAAGCTCCGTACGATGCTGCCGCCGTCCAAAGACGGATCCTGAAGTGGTGTTGACGTCCTCGCGTACCCGACGCGGATCGGTGACCCTGTCCGTCGAAGAATGCCGGCGAGGTCGCTGGTCAGCAATCGCGCTCGCTTCCGGCGCATGTTGTCGCCGCGAGCTTCCCCGCCCGTAACCCGTCGTGCGGCTGGTTGTGTCAGCGTGAGCGGCGGGCGTTGAGCCGGGCGGCCTGGCGCGTCAGATGGTCGCGCTCGGCGAGGTTCGGTGCCTTTTGGGCCGCCTCGGCGTACAGCCGTGCCGCCGTCCCAAGGTCGCCGTCGCGCTCGTGGAGGTACGCCGCCACCGCGGCGTACCGGGGCAGTGAGTCGTCCAGCGCCGCGAGCGCCGCCAGGCCGGCGCGCGGTCCGTCGGCCTCGCCGACAGCCACCGCGCGGTTGAGCCGGACGACCGGGCTGTCGGTCAGGCGCGCGAGCTCGTCGTACCACTCGACGATCTGCACCCAGTCGGTCTCCTCGGCGGTGGGCGCGTCGGCGTGGAGTTCCGCGATGGCGGCCTGGGCCTGGAACTCGCCCAGCCGGTCGCGGGCGAGGGCCGCCTGAAGGATCTCGACACCCTCGGCGATCGCCTCGGTGTCCCACCGGCCGCGGTCCTGCTCGGCGAGCGGCACCAGGCCCCCGTCGGGCGCGGTCCGGGCCGCGCGCCGGGCGTGGTGGAGCAGCATGAGGGCGAGCAGCCCCGCCACTTCGGGGTGGTCGATCGCGGACGCGAGCTGCCGGGTGAGCCGGATGGACTCGGCGGCGAGGTCGACGTCGCCGGAGTAGCCCTCGTTGAAGACCAGGTAGAGCACGCGCAGCACGGTGGAGACGTCGCCGGGCTGGTCGAACCGTACGCCGGAGACGGTGCGCTTGGCCCGGCTGATGCGCTGCGCCATGGTCGCCTCGGGCACCAGGTAGGCCTGGGCGATCTGGCGGGTGGTCAGTCCGCCGACGGCGCGCAGTGTGAGCGCGACCGCGGACGACGGCGTCAGCGACGGGTGGGCGCACAGGAAGTAGAGCTGGAGCGTGTCGTCCACCGCGGGCGCGGGCCCGGGCGCCGGCTCCTCATCGAGGAGGTCCTCACGGCGGCGGCGGGCGGTGTCCGCCCGGGTCGCGTCGAGGAAGCGGCGCCAGGCCACGGAGACCAGCCAGCCCTTCGGGTCCCGCGGCGGCGCGGCCGGCCAGACACGGACCGCCTCGACCAGCGCGTCCTGCACGGCGTCCTCGGCCGCCGCGAAGTCGGCTCCGCGGCGGACGAGGATCCCGAGCACGCTCGGCGTGAGGCTCCGGAGCAGGGCCTCGTTCATCTGAGAGGTCACTCCGTGACGGTGGGCGGCGCGGCCAGGAACGGGCGCATCTCCAGCCACTCGTGGATCGGCTTCCCGCCCGCGCCGGGGGCGGCGGACAGTTCCCCGGCCAGCTCGATGGCGCGCTCGTAGCTGTCGACGTCGATCACCATCCAGCCGGCGATGAGGTCCTTGGTCTCGGCGAACGGGCCGTCGGTGACCGGCGGGCGCCCCTCACCGTCGTACCGGACGAACGTCCCCTCGGGAGAGAGTGCCTGACTGTCGACGAACTCGCCGGTCGCCTCCAGCCGGTCCGCGAAGTCGTGCATGTACCGCACATGGGCCGAGATCTCCTGCGGCGTCCACTGGTTCATGGGCACGTCGTTGACCGGAGCCGGAGCCCCGCGGTAGTGCTTGAGCAGCAAGTACTTGGCCATCGTGTCTCTCCTTGGTGCTGGTGCGCCCCATTGTGGTCGCGTTCACCTCGGGGACGGAGCCAGTCACGCGTTCTCGACATCGCCGCCCGTTTTTTCGCTCTCGTGGACGAGTCCGGGGGAGCCGTCGCGTGGCGATCCGGGTCTGTGGAGTGGCGCGAGCGCGAGCTCGACACGCCTCGGGGCTGTGAGTTCGAGTCTGTCTGTACACCGTTTCGAGCGGGTGGTCCGGGATCGACGGTAGGCTCGATCAACCGCGGTTAATGTGAGGGTTGAAGTGGGGCATGACAGGCCCTGGCCGGCCGTCACAGGAGAGAGCGGAGCATGGAATCACCCTTGCGGCGTACCTGTCGGCTACTGGTGGAGAATCTTGACGTGCCCTCGACCGTCACCAGCGTCCGCGACCTCCTGCCGCATATCGAGGAGGTCTCCGGACGGCCCATCCGCCTGGAGCCGCTGGAGACGACGGTCACCAACACCGCCGAGCCGTGCGGTATGTGGGTCCGCACCACAGACGCGGACCACATCTTCTACGACCCGCGGACCAGTCCCGCCCACGCGGACCACATCATCGCCCACGAGCTCGGACACATCCTGCGCGGGCACGACAGCCTGGCCGCCGCACCCGAACAGCCCGTCACCGAACGGTTTTTCAGCACGCTGGACCCGGAGACCGTACGCATGATCCTTGGCCGCACCACCTATGAGTACAAGGACGAGGAGGAAGCGGAGACCATCGCCTCGCTCCTCCAGCAGAGCATCCACCGCCCCCGGCCGGACGCCGCGGACCGGGTGGCGCGCACCCTGCTCAACAGGAGGCACCTGCGGTGAAGGAGGTCCTGCACCCCATTTCGCTGACGTTCGCCGTGCTCGGGCTCGCCCTGCTGCTGCTCCGGGCCCGGAGCTTCCGCGGTGATCCGGCCCTCGCCGCGCTCGCCGCCGTATTCGCCCTGTCCGGGGCTTCGTTCGCGGTGTCCTTCGCTCCGGTGTGGACACGGGTCGACCGGGCACTGGACGTCCCGAACGCGTCGGCCCTCATCGCGCACATCTGCGTCATCACCATGATCGGGTGTCAGCAGGTCATCCTGGCCTGCTGGGGACCGCCAGAGCGGGCCCGCCGCACCATCCTCGTCTGCGGCGCGGCCTGTGCCGCCGTGATCGTCGCCCTGGTGGTCCTGTTCGCCAATCTCACCCCGAGCGCGTCGCGGCCGGTCGGCTTCACCGCGTACTTCGTGCACACGGACGTCTACCGGGCCTATCTGACCCTCTACATCGTGGCGTACGCGGTGGGCGAGGTGTGGCTCGCGCGAACCTGCTGGCGGCATGCCCGCCGTACCAGCTCGGTGTGGGTGGCCCGCGGCCTGTACACCGTGGCCGCCGGATCAGTGATCACCCTCGGGTACAGCGGGATCCGTATCGGGGGAGTGGTCGCCTCGCTCGCCGGCGGACACCTGGACGACCTGGACGCGATCGCGTGGATCTGCGGTGATCTCGGCGCCGCCGTGGTCCTCCTGGGCTGGCTCGTGCCCACCCTCGCGCTGACGACCGTCCGGGTGCGCACCCGCCTCCGCGAGCGCGACCAGTACCGGCAGCTGGGGCCGCTGTGGGAGGCACTGCACTCCCAGGCCCCCGGCATCTCCCTCGACACGCCCCCCAGCCACGACGGTTTGAGGGACCTCGGTGTCGATCTGGGATGGCACCTCTACCGGCGCGCCGTCGAGATCCGCGACGGCCAGCGCATCCTGCGCCCCCACCTTTCCCCCGCCGCACGGTCCGACGCGGAGACACGCCACCGGGCAGCCGGACTCACCGGCCAGGACCTCACGCTCGCCGTCACCGCCGACCAGATCCGCCACGCGCTGGACGCGATGGCCTCCGGGCGCTCCCCGCAGACCGATCCCGCCGACTACGCCGAAATCCACGGCGCCACCGGCACCCCGGACGACAACCTCCGCGCCCTGCTCCGTATCGCCAAGCACTTCTCGTCCCACCGCACCGCACCCGTGCCCGTCACTACAGGAGATCACCGTTGAGCGACCTCACCCACCAGTCCGCGGTCGACCAGCTGCGCGTCCTCTCCAGCCGAGAGGCCTCAGCCCGCGAGCTGGCCGAACTCCACCTGGAGGCCATCGCCGCCGACCCGGGCTTCAACGCAGTGGTCACTGTTGATCCCGACGCGGTACGGGCCGAGGCGGACGCGGCGGACAACCAGCGGGCCCGAGGCGGCCAACTGCCGCTGCTCGGCCTCCCGGTCGTCGTCAAGGACTCGCTGGAGACCCGCGGTCTCCGCACCACGTGCGGCCTGCCCGAGCTCGCCGACCACATCCCCGACCGCGACGCGGACGCGGTCACCCTCCTGCGCCGCGCGGGCGCGATCATCCTCGGCAAGGCGAACGTGCCGCCGAACTGCCAGGACATACAGACCTCCAACACGCTTTTCGGGACCACCCCCAACCCGCACGACCGCCTCCGTACGGCCGGCGGGTCTTCCGGCGGACCGGCCGCCGCGGTCGCGGTCGGGCACGCGCCGCTCGCCCTCGGCAGCGACCTGGCCGGATCCGCCCGACTGCCGGGCCACTACTGCGGCGTCTACGCCCTGCGTCCCAGCCACGGCACCGTGCCCACCCGCGGCCACATCCCGCGCCCGCCCGGCTGGGCCACCAGCAGCGACATGCTCACCCTCGCGCCCATCGCCCGTACCGCGGCCGATCTCGACCTCGCCCTGGACGTCCTCGCCGCACCCTCACCCAGGGACGCCACCGCGTGGCGGCTCCGCCTCCCGCCGCCGCGCCACGACAAGCTGCGCCACTACCGCATCGGATGGTGGCCCGACGACCCGTTCTGCGCCGTCGACAATGAGACGCGTCAACTCCTCGACCATGTCGAGCAGTTGCTCCGCCGGGCCGGCGCCCGGCTCGACGCGACGACCCGACCGGTCGACCTGGCCACCAGCAACACCCTCTTCAGCACGCTGATGTTCGCCACCGCCTCGGCCACAGCACCGGAAGACGCGTTCGCCGCGGAGTGCGCACAGGCCGACGAACTTGCCACGGACGACCAGTCCTCGTACGCCGCCCTGCTGCGCGGACGCACGAGCCGTCACCGGTCCTGGCTCCTCGCGCACGAACAGCGCACACAGCTACGGGACGTCTGGGGCACCTACTTCGAGACCCACGACGTGCTGATCACGCCCGCCGCGCCGACGGCGGCCGTCGAGGACCAGACCGGCCTGCCGCCGGCGGAGCGGCACATCCTGGTCGACGGCCGGCGGCGGCCGTACTACGACCAGACCACATGGACGAATCTCTCCAGCCACGTTCATCTCCCCTCGGTCACCGTGCCGATGGGGCGTACCCGAGACGGCCTGCCCATAGGCGTCCAGATCATCGGGCCGCACCTCGAAGACCGCACCGTCACGCGCGTAGCCGCGCTGCTCGCTGATGCGAGGGGCCGGGACCGATGACCGACGGCTGCCGGGCGGTTACGAGGCGCGCGGGTCAGTCGCGGCCGGCCGCCGGAGCCCCTGTTCAGGCGAGGTGGTTGGTGGTGTCGGTGTCGTCGTCAGCGGTGGGCAGTTGCCGGTGTCCTTCGGAGTGGTGGTTGACCCAGCCGCACACACCGCAGCTGTAGCGGCCGTCGAGTCCGGCGATGTGTGTGCCGCACTGCCGGCACTCGGCGTGTGTGATCTGCGGACCCTCGTCCGGCACGGGGGCAGGGCCGGCTTCACCGTCCCTCGCGGGCGAGTTGCTGCGTGCGTTCATGGGGGGAGGCTACCGCTGTGCGGAACGGAGGTAATCACGAACGCGCTTCCCTCCGGCCCGGTTGTCGGTACGCGCTCATACAACTCCTGCGTACCAACCCCCCAGTCCGCCACCCCGGCAGGCGTTCTGCCCGGCGAGCCCTTCTCCATCCGGCAGGTCCGCGGTCCCGCACACCAAGCGCTGCACTTCACGACGGAGTACGCGAACGGCCTGCTGCCCCTGCGGGGCGCCGCCCCCACGGCGCTGTGGACGGGCGCCCCACACCGCTACCACGACACCATCGGGGGACGCGAACGAAACACTCGTGGGTCTCCAGTGGGTTGGGTTTCCGCGCTCCGGCAGCCCCGCCTGGTACGACGAGTGGACCGCGATCCTGCGGAGCCACGGCCTCGATCTTGGTCTTGATGCTCCGCCGGGTCAGACGCTGATCGCTGATGTGAAGCTGGCGGCGGTCGGCGCGGGCCGAGCCTTCGCGCTGGCGCCGTCTCACTGGCAGCAGCCGCTGCCTGACCGTGTGACGTGGTCACCGCTGGTCGGGCATCCGTTGGTGCGGCGGACCCGGGCGGTGTGGCCGGCCGATTCGAGACGGCGCGACCTGGGCCGGTTCATCGCCGCGCTGGATGCCTGCTCGGTGGGCCCGAACGGGTAGATGCCCGCGTTGTTGACGAGAATGTCCACCCGGCCGCCGCCCAGTTCCACGGCCTCCTGGGCCAGCCGCCGCACCGACTGCTCGTCCCGCAGATCGGCGGCGACGAACTCGGCCTTGCCACCGCGGTCACGGATGGCGCTCACCACGGACTCGCCGCGGGCTAGGTCCCGGCCCGAGACCAGCACGTGCGCGCCCCGCTCGGCCAACAGCACGGCGGTGGCGGCGCCGATGCCGCTGGTCGCTCCGGTCACCAGTGCGACGCGTTCAGTCAGATCGTAAGAACCCATGAGGTCCATGAGGTCGTCCTTCCCTATTCGAAAACTTCCCGGGGCGGCGTGCGGCGGTGCGCGTGTGCTGCCCCCTCACCTCGTCGGTGAGCTGATGTGCAGGGAAGCCGTCCGCTGCCGTCCGGGATTCCGTTCTCGTCATCGGCGATTCCTCTAGCCGCCATAAGTTCACCAGCGCGTTTGTGCGGCCTGGACCGACGGGAGGTGCCCGAAAAACCGCCAGGGGCTGGTCGCGGGCGTGCGTGCGGCCAAAGGTGGCGCTTATCGGCGCTCCAGACCATGCCTGCGGCCGGGGTGCGATGGTCGGCGCGGGCCGCGCGGTTACATGACCAGGGTCGCGCGCCGAGAGGCTTCGCGCCGGTCGGGAGCCGATACCGGCAGCGATTGGTGATCAGCAGCGATTGATGATCAGCCCTGAGCCCATGCGAGGGAACAATGGACGGAACACGGGAAAACCAGGGAAGCGGCACGTACGACGTGGTCGTGCTGGGCGCCGGTCCGGTCGGCCAGAACGTCGCGGACCACGCCCGCGCCGCCGGCCTCACCGTCGCGGTCATCGAGCGTGAACTTGTCGGTGGCGAATGCTCCTACTGGGCCTGCGTTCCCAGCAAGGCGCTGCTGAGGCCGGTCATCGCGATCGCCGACGCCCGCCGTGTGGATGGCGCCAGGCAGGCGGTCACCGGCCCACCGGACAGTGAGGCGGTGTTCGCGCGCCGCGACCACTACGTCACCGACTGGGATGACACCGGGCAAGCCGAATGGGTCAAGAGCATCGGCGCCGACCTCTTCCGCGGCCATGGCCGGATCGACGGACCCCGCCGTATCACGGTCACCAGGGACGACGGCGCACAGCACACTCTCACCGCCCGCCACGCGGTGGCCGTCGCCACCGGCAGCCGACCGCTTCTGCCCGACATCCCCGGCATCGAGGAGGCCAGGCCCTGGACAAACCGGCAGGGCACCGACTCCAGCACCGTGCCCGGCCGGCTTGCCATCGTCGGCGCCGGCGGGGTCGGCATCGAGATGGCCACGCTCTGGCAGGGCCTGGGCTCCCAGGTCACTCTGATTGCCCGCCGCCACCTGATCCCCCGTATGGAACCCTTCGCGGGCGAGCTGGTCGCACGCGGACTCACCGAGGCGGGTGTGGACGTGCGGACCGGTACGCGGGTCACCGCCCTGCGGCGCCCAGACCCCACCGGCCCCGTGACCCTCACTCTCGGTGACGGCAACGAGGTGCAGGCCGACGAGGTGCTGTTCGCCACCGGCCGGACCCCCGGCACGGACGACATCGGCCTGGACACAGTCGGGCTCACCGCCGGCTCATGGCTGGACGTGGACACCACCTGCCTGGTCCGCGGCGTCGACGGCGCATGGCTCTATGCGCTCGGCGACGTCAACCACCGTGCTCTGCTGACCCACCAGGGCAAGTACCAGGCGCGGACCGCGGGCGACGCCATCGCCGCCCGCGCCGCCGGCCGCCCCGTCGACGACGAGCCCTGGGGCGACCACGCCACCACCGCAGACCAGCAGGCCGTGCCCCAGGTCTTCTTCACCGATCCAGAGGCGGCAGCCGTGGGTCTGACCGCCGAGCAGGCGGTCGAGGCCGGCCATCGGGTCAGGACCGTGGACGTCGACTTCAGCGCCGTCCAGGGCGCCAACCTCTACGCCGACGACTACCGGGGCCATGCCCGGATGGTCGTCGACCTGGACCGGGAAGTCCTGCTCGGGGTGACCTTCGTCGGCCCGGGGATCAGCGAGCTACTGCACTCGGCGACCGTCGCCGTGGCCGGCGAGGTCCCGCTCAAACGGCTTCGGCACGCGGTCGCCTGCTTCCCGACCGTCAGTGAAATCTGGCTCTTCCTCCTCGCCGCCTATCACCGCGATCGCGACTGAGCCGCACGACGCTGCCGGCACCACCCAGCGCCCCGGGCCCGGTCCTCCGCGATGGAGGGCCCACGCGTGTCCCTGGCGGCGGTCGTCCTGGCTGACGCGGTCAACCATTGTCCTCCGGTACATCCTGGTGCCCGGAAACGTCACGCTCAACTGGCCAACTCGCGCCCGCTCATGTGACCCTCGGCCCTCGTCACTGGCCCACCCTTCCGTCGACGCACTCGCGCAACAGGTCGGCGTGCCCGCAGTGACGGGCGTACTCCTCGATCCTGTGCACCAACAGCTCCCGAACCGCGATCCCGTCCTTCCCCACACGCTCGCCCAGGTCCGGGTGTTCGGCCAGCGCGGCGTCGGTCGCGGCCTGCTCACGCTCCAGATCGACGTACGCGGCGTCGACCACGGCCTGCTCGGCGACGGCTCCGTCGAAGTCCGCGTCACGCTCGCCGTACAGTTTCGGCAGCGGGTCACCGTCGCTGATCCAGTTGCGCCAGTCCCGTTCCACCTCGGCGAGATGCCGAAGCAGGCCGAGCAACGACATCGTCGACGGCGGAACCGACCGACGGGCCAGTTGCTCCGCGTCCAGGCCCAGGCACTTCATCCGCAGGGTCATGCGGTAGTCCGTCAGGAATTCCCGCAGCGTCGGAAGCTCGCCGTCCGGACTGACTCCTTCGCTGTTGCGGGGGTCGTCGTCCGGGTCAACCCACATGTCGGGGTAGACGGTTGCCTGGCTCCATCGTGCGGGTTGGTCACTCATGCGTTCCATGTTCGTCCGTGAGGGCCCAGGCTCGCCAGTGATTTATGTTTGGAAGTGTTCTTTACGGTTGGCACGTGGAACAAGCTGGTCGCCGACCGCGTCAATGGCGTCGACTCAATCGCGATCTGTCGATGCCCCGTCCCGCTCACCGACCGGCCGGGATGCGCCGATCAGTCCGTTCTCCGAGGTGAAGACGGCGGACCCTGACGGACCCATGACGGCGTTACGCGGACGACCTCTCCGTCGGCGGCGTCCGGCTCACCGAGATCGCCGAACCCTTCGCCACCCCCGCCCGCGTTCCGCACGTGGACGAGGTGGGTGAGCGGCACAGTGCTGACGGCAGCACCATGGGAGGACAGCGTGCCGGCGCCGCTTGCGCCGTGCTCGCCGCACACCAGGAGGGCGTGAATACCGCTCGACGGCGCGGCCCGGTGCTTCGGCGGCGTTCCGCCCGCGGTGGGCACCGGACGGCACGCCGATCACACAGGGAGAGCAACGTGCGAGCAACCTTCTCACTGGGGCGGATCGCCGGGGTGCGGGTCGGGGTTCACTGGAGTGTCCTGGTGATCTTCTTCCTCCTCGCGCTGGGCCTCGCACAGGGTCGCTTCCCGCAGGTGGATCCCGGGCACTCGGCCGCGTTGTACTGGGGGGCCGCACTCGCCACATCCCTGTTCTTCTTCGTCTCACTCCTCGCCCATGAACTGGCTCACGCCATCGTCGCCCGGCGAAACGGGGTACAGGTCGACGACATCACGCTCTGGCTTCTCGGCGGCGTCGCCCGGATGAGATCCGAGGCGTCGAACCCTGCCGCGGAAGTGCGTATCGCGGGGGTCGGCCCTTTGGTCAGCCTCCTCCTCGGCGTGCTCTTCGGGCTCTTCGCCTGGCTGCTCCATCTCGGACGTGCCCCGGGACTGCTCATCGAGGCGGTGTCCTGGCTGGCCGCGATCAATATCCTCCTTGCCCTGTTCAACGCCATCCCGGCCGCTCCTCTGGACGGAGGCCGGCTGCTGCGCGCACTGCTGTGGCGTCGGACCGGAGACCCGCTGCGGGCGACGATCAACGCGAGCGCCGCGGGGCGCGCCTTCGGCTGGCTGCTCGTCGCGGCCGGTTTTCTCCTGTTCGTCGTGACCCGCACCTTCGAGGGACTCTGGCTGTCACTGATCGGCTGGTTCCTCATCGCCGCCGCCACCGCGGAGGGACGGCAGGCGCATTTCCGGACCCTTTTGGCAGGCATCCCGGTCCGGCAAGCCATGACTCCCGACCCGGTCACCGTGCCGAGTGGGCTGACCGTCGCACAGTTCCTCACCGACCCCCGCTACCGTTATCGGTTTTCGGCTTTCCCCGTGGTCGGTGAAGGAGGCGAGGCGGCGGGGCTGGTCACCCTGAACCGTGCCAGGCACGTACCCGCGGAGCAGCGGGACTCCCACATGGTCGCGGAGGTGATGCTGCCCTTGGAACAGGTCACCACAGCGGCCCCGGACGCCCCTTTGGCGGACCTCCTGCCGCGTATGCGGCCCGGCGCGGAGAACCGGGTCCTGGTACTGGACGACCACCGGCTTCTCGGCATCATCTCCGCCAGCGATATCAGCCGAACGGTCACCTGGCTGATGGCCTCCCATCAGCACACAGGGGAATGGCGAAAACCGCGGTAATGACGCGATCTTCAGGTCAGGGTCTGCGGTTCCCCGTCCGCCGTGTTCTCGCTTCCGAGGTGCCGGCACCGCAGGTGAACGGTGACAGGCACGGTGGAGTCGGGGCCGGATCCGGCGGCCGGGGCGTGGTCCAACAGCCGTCCGGCCGGACGGCTGTTGGACCAAGTGCACTCCGAGGACGGTCAGGGTGCCCAGGAGGGCGAAGACGAGGTGGCCGGAGGCGGCCGTGACTCCGGCGGCGGCGGAGCACCACAGGGTGGCGGTGTTGAGGCCGTGTCCGTCAGCCGTGACTGGTGTCGATGACGCAGAAGCGGTTGCCCTCGGGATCCGCGAGCACGACGAAGTCGGCGTCCTCGGGATAAGAGTCCCAGTCGACACGTTCAGCGCCCAGACAGATCAGTCGGGCCACCTCGGCCTCCTGATCGGCGGCGTCGCGGGCATAGAGATCGAGGTGGATCCTCGGGTGCTCCTGCGCAGGCGTCGTGCTGAGGTCGAGCGCCAGCGCGGCACCGGAGCCATCGGCCGGCACCAGCACCACCCAGTCGTCTTTCACCTCGCCATCACGAGGGACGTAGCCCAGGGCCTGACTCCAGAATTCCGCGGCCCGCCGCACATCAGCGGCCCCCATCACGATCGTTCCGATGCTCAGCATCCGCCGATTCTGGCAGAGCCGGTACGGCCGCGTGCACGGGCGGGTCTTCCCGCGTCACCCCTCGCATACGGCGGATCACGCCAGGTCAGTGGGGTCTCTGCTCAGGAGAGCAAAAAAAACCGCATGTGTTGCCGTGAGGTTAATCCCGGACCTACTGTCCCTCGCCAGGACCACATTTGGAGGCCCACATGCGTATGAAGCGCGTCTTCGGGATCTTTATCGCGACATCGACCCTCGCGTCACTTGCCGCCTGTTCCGTCTCCACCACCCCCGGTGGCACGGAGAGCGGTGGCAAGAAGTCCACGGGCAGCCTGTCCATCGGCTTCAGCCAGGCGACCCAGCAGTCGCCCTTCTACGTCCAGTTGCGCACAGGCGCCGAGCAGGCCGCCAAGAAGGCCGGGGCCAAGCTGAACTTCGCCGACGCCGGTGACGACGTGACGAAGCAGAACAACGACATCCAGGACCTGATCACGCGCGGCGTCGATGTCCTGCTGGTCAACCCCGTCGACCCCAAGGGCGTCAAGGCGGGGCTGGCGGCGGCCAAGGCCGCCGGCATTCCGGTGGTGACCGTGGACCGCCCGGTGCCCTCGGGTGCCGCCGCGCATGTCGGCCGCGACAACAAGGAGATGGGCCGGCTCGTCGGCGCGGAGGTCGCCAAGGCGCTCGGCGCCAAGGGCGGCAAGGTCATCGAGATCAAGGGCGACGCAGGCGGCGCGGTGGCCCGCGACCGCGGCGCGGGGTTCCACGAGGCCGTGGCCGCCAACAGCAAGATCAAGATCGTGTCGGGCCCTTACTGCGACTACATCCGCTCCAAGGCCGTCACCGCCATGCAGGACCTCCTCCAGACGAACCCCGACGTCAAGGCGGTCTACGCGCACAACGACGACATGGCTCTCGGCGCGCTCCAGGTGCTCAAGGAGAACAACCGCACCGACGTCAAGGTCGCCGGGGTCGACGGTCTGATGGAGGCGGTCAAGTCCATCGCGTCCGACGGCCCGTACCTCGCCACCGCGCTCAACGACCCGATCTCGCTGGGTGCCACCGCCGTGACGACCGCGCTGGACGTCCAGGCCGGCAAGAAGGTCCCCGCCTCCGTCGACGCCGGAACCGGCCTGATCGACCGCGCCAACGCCGCCACCTACACCGGCTCCAGCACCTTCGCGCTCACGGGCAAGGAATGACCCCGCGCCCCACGCCACCGGCCGGACCCGACCGCGTGCCCGGCCCCACCCGAGAAAGCGATACGAACATGCCGCAGACCATGCGAGCCGCCCTGCTCCACGCTCCGGGCGACATCCGCGTCGAGGAGGTTCCCGTACCGGAACCCGCGCCCCGGGAAGCACTCGTCCGCGTCGCCGCCTGCGGGGTCTGCGGCTCGGACATACCCCGGATGCTGCGGCCCGGCGGCGCCTACCACCTCCCGCTGATCTGCGGCCACGAGTTCTCCGGCCATGTCGTGGCGCTCGGTACGGAACTCGCCGCGGCCGGCACGGTCAAGGAGGGCGACCTCGTCGCCGTACCGCCACTGATC
The DNA here is from genome assembly GCF_042789485.1 of Streptomyces sp. NPDC056835. NCBI lineage: Bacteria > Bacillati > Actinomycetota > Actinomycetes > Kitasatosporales > Streptomycetaceae > Streptomyces > Streptomyces sp. NPDC056835. The sequence continues at coordinate 149,684 of NZ_JBHUBB010000006.1, forward strand.
CCCTGCCGCCGCTGCGCCCCCTGCGCCCAGGGGCACTTCAGCCTCTGCGAGGACTACGACTACTTCGGCAGCCGGCGCGCCGGCGCCTACGCCGAGTACGTCACCGTCCCCGAGGGCAATCTGATGGTTCTGCCCGGCGATCTTGATCCGCGCGCCGCCGCCATGCTCGACCCCGCGGCCATCGCCCTGCACGCCGTCTGGCGCACCAAACTGCGCACCGGCCACCGGGTCGCCGTCGTCGGCGCGGGACCCATCGGTCTGTTCGCCGTCCAGTGGGCGCGGCTGGCCGGAGCGAGCGAGGTGCTCTCGATCGACGTGAGCGAGGAGAAGGCGGCCATGGCCCTGGAGGCCGGCGCCACTCACACCGCCGCCACCCCGGCGCGGGCCGCCGAACTCGCGGGCCCCGGGTACGACGTGATCATCGAGTCCGCCGGGGTGCCGGCCACCGCCGACCAGGCGGTCACGCTCGCCGCCCGGCACGGACAGGCCGTCTTCATCGGCATCCCGCACGACCCGGTCGTCCTGCCCAAGTCCACCTTCAGCAACTTCCTGCGCCGGGAGATCACCCTGCACGGCGCCTGGAACTCCTTCTCCGCGCCCTTCCCCGGCGACGAGTGGCGCACCGCCGCCCGTGCCATGGGAGACGGCAGCCTCCGCTGGAAGTTCATGATCACTCACGAGCTGGGCCTCGACGACGTGTCGAGCACCCTGCACCGGCTCGGTGAGCGTTCCATGTTCAGCTCCAAGGTTCTCTTCCTGCCGAACGGAGACCGTCTGTGACCGTCCTGCCGAACGGAGTCCGCCCATGACCGCGCTCCTCGCCATCGATCTGGGGACCGAGAGCGCCCGCGTCGCCGTGTACAGCGCCGGGGGCGAGGTGCTCGGCCGCAGTCAGAGCGGCTATCCGACCTCCTTCCCGGACCCCGGCCGGGCCGAGCAGGACCCCGAGGACTGGTGGCGCGCCGTGGTGTCCGCCACCCGCGCCGCGCTCGCCGAGGCGGGTTCGCCTCCGGTGGCAGGCGTCGCCGTGGCGACCACCGCTTCGACAGTGGCCGTACTGGACGGCGCGGGGCGCCCGCTGCGTCCCGCGCTGCTCTGGATGGACAGCCGGGCCAGCGCCGAGTCGGAGCTGACGGCCCGGTCGGACCACCCCGTGCTGCGGTACGCGGGCGGTTCCGACGCCGTCGAGTGGCTGGTGCCCAAGGCGATGTGGCTGGCCCGTCACGAGCCCGGGGTCTACCGGGCGGCCCGCCACATCACCGAGGCCGTGGACTATCTCGTGTGGCGGCTGACCGGCGAATGGACCGGTTCACGGATGAACGCCGTCTGCAAGTGGAACTACGACCCGCGCGGCGCCGGGCTGCCCGACGATCTCTACGCCGAGTTCGGTGTGCCCGATCTGCGGGACAAGCTTCCCGGCCGGATCGTCCCGGTCGGCGACCCCGTCGCGCCGGTACGGGCCGCGGCCCGCGCGGAGCTCGGGGTCACCGGCGGGGCCGTGGTCTGCGCCGGAGGCATCGACGCCCATCTCTCCCTGCTCGCCGTCGGCGGCGCGCGGCCGGGCCGCGTCTCGGTCGTCTCCGGTACGTCCACCGCCTTTGTCACGGAGATCGACGAACCCGTTTTCCCGCCGACCGTCTGGGGCCCCTACCCGGACGCCCTCAACACCGGGCGCTGGCTGGTCGAGGGCGGTCAGGTCACCTCGGGATCCGTACTGACATGGGCCGGGGAGCAGCTTCTCGGCAGGCCCCGCGCGGAATTGCCGGAACTGATCAAGGAGGCCACAGCGCTGGAGCCGGGCGCCCACGGGCTGACGGTTCTCGACTACTTCATGGGCAACCGCACCCCGCTGCGCGACCCCCGGTTGCGGGGCGCCGTCCTCGGGCTGACCCTCGGCAGCCGGCCGGCGGAGGTCTACCGGGCAGCCGTCGAGGGTGTCGCCTACGGCACCCGGCAGGTACTGGAGTCGTTCGTCGACGGCGGGATCGCGGTGGACGAGGTGTTCGTCTCGGGCGGCATCAGACACAATCCGCTCTGGCTGCGCACCACCGCCGATGTTCTGGGCCGTCCGCTGCGTCTGGTCAGCGAGGACAATCTGACCCTGCGGGCCTGCGCGGTCACCGCCGCCGTCGGCTCCGGCCAGGCCGCCTCGCTCACCGAGGCCGCCGCTGGGTTCGCTCCGCGGGTACGGATCGTGGAACCCGACCCCACCCACCGCGATGTCCTCGAACGCGGCTACGCGGACTACCGCGCCGCCACCGAGGCCACCCGTGCGATCGCCCACCGGCTCAGCGCGCCGGACCGTCAACCGGGCTGACCCGGACAGCTGACCCGGGCGAAGGACCAGCGGCGGATCCCGGCAGCGGACGCGGATCCCGGCAGCGGACGCGGATCCCGGCAACGGACAAGGAGGTCCGGATGACCAACATCGAGGACGAGGCCCTGCTCTACCAGGTCGCCTCCCTGTACTACGAGCAGAACAGGACGCAGGAGCAGATCGGCGAGGAACTGCACTTCACCCGCTGGAAGGTCGGCCGGCTGCTGGCCGACGCCCGGCAGGCCGGGATCGTACGGATCGAGGTCGTCCACCCCAAGGCCCGGATGCGCGGCCTGGAGGAACGGCTCCGGGACGTCTTCGGGCTGCGCGACGCCGTCGTGGTCGCCGCCGACCGGGGCGACGACGAGGAACGCCTGCGCGCCCGGGTCGCCGAGGCCGGGGCCGACTACCTCGCCCGGCTCCAGCCCGCGCCCAAGCAGTTGGGCGTCTCCTGGGGCCGTACGCTGGACCTGCTCGCGGCCCGGCTGCACCCGGGCTGGGCGACCGGCGTCCATGTCGTCCAGATCAACGGCGGGCTCAGCCGCTCCCGTACCCCCACCTCCGCACAGGACATGGCGGGACGGATCGCGCACCTCGCGCGGGGCACCCTCAGCGTGCTGCCCGTGCCGTCCATCGTGGAGCAGGAGGCCACGCGCCGGGTCCTCGAACAGGACAGCGCGGTCGCGGACGTCCTCACCCAGGCCGCCGCGGCGGACACGGTCCTGTTCAGCCCCGGCGCCATCGGCGCCGACTCCGTCCTGGTCAGCTCCGGCTATCTGACGGCGGAGGACCTGGCGGGGCTGGCCGCCGCCGGAGCGGTCGGGGATGTCGCAGGGCGGTTCATCGACGCGCGGGGCGCGATCGTGGACCGCCGGCTGGACGACCGTACCCTCGGCCTCCCGCTGGACCATCTGCGGCACAGCGCCGTATCGGTGGCCGTCGTCTCCGGCACCGCCAAACACGCGGTGTGCGCGGCGGTGGTCTCCAGCGGACTGTGCAACACCCTCGTCACCGACCATCACACCGCGTCCCATCTGCTCAACCCGAGCCAGTGCGAGGAGCGATGAGAGCGGAGACTCCCGACATCCGGAAAGGAGGAGGCATGAGCCATCGGGACACCGAGGGCGAGACACCGCGGCTGTCCATGCGCGGCATCGTCAAGCGCTTCCCCGGAACCCTCGCCAACAACGGCGCCGAACTGATCGTGCGCGCCGGGGAGACCCACTGTCTGCTCGGTGAGAACGGTGCGGGCAAGAGCACCCTGATGAAGATCCTCGCCGGCTCCTACCGGCCGGACGAGGGCGAGATCCTGCTCGACGGGAAGCCCGTCGAACTGACCAGCCCACAGGCGGGGATGGCCGCCGGGATCGCCGTGATCTACCAGGAGCTGGATCTCGTACCGGATCTGACGGTCGCTCAGAACCTGCTGCTCGGCCACGCGCCCTCGTACGGGCCCTTCGTACGCCGCAAGGAGCGCGCCGAGCTGGCCCGCGCCGCCGTGGCCAGGGTCGGCGGGGAGTTCTCCGTAGACACCCTCGTACGTGATCTGCCCATCGCGGCACAGCAGTTGACCGCCATCGCCAAGGCGCTGACCGCCGACGCGCGGGTCATCGTCATGGACGAGCCCTCGGCCACCCTCGGCGAGAGCGATCTGCGCAAGGTGTTCGAGGTGATCCGCTCGCTCACCGCGCAGGGCCGCTCCGTCATCTATATCTCGCACCGGCTGGACGAGGTGATGGAGATCGGCGACCGGGCCACGGTGATGCGCGACGGCCGGTCGGTCGCCGTGCGGGAACTGGCCACCACCACGGCCGACGAACTGGTCGCCGACATGATCGGTACGACCGGGAAACTCACCGGCACCACGGAACGGCCCCGTCCGCAGGGGCCCGCCCTGCTGGAGATCCACTCCGTGCGCGGCCCGGGGCTGATCGATGTCGCCGGGATCGAGGTGCGGGTCGGCGAGATCGTGGGACTCGCCGGGCTCGGCGGAGCCGGCCGCACCACGCTGCTCAAGGCGCTGTTCGGGGACACCGGAGCCGCGGTGTCGGTCACGCTGGACGGCGCCGCCGTACGGCTGAGCAGCCCCGCCGCCGCCGTACGGGCCGGGCTGGCCCTCGTACCGGAGAGCCGCAAGGAGCAGGGGCTGATGCCGGGCCTGTCGGTCGGCCGCAACGCCGCCGTCACCGCCCTCGGCCGGCCGCCCTGGCTCGCACCCCGCGCGCTCGGCCGACGGCTGGCCGCGCCGGTGCTCAAGGATCTCGGGGTCCGCTTCTCCTCGGCGGACCAGCAGGTCGGCAAGTTGTCCGGCGGCAACCAGCAGAAGGTGGTCCTGGCCAAGTGGATCACCAAGGGCGGGATCCGGGTTCTGCTGCTCGACGAACCCACCCGCGGTCTGGACGTGGGAGCCAAGGCCGATCTCTACCGCCAGGTCCGCCAGCTCGCCGATCAGGGCGTGGCCGTCCTCCTCGCCAGTAGCGAACTGGGCGAGCTGACCGCCAACGCCGACCGGATCTGGGTACTGCACGAGGGCCGCAACGTGGCCTGCTTCGACCCCCGTACCGCCGACGAGACCACCATCGCGCACACCGTCATCACCGGCGCGACACCTACCGGAGCGACACCCCCTGGAGCACCATCATGAGCACACCCACCACGGCGGCCGAGCCGAAACAGGCCACCGACGACCGGAGTCCGGGTGCCGGATCCACCCGCATGCGCGGTGCCGACCTCGTCGTCAAGTTCAATCTGGTGCTGGTCTTCCTGGCGTTGTGCGTGGTCGCGAGCCTGCTGGCGCCGGAGTTCCTGACCACCCGCAACATGTCCAACCTCCTCCAGCAGTCGGCGCTGACGGGCATCGTCGCCGTCGGGATGACCCTGGTCATCCTCACCGCCGGGATCGATCTGTCGGTGGGCAGTGTGGCCGCGTTCGGCGGGATGACCGTCGCGCTGCTGATCGACAAGGACATCAACTTCCTGCTGGCGATCGCCATCAGCCTCGCCGCCGGCGCGCTGTTCGGCGCCATCATGGGCGGGCTGTCCGCCTATCTGTCGCTGCCCGCGTTCATGACGACGCTCGCCGGGCTGACCGCCGTGCGCGGGCTGACCTATCTGCTGACCGACGGCGAGCCGGCCGGCGGCGACCTCCCGCACACCTTCCAGCTGCTGGGCGGCGGGTTCATCGGCTACATACCGATCGTGGGCCTGATCTTCGTGGCCGTCGCCGTCGCCGCCGGGCTGGTCCTGCGCGGCACCACCTTCGGCGAGTACATCTACGCGGTCGGCAGCAACAAGGAGGCCGCCCGCCTCTCCGGTCTGCCGGTACGCGGTGTGATCACCGCGGTCTTCGCGATCTCCGGCGCGCTTTCCGCGCTGGCCGGGGTGCTGCTCACCTCACGGCTCACCATCGGCCAGCCCACCGCGTTCAACGGTCTCGAACTCGACGCCATCGCCGCGGTCGTCCTCGGCGGCACCAACCTGTTCGGCGGGCGCGGCGGGGTGATGGGCACCTTCGTCGCCGTACTGCTGCTGTCGGTCCTGCGCAATCTCTGCAATCTGATGGGCCTCGGATCGTTCTTCCAGATGGTCGTCACCGGACTGATCCTCGTGGTCGCGCTCATCCTCAACATGCTGATAGAGAAGCGAGGTTCCCGTGCCTGACACCGCCGCCGTCCCCGCCCCGTCCACCGCACCGGCCTTCGCCACCAGCAACGCGGCGCTGCGCGCCTTCCTGTACGGTCTGCCCGGCGTCGACGAGGCGGGAGTGCACGCCCGCGTCGCCGACCTGGCCACCCGCTCGGTCAAGACCACCGCCAAGGCGCGCGCCATCGATCTCGCGATCCGGATGGTCGACCTGACCACGCTGGAGGGCGCCGACACCCCCGGCAAGGTACGGGCCCTGGCCACGAAGGCGCTGCTGCCCGACCCGGCCGACCGGCGCGTGCCCCCGGTGGCCGCCGTCTGCGTCTACCCCGACCTCGTACCCGTCGCCGTACGCGCCCTGCGGAACACCTCCGTCGGCGTCGCCTCCGTGGCCACCTCCTTCCCGGCGGGCCGCGCCCCGCTGGAGGCCCGGCTCCTCGACACCCGGGCCGCTGTCGCCGACGGGGCCACCGAGATCGACATGGTGATCGACCGGGGAGCGTTCCTGGCCGGGGACTACCGCAAGGTGTACGAGGAGATAGTCGCCGTCAAGGAGGTCTGCGCCCGTCCCGCCGGCGAGGCGGCCCATCTGAAGGTCATTCTCGAAACCGGTGAGCTGGCGGGGTACGACGACGTGCGCCGCGCCTCCTGGCTCGCCATGCACGCCGGGGCCGACTTCATCAAGACCTCCACCGGCAAGGTCGCCCCCGCCGCCACGCCCGCCGTCACCCTGATCATGCTCCAGGCGGTACGGGACTTCCGCGCCGCGACCGGCCGGCAGGTCGGCGTCAAGCCGGCCGGTGGCATCCGTACCACCAAGGACGCCCTGCGCAACCTCGTGCTGGTGAACGAGATCGCCGGGGCCGACTGGCTCGACCCGCGCTGGTTCCGTATCGGCGCCTCCAGCCTCCTCAACGACCTGCTGATGCAGCGGACCAAGCTGACGACCGGCACGTACCCCGGTCCCGACTACTACTCCGCGGACTGAAAGGGACCAGGCACAGATGTCAGAAACCACCGGCCCCGCCCCCGGCGCGCTCGTCTACGCGCCCGCACCCGAGTCGAGGGCGGCGGTCCAACCGCGTTCCGCCTACGGGCTCTTCATCGACGGCGAGTTCACCGACCCCGGCGAAAAGACCCTGACCACCGTCAACCCCGCCGACGAGCAGCCGCTTTCGCAGGTCACCATAGCCACCGACGCGGACCTGGACCGCGCGGTCACGGCGGCCCGGCGCGCCTTCGACGGCGTGTGGTCCCGTACCACCCCCTCGGAACGCGGCAAATACCTCTACCGGATCAGCCGGATCATCCAGGACCGCGCCCGCGAACTGGCCGTCCTGGAATCACTCGACAACGGCAAGCCCATCAAGGAGACCCGGGACGTCGACATCCCGCTGGCCGCCGCCCACTTCTTCTACTACGCGGGCTGGGCCGACAAACTGCCCTTCGCCGTGCCGGGCTCACCCAGCCCCCGGCCACTCGGTGTAGCCGCCCAGGTCATCCCGTGGAACTTCCCGCTGCTGATGCTCGCCTGGAAGATCGCCCCGGCCCTGGCCGCCGGGAACACCGTGGTCCTCAAGCCGGCCGAGACCACCCCGCTCACCGCCCTGGTCTTCGCGGAGATCTGCCGGCAGGCCGAACTGCCGCCCGGCGTCGTCAACATCGTCACCGGCGCGGGCGACACCGGGCGCGCCCTGGTCGCCCACCCCGGTGTGGACAAGGTGGCCTTCACCGGTTCCACCGGCGTCGGCCGGGAGATCGCCCGTACCGTCGCGGGCACCGCCAAGCGCGTCACACTCGAACTCGGCGGCAAGGGCGCGAACATCGTCTACGCCGACGCCGCGCTCGACCAGGCCGTGGAAGGCATCGTCACCGGAATCTTCTTCAACCAGGGGCATGTGTGCTGCGCCGGCTCTCGGCTGCTGGTCCAGGAATCCGTCGCCGAGGAGGTACTTCACCGGCTCAAGGAGCGCGTGGCCACGCTGCGGCTCGGCGATCCGCTGGACAAGAACACCGACATCGGCGCCATCAACTCCGCCGCCCAGCTCGCCCGGATCCAGGACCTCGCCAGAACGGGACGCGAGGAGGGCGGCGAAGAGTGGTCACCGGCCTGTGAACTCCCCTCGCGTGGCTACTGGTTCGCCCCGACCGTCTTCACCGGCATCACCCAGGCGCACCGGATCGCCCGCGAGGAGATCTTCGGCCCCGTGCTCTCCGTCCTGACCTTCCGTACCCCCGAGGAGGCCGTCGAGAAGGCGAACAACACCCCGTACGGGCTGTCCGCCGGCATCTGGACGGAGAAGGGCAGCCGAATGCTGTGGACGGCCGGCCGGCTGCGCGCCGGTGTGATCTGGTCCAACACCTTCAACAAATTCGATCCCGCCAGCCCCTTCGGCGGCTACCGCGAGTCCGGTTACGGGCGCGAAGGCGGACGGCACGGACTGGAGGCATACCTCAATGGCTGACCCGGCCACCACCCCGGACCAGGCACTCGCGCCCGCTCCCGTACCCGCGCGGCTACCGGTACACAAGACCTACAAGCTCTACGTGGGAGGCGCCTTCCCCCGTTCCGAGTCGGGCAGGAGCATCCCCGTGACCTCAGCCGACGGCGACCACCTCGCCCACGCCGCGCTGGCCTCCCGCAAGGACGCGCGGGACGCGGTCGTCGCCGCCCGCAAGGCGTTCGGGCCGTGGGCCGCCCGTACCGCGTACAACCGGGGCCAGATCCTCTACCGGATCGCCGAGATGATGGAGGGCCGCCGCGAGCACTTCGTCCAGGAGACCGTGGACGCGCGGGGCATCGCCCGCGCGAGGGCGCGGGAGCTGGTCTCGGCCGCCATCGACCGCTGGGTCTACTACGCGGGCTGGACCGACAAGATCGCCCAGGTGCTGGGCACGGGCAACCCGGTCTCGGGTCCTTACGACAACAACTCCGTCCCCGAGCCCACCGGTGTCGTCGCCGTCCTCGCCCCCCAGGACGCGCCGCTGCTCGGGCTGGTCGCGGTCCTCGCCCCGGTGATCGCCGCCGGCAACACCGCGGTGGTGGTCGCGAGCGAACGCGCCCCGCTGCCCGCCCTCGTCCTCGCCGAGGCGCTGGCCACCTCCGACCTGCCCGGCGGAGTCGTCAACATCCTCACCGGCCGTACGGCGGACCTGGCCCCCACCCTCGCCGCACACGCCGACGTCAACGCCATCGACCTGGCAGGGGCGGGCGACCTCGCGACAGAACTGGAAACCGCGGCGGCGGCCACCCTCACCCGCGTACTGCGCCCGGACCCCTCTCCCGACTGGGCCGCGCTGCCGGGACTCACCCGGATCACACCGTTCCTGGAGACGAAAACGGTGTGGCAGGCGGCCGGACGGTAGGAGGACCCGCCGCCGGTGCCACGGGTCGACGGCGAGCGTCTCCCCGGCCGCCGGGGCGATGTCGTGATCGCCGGCACCGCCGCGGCGGCCGGCTCCGCGTTCACTCCCACCTGGAATGGAGGTGCCCGCACAGACGCCAACGGGAATACTCTGTGGGGGAGTTGACCCAAGGGGGCGCGCGGTGACGCGGAGGTCGCGATGACGAGTACGGGGACGAACACGGGGGCAGGGTCACGGAGCCCCGAAGAAGCACTGGCCGCCGCCGTGGTCCGGGTCAAGGGCCCAGGCGGCGAACTCGCGGGCGCCGGCTTCCTCGTCGCCCCAGAACTGGTGTTGACCTGCGCCCACGTGGTGAACGACGCCCTTGCCCGGCCTCGCGAGGACGAGGTGGCGGCGGGCACCGAGGTGTTCGTCGACCTGCCCTTCGCCGAGGGCGGCGGCGCGGCGGAGGTCGAGCGCTGGGTGCCGGTACGGGCGGACCAGACCGGCGATATCGCGGTCCTCCGGCTCCGTGCGGCGATCCCTGGGGCCCGCCCGCTGAACATGGCCGACACCGAGCGGGTGTGGGGCCACGACGTACGCGTGCCGGGCTTCCCGCGCCGCTCCCCGGGCGGCGTCTGGCACTACGGACGGCTGCGCGGCGGCACCGCGGAGGGCTGGGTCCAGCTGTCGCAGGCGGACCCGCACGGCGTACCCGTCGAGGAGGGGTTCAGCGGCAGCCCGGTCTGGGACGAACAACTGCGGGCCGTGGCCGGCATGGTCGTCGTGATCCAGCCCGGTGGGGTCAGGCAGAGCTTCCTGATCCCCACCCGCACGCTCGTCGCCGAACTGCCCGAACTGGCGCCCGTGGTCCGCCCCGCGTCACCGTACCGCGGCCTGGCCACCTTCCAGGAGGCCGACGCGAGCGTCTACTTCGGGCGGCAGGACGACATCGCCGACATCACCGCCCTGCTCCTCGGCTCCCACCCATGTGTCACCCTCGTCGGTCCCTCCGGCTGCGGCAAGTCCTCGCTCGCCCGCGCGGGCGTCGTGCCCCGGATGCGCGAGCGGGGTCATACCGTCCTGGTGGTGCGCTCCGGTGAGGGCGCCTCCCTGCGGGCGGCGCTCGCCTCGGAGCTCGTCACGGCCGTACGTCCCCGACTGCGCGGAGCCGCGAGGGCTCAGGAGGTGGGCCGACTGGAGGACCTTCTCGCGGAGCGCGGTCTCATGGACGCCCTGCGGATAACCGGAGGGGAGTGGGAGCGGCCGTTGCTCGTCCTGCTCGATCAGGGCGAAGAACTGCTCGCCGGACCGGAGCACGAGGTCGAGGAGGCCGTCCGGCTGCTGTTTCCCGAGCACCAGCCCGACGGACCGCGGGTGTGTGTCACCCTCAGGTCCGACTTCACGGACGCGGCCCTCAACCATCCGCTGCTCGGCCCGGCACTCGGCCGCGGCCAGGTGCGCCTGCTCGCCCCGATGTCCCGCGCGCAGCTGGAGCAGGTGATCCGCAGGCCCCTTGAGGTGACCCCCGCCGTGACGTACGACGACGGGCTCGTGGAGCGAATGCTCGACGACGCGGGTGACGGCGCCGGCGCGCTGCCACTGCTGGGCTTCGTCATGGCGCAGCTGTGGGACGGGCAGGCCGCGGGGCGGCTGAGATTCGATACGTATCGTGAGGTCGGCGGCGTTCAGGGCGCGTTGGGCCGGTACGCCGAGACCGTCTGGCGGCAGTGTGTCCGCGAGGCCGACGAGACCGAGGCCATGCGGCTGCTCACCGAACTCGTCCGGTTCCTGCCGGGCGGCGAGGGCCCGATACGCAATGCCCTGAGCCGGGAGGAGGCGGGCGCGGGGCGGTGGCGGATCGCGACCGCGCTCGCCGAGCGGCGGCTGCTCGTACTGCGCGGCGGTGACGGGGACGCGGTGACCGTCGAATTCGCCCACGAGGCACTGATCGGCGCCTGGGAGCGGCTTGAGGCACGGGTGCGACAGGACCGGAAATTCCTGGCCTGGCGGGCAGAACTGCGGCACGACGTGGAGCGTGAGCAACTTCTCGATGGTGAGCCGCTCACGGAGGCGGAACAGTGGGTGGAGCTTCGGGGACTCGAACTGACCGACACGGAGCGGCGGTTCATCGACCGCTCGATCGACAGGCGGCTGGCTCGGGAGGAGCGTTCCCGGCGGCGGGCGCGGCAGAAGCGGCGGTTCATCGGCGGCCTCGCCGTCCTCACGGTGCTCGCGGTCGTCGCCTCCGGGCTCTTCCTGTGGCGCAACGCGGAGCTGGACGGGCAACTGCGGCGAGCGGCGTCCGAGCAGTTGGCGGTGCGGGCCGAGCAGCTTGACGACGTGTCGGTGGTGACATCGGCGCTGTTCTCGGGGGCGGCCTATCGGACGGCACAGGAGCCGGAGGCCCGAACCGCGTTGATCAGCCAGTATCTGCGGCTGCGCCATGTGGAGCGAGTGGTGTGGGACAACCACGCTCCGGTCCGTGATGTCGCGATGAGCGAGGACGGCAAGCACATCAATGTGGGCATGACCTCCGGCGACGCTGTCGGCCTGACCCTCGGCACGGACGACGTGGACGAGCGCGGCCTGCCGACAGGATCGAGGATCGTCACGCTCTCGCCCGACGGGCGCGTCTTCGCGCGGGCGTCCCTCAACGGGAAGGTGTCCCTGGGAATCCCTCCGGAAGGCGGGGGCGACTGGCGCACGGTGGTCCTGCGGGACGGTGACGCCGTACGGGAGAACGCTCGCGCCGCCACCGACCTCCGCTTCGACGGCACCGGGCGCAGAGTACTCGCCGCACTGCCCGGCGAAGGGGTCCTGGCCTGGGAGTCGGAGAGCGGCCGGCGCGTGGGCAAGGCGCTGCGCGCACCGGAGGGATGGGAGACGGCCGACGCGTGGTTCGGCCCGGAGGGAACGGTGATCGGCCGGATCACCCAGGAAGGCGCGGCCGAAGGGGCCGAGGGCCGCCTCGTTCGCTGGAACCTCGCCAACGGCCAACGGGACTCGGCTACGTGGGGAACGGACCGGACCGGTGCCGTCACGGTGAGCGGCGACGGCCGGACGCTGGTGCGGTGCACCCCGGACGGGCTCCTGCAGTCCTGGGACCTGACCGGCAGGCCGAGAGTGCGCCATCAGTACAGCACGCGGCAACTGGGCCTGGTGTGCCCGCTGTACGTGCCGCGCCTGGACCAGACCGGTCGCTTCCTCATCAATCCGGTGCAGCGCTTCGGTACCTCTTTCGGCAGGTTCCGGTTCCTGGTTTTCGACCTGGTCGAGGGGCGCCCCGGCACCCTTGAACTGCCCGCGCCCGCACAACAGGACGAGTCGTTCACCGGCGGCTCACAGCCGATCGCCGTGGCGCTCACCGGGCCGCCCGGGAATCTCCGGGCCGCGGTCGGCGTCGGGGCGACGGTGATGGTGGCGCGTGTTCCGGAGCCGTCCGCGTTCGACACCGCCATGCTCACCGCGCGGATCAGGACCGTGGACGCCGACCGCAACCGCGTCATCAACGTGGACGCCGACGGCAAGGGGCTTCGCCTGTGGGACCTGCGTACGCACAGGCTGCTGGCGGCGATGCGGCCGTCCCGCCCGCTGGCCGCCCAGTACAGCGTGTACAGCCCGGACGGCACACGGTTCCTCACACCGGCGGCGGACGGCCGTACCGTCCTGGTCTGGGAGGTGGGCGGGAGCACACTGAAAGAGCTGGACCGGATCGATCTGCCACGACCGCCGGACATCGACCCCACAGGCCCGGACCCGCGCTCCGGGCGCACGCCGGCGTGGGTCAACATCACCTTCGACGGCCAGGACCATGTGGTGATCTCGGCGTTGTCGTACGTCGTGCGATGGGACCTGGCGCACGGCCGGGAAGTGGGCACGGCCTACCGGCCCAGGGCTCAGGAGTCGGTCGAGGTCTCGTTCGCGGCCGCCGGCACCTGGGCGTCGGCACGTCCAGGTCACGGGCAGGCGGCGGTGCGCACACCCAGCGGGGATTACGACATCGTGATCTGGGACTTCGAAAAAGGGCGGGAGGTCGATTCGATCGACGTCAAGGAGTTCGGCGCCGTAAAGCAGTTGGGCTTCGACCCGACGGGACGGTTCCTCGCGGTGCTGACCTACGACGGCGGTGTCCGGGTGTGGGACATGGACAAGGACGGCGAGGACAGGTGGCTCAAGCCACTGGCGTACCGGGGTGTCCAATGGCTCTCCGCCTTCACCTCCGAGTCCACCCTGAGCACCCAGAGCACGCTGAACGAGTACACCGCCTGGGATGTTCGCAGCGGCACCGAGCGCTACCACTTCACACCGGGATACGGATCGACCGCCGATCTGACCGAGAACGGCGCGTTCATGGGTCTGGTCGACGGGTCGGACGGCTACCTCCTTGAACTCGACCCGGAGCGATGGCTGGAGAAACTGTGCGCGGTGGCGGGGCGCGGCCTCTCGCAGGGGGAGAAGTCTCTGGCCCCGCCGGGCAGCAGAACGGACCAGGTCTGCGACTGAGCCGGCCCGTGAATTCGAACCCCTCAGCTCGGAGCGGGATTGGCGCGGGATCCTCTGCCACCGAAGTTCCTCGGATCCCGGCCCCCCGACCCCTCTACATCGCCGAAGAGGGCGCGCGGACCGCGGCGCCGGACGTGAAATAGCGGCCGTTGTCCATATCGGCGAGCAGGCCGGGCTGGGCGGGTTTCCAATCGAGGGTCCGGCGGGTGATGAGGTTGGACGCTGGGTAGCTCTGCGTGACGATATTCGTGAGGAACTCGAAGTACCCCGGCGTCATCAGGGCATCGTTGGGAACGCTCACGGCGGGCAGGCCCAGACGGCTGGCGATGGCCTCGGCGATCTCGCGGAACGGGATGGCCCCGTCCCCAACCGCGTGCCAGTATCTGCCGGCTGACCCCTTTCTCCAGCGCCAGGCGGAACAAGGTGGCGGCATCGCGGATGTGCACGGCGTTCCACAGGTTCGCGCCGTCGCCGTGGTAGCCGACGAACCCCTTTTCCTTCGCGAGCGCGATCAGCGTGGGAAGGAAGCCGGCACGATCGGTCGTGCCGTGCGCGATGTTGGCGATCCGCACGACCGAAGACCGCACCCCCTGCTCGGCGAGGTCGACTACGGCCCTTTCCACGACGTTGCGGATCCGCAGGGTGCCTTTGTGCTCCTCGCCGGCCGGGAGGGCCGGGTCCTCCTCGGTGGCCGGCCGGCCCAGGTGCTGCCCGGGTGAGCCAATGCTCCCCGCCGTGACCAGCGGCTTTCCGGTTCCCGCGAGTGCCTCGCCGTACGCGAGCATGATCGGGAGCTCCGCAGCGGCCACGGCGTCGAGCCCGCCGGAGGGCAGCAGATCCTGCCTGTGGGCGACGTGGATGACGCCGTCGGAGTCCGCGGCTGCCTCCTTGAGCCCGTCGAGATCCTGGAGGTCGCCGCGACGCACCTTCGCGCCGAGTGCGGACAGGGCCGCCGCGGAAGCGTCCGACCGGGCCAGGCCGGTGACCTCGTGCCCGGCGGCGATGAGCTCGGGGATGATGTACGAACCGGAATGGCCGGTCCCCCCAGCGACGAATACGCGCATCTGACTGTCCTTGTGAGGGTAGGTGCAGGGTCTTTTCGTGCCGTAAGTGAACTGGCGTAATGCGGCACGAGAGGCAGTGGTAGGGGTGCGCTCAGCCGAGAAGGGCGATGCCGAGGGAGAAATTGGCGTGCTTGACGGAGTGGTTCATGAGGCCCAGCTCCAGCAGGCCGACATTCTCCAGTGCCCGCGCCATGAACAGTGCCCCGGTGTCCCAGGGGCGCAGCCCCAGGCTCTCGACGAACGCCGACACGCGTGCCTTCGCCTGCGCGTCGTCGCCGGCGATGAACACGTCCAGAGGGCGGTCTTCGGCCGGGCCGGCCGCCAGAACGTGGGAGAACACAGTGTTGAACGCCTTGACGACATGCGCGTCGTCGGGAGCCGCCTTGGCGATCTCCTGTGCGCCGGAACTGTCGTCGGGGACGACGAAGCTCTGCAGGTCGGGGGCTACGGGGTTGGTGATGTCAACGATGATCTTGCCGCGCAGTGCGTCCCCGTACTCCCTCACCACCGCCGCGGCACTGGCGTACGGCACGGCGAGGACAACGATGTCCCCGGCGGGAGCGGTGCCGGCCGTCCCGACAGTGGCGCCACCGAGCGCAGCGGCCAATTCCTTGGCCTTGGCCCGGTCGCGGCCGATGATCTCGACTGCGTTGCCGCCGGCGAGCACCCGGGCGGCCAGGGCGCGGGCCACGTTCCCCAGGCCGATAATGCTGATGTCGCTCATGGAGTTCCTGCTTTCTGGAGCTGGATAGGACGCCATGCCCATCCCGTCGTTGTCAACGGTTGTGTCGTCGGCGCCGTCGAATGACGCGAAGGGAGGGGTGCTCCATTCCCGATGTGTTCGTTCTGGCGCCCGGGTCCTCCGTGTCGAATTCTTGTGCCGAATTCGCTCGGACCATTAGGTACCTATTCAGGTTGCCATTGGCCTGAGTGGGCGTCCAAGACTCTTTCAGCCGTGGTGATACCCTGGAGGTATCACCAGCTGGGAGGCGCCGTGGATCTGGACCTGCGCAAACTGCGTTACTTCGTCGCCGTGGCCGACCAGTTGCACTTCGGCCGCGCCGCCGATGAGCTTCACATCGCACAGCCGGTGCTCAGCCGGCAGATCCGTGCGCTTGAGCAGGATCTCGGCACCTCGCTGTTCACCAGGGATCGCCACGGCGTAGAGCTGACAGACGCGGGCCGGCAACTGCTGGCCGACGCCGGTCCGCTGCTCGCCTCAATCCACGCGGTCCGCCGCCGGGTGTCCGCGGCCGCCGCCGCCGGCGGCAAGCGGCGGCTGATGGTCGGTTTCCGGGCCGGCGTTGCAGTCACCCCGGCGGCCCGTGCGTTCGAAGAACGGCACCCGGACGTGGTCGTGGACGTGCAGCGGATCGAAGGGGACGACCAGGCTGCGATGCTGCTCGACGGCCGCATCGACGTCGGCTATGTGCGGCTGCCCATCGACGAGGCCGGCCTGCGCGTCACCCCGCTGTACACCGAGCCGCGGGTAGCGGTACTGCCCGCCGGACACCGGTTTGCCGGCAAGGAGCAGGTCACCGAGGCCGACCTGGCCGGCGAACCACTGGTCTGGCACGGTGACCCGAGCACGCAGCCCACCAAGCGCCCGCTCCCCAATGCCGGGTACTCGGTGCGCGGGGTGGACGAGACGCTTGAGCACGTCGCGGCCGGACGGGGCATCTCCTTCCTGGCCCGTTCGGCGTCCGTGTTCTACTCACATCCGGACGTCGTCTATGTGCCCATCCCGAATCTGGCTCCCGACCAGGTGTGCCTCGCAGTGGCGGCATCTCACACCTCCCCGGTAGTAGAGGACTTCGTCACTGCGGCTCAGTCGACGGCCGAGGTCACGGCAGAGTGCGGGAACTATGAGATGTGGCAGCTTGGAGGCGATGTCGTCTCAAGGCACGCCTGAGTAGTTCGACTGGCCCCGCTCACCATGCGCTGGAGAGTGAAGTGGCCTGACGTAGTGGTGCCGTTGCCGGTGTCCTCTGAGCCGGCCGTTCTTCGGCCGGCAGTTGCCCGAGGGGCCCCGAAGCACCTGAGACCGACTGGAAGTACGTGCTGCGGACGCGGTTCATGTCGGCTGATCGCCGGCGGTCCGCCGTTCGTGGTGTCGGGAGCGGTCCATGGGATCCAGAACCCGACGGCGGGTTACGGCCGGACGTGTTGGCTGCCCGCCTGTTGGCCTTCGTTTCGGGCTGGCGTGGCCCAGATGGGCCACCCGCATCTTCACAACCTCCCAGCTGCGTACGAGTTCTTCATGCGCCACCGCGTACGGACTTATGCGATCAGCCGACTGTTCGAACCGGCGGCCCGTCAGCGCCCTGGGCCGGGATCACGGCCTCGAACTCCTGAAGCCTTCGGGGTCGCCGTCTCCCCGCCGCTTCTCCTGCGGCCTGCGGCAGGCGGGCGGGCAGCGTAAAAGCCAGCAGGTCTGGGCGAGGTGCCGGGCGGCTGGTGTCGTGAACCAGCGGGTGCAGCCGCCCGATCGGCAGCGCGTCCAGCCCGGCCGCGGAGTGCCAAGTTAACTCGACACTTCCTCCCGTCGCCGGCCATCGCTGGCTGTGGCGGGGATGGCGTTGTCGATGAGGACGGCGGCGATGGCGGCGGCGGTGGGGAAGGCGTCGGCGTTGAGGACCCGGGTGCGGGCCGCGGCGCCGTCGATGAGCAGCGAGAGCTGCTCGCCGAGCTGTTCAGGGTCGGCGGCGCCGGCTTCGCGGGCGGTGTCGGCGAGCCGCGCGGCGACGGCCTTCTTGTAGTCGCGCGCGTACTGGGATGCGGGGTGCTGGGGGTCGTGGAGTTCGATGGCGGCGGCGATGTAGGGGCACAGGGGGGTGGTGGGGGGGACGTCGAAGGCGGCGAGGAGCCGTTCGCGGGGCGTGAGGTCGGTGCGGTCGAACACGCCGGACAGAACGGAGGGGTCGAACCGGCGCAGGTACTCGGCGACGAGTTCGTCCTTGCCGGTGAAGTGCTGGTAGGCCGTGCGCTTGGACACCTCGGCCGCCGCGCAAAGCTGGTCCATGCCGGTGCGGTTGATGCCCTGCTCGCGGAACAGCTGCTGGGACGCGCTGAGGATGCGCTCGCGGGCGCCCCGGCCGCGGCGGCGGCCCGTGGGGCCCTTTTCCAACTCCGTCATGGATCCACCGTACCGCAGCTAGGTAACGACCGGTGTACATAGTTTGCGTCCCGACCATTCGCCCCGTACGGTACGTACACAGAGCGGTGTACATAACACCGCGTCCCAGGTGCACACGGCACCACCGACTCAAGGAATGACTATGGGAAAGCTCGACGGCAAGGTAGCGGTCATCACCGGCGGCACCACCGGCATGGCGCTGGCCGGCGCGAAGCTGTTCGTCGACGAGGGAGCGCACGTCTTCATCACCGGCCGCCGCCAGGACGCCCTGGACGAGGCCGTGAAGCAGATCGGCCGCAACGTCACCGGCGTCCAGGGCGACGCCGCGAACCTGGACGACCTGGACCGCCTGTACGACACCGTCAAGCGGGAGAAGGGCAGCATCGATGTGCTGTGGGCCAGCGCCGGCGGGGGCGAGCCCGCACCGCTCGGCGAGATCACCGAGGCCCAGTTCGACACCTGGTTCGGGCTCAACGCCCGCGGCACCCTGTTCACCGTCCAGAAGGCCCTCCCGCTCTTCAACGACGGCGGCTCCATCCTCATGACCGGCTCCAACGCCTCCCTCGGCGCCTTCCCCGGCTGGAGCGTCTACGCCGGCAGCAAGGCCGTCCAGCAGGCCTGGGCCCGCATCTGGCTCAACGAACTCAAGGACCGCCGCATCCGCGTCAACGTTCTGACCCCCGGTCAGGTCGCCACCGCGAAGCAGGAAGAACTCTTCGACGAGGCCACCAAGCGCCAGTTCGAGTCCCTCATCCCCCGCGGCCAGATGGGCCGCCCCGACGAGATCGCCACTGCTGCCCTGTTCCTTGCCTCCGACGACTCCAGCTACGTCAACGGCATGGAACTCGTCGCCGACGGCGGCACCACCGCCATCTGAACCGAACGACCCACGACCAGGGCAGGACATCTTATGAGCAGCATCAGCATCATCGGCACCGGGAACATGGCCCGCACCATCGGCGCGCGGGCGATAGGGGGCGGCAACACCGTCGAGGTCATGGGCCGCGATCAGTCCAAGGCCGCTGACCTGGCCAAGGCTCTCGGCGACGGCGCCACGACCGGGGAATGGGGCACCGCCCCGGCCGGGGACATCGTCATCGTGGCCCTGTTGTACGACGGCGTCGTGCCGGCCGTCGCCCAGTACGGAGACGCTCTCGCGGGCAAGGTCATCGTCGACATCAGCAATCCCTTCAATTCCACGTTCGACGGGCTGGTCCACCGCGAGGAGACCTCGATCGCGCAGGAAGTCGCCAAGGCCGCCCCGGCCGGCGCCGGCGTGGTGAAGGCGTTCAACACCATCTTCCGCCATGTCCTGGAGAAGGGGCGGCCCGACGTCTTCATCGCTGGCGATAATGCGCAGGCCAAGGCAAGTGTGGAGGTGTTCATCGAGACCCTTGGGCTGCGCCCGCTGGACGTCGGCGGCCTGAAAATGGCGCACTGGCTGGAAGGAGCGGGCGTGGTCACGGTGGGCCTCGCCAACCACGGTGTGGGGAACTTGGACTTCGCCCTCAGCATCACCGAACTTCCCGTCCGAGCGAACGGTTGACGGATCATCGAAAGGAGAGCGCCCGCCGTGGAGCCCGCCGCCGCATCATGGCGATGGGCAGTAAGCGGCACCCAGGGCCATCCGAGGTGGGCCTACCTCCTGGTGATGTCGAGCCTGCTGTCCATATCGAGGTGGAATCTCCTGTACGGGTTGGCGGGGGACTAGGCCCCGTCCGGAGCGTTGGAGGGGCCTCACCACCTGGTCATGCGGTCAGATCTGTACCGACTGCGTCCGTCGGGTTCGAGGTGCGCGGAAGGGAGCAAGAACGGAAAGCAGGACGCCAGGCACGCCCCCATCGATCGTCGGTCAGCGGGCGCGTGCGCCCGCTTGTGGTTACCGAGGCCGGTAAGCGGTGGCCAGCACGGAGACGGTGACCTGGTCGGGCACGAGACTGAGATCGCCCAGGTCCGCACGGTCCAGATGGCGTGCGCTTGGCGTCATCCCCAGCAGGTCAAGGGCCTCCGGTCTGGTCAAGGACGTGACGTACTCCACCAGTTCGGTATCCGCGGCCTCGAAGAAGGGGGCCAGCGCCTTGTGCAGGCGACGCTCCTTGGCCGGGTCAATCGCGATCATTCCGGGCACCTGGCTGCGCAACTCGGGCAGGTGCCGTCCGGTCGGCCGCACCACGACCAGCCGACCACCCGGGCGCAGCACCCGGTGAAACTCGGATGGGTTGCGCGGGGCGAACACGTCCACAATGACGTCGGCCATCCCGTCGGCCAGCGGGAGGGGACGGAAGACGTCCCAAGTGGCGGCGGCCGCTCGCTCATGGGCACGGGCCGTCGCGCGCAAGGCGCGCGCCGAGGTATCCAGGCCCAGACCGCGGGCATCGGGCAACCGCTCAAGTACGCCGGCCAGGTAGTAGCCCGTGCCGCACCCGACATCCACCACGGTGCTCTGCTCGGGCATGCCGTCCGCCGCCAGCTGAGCCACGATCCGGCGGATCGACCCGTACCTGCCGGTGGCCAGAAACCGGTCCCGGGCTCGGACCATGGCCGCGTCGTCGCCGCTGGTGGCGCGGGTGCCCGTGAGGAGGCTGACATAGCCATGACGGGAGATATCGAAAGTGTGGCCCGCCGGGCAGCGCAGCGCGCCGCAGTCGGGGTGGAGACAAGCGCCGCACGTCGGACAGCGCAGGAGATCGAGGAACGATGCGAGGGCAGGGGGAAGCGAAACAGGCACAAGGCACTCCTGGCAGCGGTGAAGGGAAGGACCGTGCCTGCAAGCGCGCTCAGAAGATCGCCGTCCCAGTAACGGATCGGCGTAGGCCCTCGGTGCGGACAGCACCGGAAGGCGGGGCACGCGGCAGGCACACCAAGGAGGGCGATGCCGTCCGGCATCGCCCTCACGGCCTCCCGGTCAGTGGAAGCAGCAGTGCGGAATGCTCATGAATGCCACACCACGATTGTACGTTCAGCCGAAACGGGAACCTGGACCTGAACCTGCTCCTGGGGATCGGTCAGACCATCTGCTCCGGCTTCACGATGCGGTCAAACTGTTCGGCGGTGATATAGCCGGTGCCGAGAGCCGCTTCGCGCAGTGTGGTGCCCTCCCGGTCGGCCTTGTGCGCGATGGCCGAGGCTCGGTCGTAGCCGATCACCGGGGACAGCGCGGTGACCAGCATGAGCGAGCGGTCCACGAATTCGCCGATCCGGTCGCGGTCGAGGTCGATTCCTTCGACGCAGAACTCGCGGAGTTTGCCGCAGGCGTCGCCGAGAATCCTCGCCGAGTGCAGGAAGTTGTTGATGATGACAGGGCGCATGGCGTTGAGTTCGAAGTTGCCCTGTGTGCCGGCGAAGGCGACTACGGAGTCGTCTCCCAGGACCTGTATGCAGACCATCACCATGGCCTCGCACTGCGTCGGATTCACCTTTCCGGGCATGATGGAGCTGCCCGGCTCGTTGGCGGGGAGAACGAGTTCACCGATTCCGCAGCGTGGCCCGGAGGCCAGCCACCGGGTGTCGTTGGCGATCTTCATGAGCGGTACGGCCAGCGCCCGCAGGCCGGCCGAGGCCGCCACCATGGCGTCCAGTCCGCCCTGCGCGGCGAACTTGTTCGGCGCGGTCCTGAACGGCCGGCCGGTCAGCTCGGCGATCTGTGCCGCGATCTGAGTACCGAAGCCGTCGGGGGCGTTGAGGCCGGTGCCGACGGCGGTGCCGCCCGCGGCCAGCTCGTACAATCCGGGCAGTGTGGCGCGGACCCGTTCCAGCGCGTCGTCCAGCTGATGCGCGTATCCCGACCATTCCTGACCGACCGTCAGCGGAACGGCGTCCTCCAGGTGGGTCCGGCCGATCTTGACTACGTCGTGCCAGGCGCGGGCCTTGGCGTCGATGGCGTCGCGCAGTTGCCGTGCCTGCGGGATCAGATGGTCTTCGATCTCCAGTACGGCTGCGATGTGCATGGCCGTGGGAAAGGTGTCGTTGGAGGACTGCCCCATGTTGACGTCGTCGTTGGGGTGGATCGGGCTCTTGGAGCCGAGTTCCCCGCCGACGAGTTGGATGGCCCTGTTGCTGATCACCTCGTTGGTGTTCATGTTGGACTGGGTACCGGAACCGGTCTGCCACACGAAGAGCGGGAAGTTGTCGTCCAGTTGCCCGCTGATCACCTCGTCCGCGACCCGGGCGATGAGATCGGCCTTCCACCCGGGCAGCCTGCCCGCCCGGCCGTTCACCAGCGCCGCGGCCTTCTTGACGCGGCCGTACGCATGGTAGACGGCCTTCGGCATCCGGTCGTCGCCGATCGAGAAGTGCAGCAGCGACCGTTGGGTCTGGGCGCCCCAGTAGCGGTCGGCCGGCACCTCGATCTCACCCATGGAGTCGGTCTCCCGGCGGGTGCCCGTCGTACTCAGCCCGACCGGCACGTCGAGGATGCGCGGCGGGGTCTGCTGTCGTGCGCCGTCGGCTTGCCGGTGGCGGGCGGTCATGACGGCCCGCCGTCGTGGTAAACCGGCTGCCACATCGCGTTCTGCACGGCCTGCACCGGGTCGCCGATGTCGGCGGCGGCGACCCCGTCGGCCTGGGCGGCTTCCACCACGGCGACGGCCACCGTGGCCGAGGAGGCGCGCAGGTCGGCCACCGGGGGCAGCAGCGCGGCCCCGGGCCCGCTGACGTCCACCTGGCGGGCGACCGCCTCGGCGGCGGCGAGCAGCATGCCGTCGGTGACCCGTCTGGCGCCGGAAACGATGGTGCCCAGCCCCAGGCCGGGGTAGAGAAGCGCGTTGTTGGCCTGGCCGATGGTGTGGGTGACGCCCCCGTACTCCACCGGCTCCACCGGTATGCCGGTGGCCACCAGCGCCTTCCCCCTGGACCAGGCGATGATGTCGGCGGGCATGGCCTCGATGCGCTCGGTCGGGTTGGACAGCGGGAAGATGATCGGCCGCTCGACCGCCTTGCTCATCGCCTCGACGACCTCGCGGGTGAACGCGCCGTGCGCGGTCGAGGTACCGATGAGGATGGTCGGGCGCGCCTTGCGTACGGTGTCCAGCAGGGAAGGGGCGCCGTGCGGATCGGAGGCCCAGTCGGACACGTCCGCGGCGTGCCGGGCGTAAGGCCGCTGGTAGTCGCGCAGTCCGCTCATGTCGTCGATGAGCAGTCCCTGCTTGTCGATGAGCCAGATCCTGCCGACGGCCTCCTCTCGGGTCGCGCCGTCGCGCACCATCGCGTCACGCAGCTGGTCGGCGATCCCGACGCCCGCGGTGCCCGCGCCGAACATCACCACCCGCTGCTCCCGCATCGGGACGCCGGTGATGCGCAGCGCCGAGAGGACGGCGGCGATCGTGATCGCTCCGGTGCCTTGCAGGTCGTCGTTGAAGATCCGCATGCGATCCCTGTACGTCTCCAGGATGCGGCGGGCATTGCCCGGGCCGAAGTCCTCGAAGTGCAGCAGCGCATGGGGGAAGAGCCGGGAGGCGGTCTCCAAGTAGGTCCGGATGAAGGCGTCGTACTCGGCGCCCTGCCGCCGGGAGTGCCGGTTGCCCAGATACAGCGGATCGTTCAGCAGGGTCTCGTTGTCCGTTCCCACGTCGAGCGAGACCGGGATCACCCGGGTCGGATCCACCCCCGCGGCAGCTGTATAGACGGCCAGCTTGCCGACCGAGATCTGAATGCCGCCCACGCCCCAGTCGCCGATCCCGAGGATCTCCTCGGCGTCGGTGACCACGATCAGGTCGACACTGTCCGGGCCCAGACCCAGTCCAGCGAACGCCTCCTCCGTCTCCTCGGGTGCGTCGATGGACAGGAACAAGCCCCGCGGCCGGCGGTACTCGTGGCTGTACTGCTTGATCGCCTTCCCAACGGTCGGGTCATAGACCACCGGCAGCAGCTCGGTGAGGTGATCCATCAATACCTTGAAGTACAACGTCTCGTCGCTGTCGTGCAGCTCCTCCAGGAAGACGTTCCTCGCCAGGTCGTCCGGCTGCTCCCGCAACTGCCGGAAGGCTCGCTCGGCCTGCTCGTCCAGGCTCAGCACGGCCGTCGGGAGCCGTCCGGTGATGCCCAGAGCCTTGCGCTGCTCCCGCGTGTAGGCGACACCGCGATTCTGGGCGGGATCGTCGAGAACGCTGAGGCCACGGGCCTGTCGGTGTGTGCTCTGGGACATGGAACCCTCCAGCAGGTCTGTCCGCGCCCAGGAACGGACTCCCCGGGCCGGGTTCCCGAAACAACCCCCAAACTCCCAGCCTAAATACTCCAGCCGTTGATCGCGATCTGACCGGCCGTCCCCAATTCGTCAGACTGACGCGAAAGGGGAGACCCGCCCCAGCGGGCCCGGACTTGGCCGGATCGTGAGGTCCGGCCCCGGCCGGACCAGGGCGCTCGTGGTGGCGGCCGGCCCCCGGACGCGGTGTCTCTCTTGGTTGGTCGATTCAGGTGTACTCGGGCTGCACGGGCCGGCTCCACTTCGGCGCCCAGATGCCGTTGTTGGGTCGGCCGGGATAGGCGGAGGTGAGATGGCGACGCAGGGCGGACAGGGAGGGGTGTGAGTTGTCGGGGCGCCAGAGCAGTGAGTGGGGGTAGACCGGGGTTGGGTCCTTGATGGGGATGCGGCGCAGGTCGTTGCCGACGGGCCAGACGAGTGGGGTCTGTTCGCTGACGAAGGTGCCCAGTGTCGTGGAGTTGGCGATGGTGCTGAGCAGGGGCTCGATTCCGAAGTCCGGGCCGACTGAGTCGATGATGATGCCGAAGGTGGCCGCGAGCTCGTCGTAGTAGGCGGCCCACTCGGTGCCGGGCAGGTTGCCGGGCATCCAGATCCGGCGGCCGACGAGTTGGGCGGGCGTGATCGCGGGGGCGTTCGCGAACTCGTGCCCCGGTCCGGTGAACAGGTGCAGCGGTTCGTCGAAGACGGGAGTGGCTTCCACTCCGCGGGGGAGCTGCCGGCCCGGCATGGTCACGGCACGGAACGTCGCGTCGATGGTTCCGTCCCGGAGGGCGGCGATGGCCGTGTCGGAGTCGAACAGCGTCACGACGTCCAACTCGGTCTCGGGATGGGCCAGATGGAAGCCGCGCAGCAGACCCGTCAGGGAGAGCTGGCGGCCGATCACATCGACGCGCACCGCCCGGCTGCCTGGCTGCACCGAGGCGACGGCCTGCTCGGCGGCCTGGAGGAGCCTGCGGGCGTGGGGCAGGAACGCCTGCCCGTCGATGGTGGGCCGCGCTCCGCGCGCGTCCCGGGTGAAGAGCTGGACGCCGAGCTCCCTTTCCAGTGCGGCAACGCGTTTGGACACCGCCTGCGGAGTGATCGAGAGGTCGGTGGCGGCCTCCTGGAACTGTCCCGCGTCCACGATGGCGACGAAGGTGCGCACGGCAGTGACGTCCATGCCGCTCATCCTAGGCGGACAACCAACCGTTGATCGTGCCCGTCGTGATCGTTGTTTGATGTGAGTGTGACCTGATGGCTTTTATGACTCGGTCAACCTGTGGTTGATCAGTCAACGTACCCGACGGTGCCACTCCACGGCTCCGGCCCGAGCGCCCCCTCGTGAGGAATCCCATGCCGGATAAGGACGCGGCAGGCGCCGTTCGTATCAGGCTCTGGAGGGCCGCTGTCCCTGGGAGCCGTCGGCCGTGAGCGGAAGACTGCGCAGTGACAGAGTGCTCGGCGTCGGCAGCGCTCCGTGAGCCGCCTCGGCGCGGAACGACTGGAGCAAGTACGCCACCAGACGCCGGGACGCCGCACGGTCACCCGGCAGTGCGGTGACCAGACCGCAGTGGGACAACAGAGCCACGGCAAGGTCGGAGGGGTGGAAGTCGGCCCGCAGCGCGCCCGCCGCCTGAGCCCTGCGGACCAGGGTCATGAAGCCCCGCTCGGCCTGTTCCCGTTCCCGCGCGTGTGCTCGCGTGCTGTCCGGAAAGGCCGCGACGAACGCGGCCGGGAAGCCCCGTTCCTCCCGTTGCAGTTCGCAGACCGTCTCGACCAGCCGCTGGAAGCCCTGCCACGGATCGGGGTCGGCCAGTGCCTCGGTGAGCGCCCGGGCGCAGGTGTCCATCTGGTGCGCGAACGCGGCCCGCACCAGGGCGTCCCGCGTCGGGAAACGCCGGTACAGCGTCGCCACCCCGACCCCCGCCCGTCGGGCCACGGTCGCCATGGGCGCGTCGATGCCGTGCTCGGCGAAGACCACGCGGGCAGCCGAGAGGATGCGCCGCCGGTTGCGCCGGGCGTCCGCCCGCAGACTGTCCTGCCCCGCGATCCGAGAGGATTCCCCCACCACTGTCTCTCACCTCCGGTCAAGTGGACGATCTCGTCCGTTTGTCAGCCTACGCTCGGCGCCATGATCCCCCGCACGGCCACTGGTGGCGAAGGTGAGAACGCAACGATGGACGACCGCACGATGAAAGCCGTACTGTTCGACCGCTTCGGCGGCCCCGAGGTGCTGTACGTGGGGCGGGTGCCACGTCCCGGACCGGCACCCGGCGAGGTCCTTGTGCGCGTGCGCGCGTTCAGCGTGAACGGCGGCGAACTGGCGGCCCGTTCCGGTCAGGCCCGCCTCCTCACCGGCCGGAAGTTCCCGCAGCGCGTCGGGCTGGACTTCACTGGCGAGATCGCCGCACTCGGCGCCGGCGCGACCGGCGTAGCGGTCGGCGACCAGGTGTGGGGCGTCCTGGGCCGCAGCTCCGGATTCGGCAGCGCTGCCGAGTACGTGACGGTACGGCCCGAGCGGCTCGGCCGGGTCCCGGACGGGCTGGACCTCGTGGCCGCCGCCGCGCTGCCGGTGGCCACCACGGCCGTCACCGCCCTCCGTGACAAGGCCGCACTGCGCTCCGGCGAACGGCTGCTCGTACGGGGCGCGGCGGGCGGCGTCGGCAATGCCGCCGTCCAGCTCGGACAGGCGTACGGCGCCGAGGTCACGGCCCTGGCCCGCGCTGCCAACCTCGACTTCGTCCGTACACTCGGTGCCCACCACGCCGTCGACCACCGGACCGTGTCCCCTGCGGAACTGGGACTGTTCGACGTGGTCCTCGACACGGCGGGCACCGACCTGCGTACCGTACGGCGGATGCTGAAGCCCGGCGGACGCATGGTCAGCATCGCCTTCGACCCGACGCGGCCCGCCGCCTCGCTGGGCTACATCGCGGCCAGCGCCGTCCACGGACGCGGCCGGGTGCGTTTCTTCAGCGGCAACCCTGGACGTGCGCTCTTCGACGACCTCGCCCGCCAGGTGACGGAGGGGAAGCTGCGGCCGGCGGTGGACACGGTCTTCCCGCTGGAAGAGACAGCGGCGGCACACCGGGCGCTGGAGGCGGGCGGGGTGCGGGGCAAGTACGTGGTCAGGGTCGACTAGAGATTGTTGGGAAGGTGCTGGTCGCAGCCACTTGCTGAGGACTGCGACCAACACAGCCCGGCGGGGTCTCCTGGATCGAGGTACAGCCCTCCCGCCGGCGCATCGACGACTGGTTCACCAGCAACCAGAAAGACACCGGCATCCGCCTCCACGGCGTCGCCGACACGCCCTCACGCGAAGTCCCCGACCGCGTCTGCCAACGCACCGGCCCCATGTCCCGCGCGGAAAAGACCCGGGGAAAGACCCGCTGTGAAGCCCGGGCCTGGTGCGTCGTTCAGTGTGGCTTGTGGCCGGCGCGGGCTTCGGCGGTGGCCTTCAGGTCGCCCAGCCATCCTTTGAGGCCCTCGTGGAGGATCTTGGTCGCGGTGGGGACGTCCGCTTCGACCTGGTCTCCGGCGTGGGTCTCTTCGGTGCGCACGAGGACGCCGCCCTTGACCTTGGTGAAGTTCCACACGTGGACGCCGTCGATACGCAGTCCCTCACCGATCGCGGGGCCGGTCCAGCGGATGCAGGAGCCGCGCTTGAGCTGCTCGACGGTCGAGGTGATCTCCAGGCTGGTGGCGGGAGTCGCGGGATTGGGGGGTATCGGGGTCGTCCACCGGAACGCCGAACCCTTCCGGAAGGGGCCGTGGTCGAGACGTTCGATGGTCTTGACCGGGGCCTGCCAGGACGGCCAGCGCTCCACGTCGGTCTGCAGCTTCCAAACGGTGCTCAGTGGCGCGTGGATCACGGTCTCGATCCTGGAGCGGACCTGGGCCTTGGGGTCGACGCCCTCTCCGCGGCAGGTGAGGGACGTACCGGGCTGAGGGGTGGCTCCGGCGGGCGCGGCGGCGGTGCCGAGGACACCGGCGACGACGAGCGGGACGGTGAACAGGGTGGCGCGGACGCTGGTGCTGCGGATACCGGACATGGCGTGCTCCTTGTCAGTTGCTGGGCGGGCGTGGCGTGCTGAGCGGGAGTTTGACGGTGATTCGGGCGGTGGTGTCACCGTGCGGGAAGGTGCCGACGGGCTCGGTGGAGGGTCACGATGAGGGCGGCGGACGCGGCGACGATCAGTCCGACGAACACGGGGTGCATGTCCTTGGACAGGCTCGGCGCCCCGTCGGGCCGCGTCAGCCATACGACGAGCGGGATCGCGAACGTAACGGCGACAAGCGTGGCCGCCCGGCGCACCGCCCGGTCGGGGGCCCGGCGGAGCGCACCGACCAGCGCGATCACGACGGGAACGCCCGCGATGAGGGCGAACTGACCGACAACCATGAGGGGGACCGCCCAGGCGGAGACGGTCACGGACAGCGGAACGCGCCGGCTTGTGCGGGTGGGGTGTGACTCGACTGTGGTGGTCATGAAGTTCTCCTCGTCGCGCTGGGCTAGATATCCGTGCGTTCGTTAGAAGTTATAACGCAATGCGAGCTGAGAGGTCAACAGTTTCGCGATAGCCTCTAACGGCATGGTGTGGCTGTAGCGTCTGGAGCAAGCTGCGGTCGGTGGGGCGAATGAGTTTGGCCCGGCGGTCGGCGGGGCCGGATCAACGAGTGGCTGTGACCGGCGATCTGGTGGATAGCCCCTACTGGTCAGCTGGTCGTAGCGCTCGCGTGGTCAGCTGGTCGTAGCGCTCGCGGTAGTCGATCTCATCGAACTTGATGTGCCCCTCGGCATCCAGCTCCAGGACGCCACGACGAACGTGCGGGAGCCGCCGTGCGTCAGGAAGTTCTGGTGAACGCACGGGCGCCGCAGGATGGCGTCCATGGCCGCATAGGTACGCCGCGCCCTTGTCGCCCTGGTTCTTGGCCCCTGCCACCACTTCGTTGTGTTCCAGCCGCTGCCTCGCGACGCGTGGGCGGGGGAGACCGCCGCTCGGACGCCGATGGCCCCTCGGCGTCGTGCGTTGCCTCGGGGTGGATGACGACGACGTAAAGAGTGCGTGTGGGTGCGTAACCTTCTGGTTCCGTCCGGCCGCAGGACCAGGAGCGCCCGATCCGGCACGAGACCACCACGCCCGCGGATGGTGACGCGGCTGTCGGGCCGTGGCGCCGATTCGGGTGTGCGGGGCGTGCGAGGTGAACCCCGGTGAGCGGGCATGGACCCAAAGCGGGCAGGAAACGGAGCGTGAGGTCGGTGAAACGGGCACAGTGTGTTTGTGGACGCTCGTACTCCGGAAGCGGTGCCGGTGCATCGAAGGCGCCGGCGCCAGGTGTCGCGGACGCGAACGACGCGGAGCAGTGCCAGGTGGCGGGGCGTTGGTGAGTTCGGCGGCATATGCGGGGGCGTATTCGCTGCGCGGGGCAGCGGATCTTACGGACCGGCGTGGAAGTGTTATTTCGCTTCCAATAACCACAAGCAAAGAGGCTGGTGCGGGCAACGCCCATTCCGATAGTCTCGGGCCAGGCACAGGATCGCGGGGTATCGCATTCATTGACCTTGTGCGATCCACCCGCACACTCAATCCGGCTTCTCGCGGCGTCGTTCCCTCGGCCCACTGTATTGAGCTCGATGCCCAGTGGCCCGGTGGCTCACGATTCAGGGTCCGGTGCTTCAGTCGTGCTACTTCGGCTGCCGCGTGGAGATCAAATGGGCTGTTGACTCGCCCAATTCGCGCCGGCCGTCCCGCGGCACTCGACATATGCTCGCGAACCTCGACGCCGACTGTGTTTCTTCGAGGTAAACAGGGCGTTGTTGGTAATACATTTCCACGCCCTTCGTAATCTATTCAGCGCCCCTGTGGGCGTGACCTCACCGGTTACCTCGCCGTCATCTCTCACCATTCCGGCCGGCGGGATGGTGAGTGGCGTCACAGTCGTGGCAGTTGTCCGGCCGGGTGCTGAGGCCGCCGCGCCCAAGCCCGTGGGGCGCCTCTGACCAGCAATCGAGTGCTGTCGCCCCCGGGTGCGCGGATTATTGCGGGCATCGCCGACGGAGTTTCGGCCATCCAGCTCACGGCCAGGCTTATTCTCGGCCAGCAGGGCATCGAGTTCCGGCCGGGTTCCGTCGCCGCTGTGCAAATCACCGCTGTCCAGCCGGACGCTCCCACGCCCCGTGCCTACGTCCACCGGTGTTCTCGACGTAGGCGTACGGCCTCCCGGGGTTCGGGGGGATTTCATCGAGTTGAACCCGCGGTTCACCAATCGAGACGGCATTTCGGGCATTCCGTGCGGCCTCCTCCGCATCCGGTCGGTGATCCGATTTTGTCTCCGTATACAATCGGCGTTTCGGGGCGGATATATACGAGGGCCGGGGCATGAACAAGAGCGGAAGCCGGTCATTCCTGGAGGCGCGCGGGCCGGGTAAATTCCGGAAGTTCGCGCGGTAAATTCTGAGAGTCCATGAGCCCCGATCCGCGCCTGCGTGGTCTCGCCGGGCATTCCCTGGCCCGGGCGTGATCCGTCAACGCAGCCGGCCATGCATTGGTTGACAATTAGCGAAGCGCTGGCTTGAATTGCGGCCGTTATGGCTGCGGCGTCGCCGAGAAAAGCGTTTCGATTCTGGTGGACGACTGACGAGAGCAGAGGCTGCCATGTGCGAATCAGAACGAGTGGACACCGGCGCTGTCGCCGTCATCGGAGCCGCGCCCGCGGCACCGGTGCGGGCGGAGCGCGATCCGGGTGTACTGGCCGATCCGGGTGTACTGGCCGAGCTGACCGGTGTGCCCCTGCCCGCGGACCGGACGGCCGAACTGGAGTCGGCGTGGGCGGCCTGCGAGGACGCGGGCATCGGAGCGGACGACCCGGCAGGCGTTGGTGTGTACCTGGCCGCCGACGGCGCGGGTGCCGACGGCGCGGGTGCGGACGACGCGAGCGAGACGGCACGCGTGCTCGGCTTCCTCGGCCCGCGCCGGACCGGGCACGACCCCGTCGCCGAGGCAGTCGCCGCCGTGCGGTCCGGTGAGTGCGACCTCGCGCTCGTCGGTGCGGACGGGGCCTTCGCCGTGCTCACGCGCGGGGACAGCGCGCGGACCGCGACCTTCGCCTACCGGCTCGGAACCGACCACGAGTGGCCCGACGGCGTTCCCGCACTGGTCGAGGCCGCACTGCGCTCGGGCCGGCCCGGGCCCGGCCGCGCCGCCGCGCCGGACGAGTCCGCCGTCCCCGTTCCGATCACCCTGTCGGCGCACAGCGAGGACGCGCTGCGGGTGAGGGCCGCCGACCTGCACGCGCTGCTCGACACCGAGCCGACCCTCCCGCTCGTCGACGTCGCTTTATCCCTCGCCTTATCCCGCTTATCCCCCTTATCCGGCGCCACGACCCGGCCCGCGCCCGCCCGGCGCTCCGTGTTCGTCGGCGGGGACCGCGCGCGGCTCGCCGACGAACTGCTCGCCCTCAGTGAGGGCAGACCGGTGCCGGGGCTCGCGACCGGGTATCCCGCGCGGGCCGCGGCGGACGATGTCGCCTTCGTGTTCCCCGGGCACGGCCCGCAGTGGCTGGGCATGGCCGACGAACTGCTGGCCGCGTCGCCGGTCTTCGCCGAGCACCTGCACGCCTGCGCGGAAGCTCTCACACCGTTCGTGGACTGGCCCGTGATGGATGTGCTGCGCGGCACGGCGGACACGCCGTCGCTGGAACGGCCGGACGTGGGGCAGCCCGCGCTGTGGGCGATGATGGTGTCCCTGTCCGCGCTGTGGCGGTCCTGGGGTGTGCAGCCCAGCGCTGTGATCGGCTCCAGCATGGGCGAGATACCGGCCGCGACGGTCGCGGGCGCGCTGTCCGTCGAGGACGGTGCGAGGGCCGTGGCTCTGTTCAGCCGGGCGCAGGTGCACCTGCTCGAACGCGGTGTGATGCTGTCCGTGCTGGCGTCCGCGGACGACGTGCGTGAGCGGCTGGCCCGCTACGAGGGGCTTGACCTGGCCGCTGTGCACGCCCCCGGCTCGGTCCTGGTCTCCGGGACCGAGGACGAGGCCAACGAACTGCTCGCCGAGCTGGCCGCCGACGGCATCAGAGCCAGAGGCATCGCGATCCGTCTCGCGGCGCACGGCCGCCAAGTCGACTCGGTGCTCGACTCATTACGCGCCGACCTCGCCCCGATCATGCCCCGCCCGACGGAAGTGCCGATCTACACGGCCACCACGGGCACCAGGGTCGACCCGCTCGCGCTCACCGCGGACCACTGGTGCCGCAACATGCGCGGCACCGCGGACTTCGAGAGCGCCACGCGCGCCGCGCTCGCCGCGGGCCACCGCCTGCTGCTGGAGTCGAGCCCGCACCCCGTCCTCACCAGAGCCGTGCAGGAGACCGCCGAGGACGCCGCCGTGGAGGCCGCCGTAGTCGGCACGTTGCGCAAGGGGCGAGGCGGCGCCGACCAGGTGGTCGCCGCACTGGCCGAACTGCACGCGCACGGCGTGCTCCCCGACTGGGAGGCGGTGTTCGCGGGCCGGGACGCGCGCGCGGTGCCGCTGCCCGCCTACCCGCTGCACGCGGCGCCCGCGGCCGTCCTCGCCCCGTCGCTGGCCGACCGGCTCGCGGACGCCCCCGACCGAGTCGAACTCCTGCTCGACCTGGTCCGCGCGCAGGTCGCCGCCGTCGTCGGCGGGGACGTCGAGTCCTCCGCTCACGACGACGCGCCGCTGCTGGAGCTGGGCGTCGACTCGGCGGGCGCGGTGGCGCTGCGCAACCTGGTGAACGCGGCCACCGGTCTGAACCTGCCCGTGTCGGCGGTGTTCGACAACCCGACGTGCCGGGGCCTCGCGGAGCTCATCAACCGGGTTCTGCTCGGTGGGCCGGCCGAGATCGACGAGCCGATCGCTCCCGCGGCGGCCGGGGACGACGAGCCGATCGCCGTCGTGGCGATGAGCTGCCGCCTGCCCGGCGGCGTGCGCAGCCCCGAGGAGCTGTGGGAGCTGCTGTCCGCGGGCGGCGACGGCGTCACCGCGTTCCCCACCGACCGGGGCTGGGACCTGGACGGGCGCTACGACGAGGACGCCGAGCGGGCGGGCGGCTACTACCAGCGCGAGGCCGGTTTCCTGCACGACGCCACCCAGTTCGACCCGGAATTCTTCGGCATCTCGCCACGCGAGGCACTGGCGATGGACCCGCAGCAGCGGCTGCTGATGGAGATCGCCTGGGAGGCGATGGAGCGGGCGGGCATCGACCCGACAGAGCTCCGGGGCAGCCGGGCGGGCGTGTTCGTGGGCGCGATGACGATGGACTACGGGCCGAGGCTGCACGAGGCGCCCGCGGACCTGGAGGGCTACCTGCTCACCGGCAACACCGGTAGCGTCGCGTCCGGCAGGCTTTCCTACTCGTTCGGGCTCGGGGGGCCCGCCATCTCCGTCGACACGGCGTGCTCGTCATCGCTGGTCGCCCTGCACCTGGCCGTACAGTCGCTGCGGCGTGGCGAGTGCCCCCTCGCGCTGGCCGGCGGCGTCACGGTCATGCCGTCGCAGGGCCTGTTCGTGGAGTTCAGCAGACAGCGCGCGCTGGCCCCCGACGGTCGGTGCAAGGCGTTCTCGGCGAGCGCGGACGGGTTCGGCCTCGCCGAGGGCGCCACGATGGTGCTGCTGGAGCGGCTGTCCGACGCGCGGCGCAACGGGCACCCCGTGCTCGCGCTGATCAAGGGCACCGCGATCAACCAGGACGGCGCGTCCAACGGTCTCACCGCCCCCAGCGGCCCCGCGCAGCGCAAGGTGATCCGGCAGGCGCTCGCCGACGCGGGCGTGTCGGCCGCCGAGGTCGACGTCGTCGAGGCACACGGCACCGGTACGCGGCTGGGCGACCCGATCGAGGCGGACGCGCTGCTCGCCACCTACGGGCGGGAACACCCGGCGGACCGGCCGCTCCTGCTCGGCTCGGTGAAGTCGAACATCGGCCACACGCAGGCGGCGTCCGGCGTCGCGGGCCTGATCAAGATGGTGCTCGCGCTGCGCCACGGCGAGCTGCCCAAGAGCCTGCACATCACCGAGCCCACCCCGCACGTGGACTGGTCGTCGGGCGCGGTGTCACTGGTCACCGAGACCACGCCGTGGCCGGAGGCCGCGCACCCCCGGCGGGCCGGTGTGTCCTCGTTCGGTATCAGTGGCACCAACGCCCACGCCGTGCTGGAGCAGGCGCCCGACGAGATTCCGGCCGACCCGCCGTCGACGTCCGAGCCGGTTCCGCTGGTGTTCTCCGCTCGTACGGAGGACGCCCTGCGCGCCCACGCCGCCCAGCTCGCCGCCGTCCTGGCCGGGCAGGCGCCCGCCGACATGGCGGACGCCCTGCTGTCCCGGTCGGTCTTCGACCACCGGGCCGTGGTGGTGGCGGGCGGCGCAGACACACTGAAGGAGGTGGCCCGAGGCGCGGAATCCGCCCGCACGGCGGTCGGCGTCGCGCGGCCCTTGGGCAAGGTGGCGTTCGTCTTCCCCGGCCAGGGCTCGCAGTGGCTGGGCATGGGCGCGGCGCTGGCCGAGTCGTCGCCGGTGTTCCGCGACGCGCTCGACGCGTGCGCCGACGCGCTCGCCCCGCACGTGGACTGGTCGCTGTGGGACGTCCTGGCCGACGGCGCCGAACTGGACCGGGACGACGTCGTACAGCCCGCGCTGTTCGCCGTG
Source organism: Streptomyces sp. NPDC056835 (assembly GCF_042789485.1). Classification (NCBI taxonomy): domain Bacteria; kingdom Bacillati; phylum Actinomycetota; class Actinomycetes; order Kitasatosporales; family Streptomycetaceae; genus Streptomyces; species Streptomyces sp. NPDC056835. Next base: position 184,533 of record NZ_JBHUBB010000006.1, read on the forward strand.
ATGGTGTCGCTGGCCGCGCTGTGGCGCTCCTACGGTGTCGAGCCCGACGCGGTGGTGGGGCACAGTCAGGGCGAGATCGCCGCCGCCCACATCGCCGGCGCGCTGTCACTGGCCGACGCCGCCAAGATCGTCGCGCTGCGCAGCAAGGCGCTGCTGGCGCTGGCGGGCCGGAGCGGTCTGGTGTCGCTGGCGGAGACGCTGGACGACGTGCGCGAGCGGATCGCCCGGTGGGACGGGCGGATCACCGTCGCCGCCGTCAACGGCCCCCGCTCGGTGGTCGTGGCGGGCGACACCGACGCGCTGAACGAACTGATCGAGTCCTGCGACGAGGGCGCCCGGGCCCGCCGGGTCCCCATCGACTACGCGTCCCACTCGCCGCACGTCGAGCCCATCCGGGACGCGCTGGCGACCGTATGGGCCGGGGTGGAGCCGATGCCCGCGCGGGTACCGATGCTGTCCACCGTCACCGGCGAGTGGCTGACCGGGACGGACGCGGACGCGGACTACTGGTACCAGAACCTGCGGAACACCGTGCTGTTCGAAGACGCGACGCGCGGCCTCCTCGACTGGGGCGCCGGTGTGTTCATCGAGTGCAGCCCCCACCCGGTGCTCACCTACGGGGTGCGCGAGACGCTGGACGCGACCGGCGGCGAAGCCGTCGTCATCGGTACGCTGCGCCGCGACGACGGCGACCTCGACCGGTTCCTGCTCTCCGCCGCCGAGGCATACGTGGAGGGCCTGCCCTTCGACTGGCGCGCCGCGGTGCCCGCCGGGCGGCCCGTGGACCTGCCGACGTACCCGTTCCAGCGCAAGCGCTACTGGCTCGACGAGACGGCCCGCCCGACAGCGGGCGGCGACCCCGCGCTGGAGGAGTTCTGGTCAGCGGTGGAGCGCGGCGACCTCGCCGCGACACTGGACGTGCCCGCCGACGCGCCGCTGACCGACGTCCTGCCCAGCCTGGCCGACTGGCGGCGCCGCAGACAGGAGCGGTCCGCCGTCGACTCGTGGCGCTACCGCGTCACCTGGCGCCCGCTCGGCGCCGCCGACGCGCCGACCCTGACCGGCACCTGGTTCGTGGTCGGCTCGCCGGCCGAGGCGGAGCACCCGTGGCACACGGCGGCCGTCGACGCGCTGCGCGCCCACGGCGCCGACGTGCTGGAGGTCGACGGCACGGCGGAATCGCTGCGCGCCGCGAGCGTCGTGCCCAGTGGTGTGCTGTCCCTGCTGGCGCTGGACGAACGGCCCGACCCCGCGTCGCCGGCCGTCCCGAGCGGACTGTCCGGCACACCGGCGCTGGTGCGGGCGCTCGGCGACGCCGGGATCGGCGCGCCGCTGTGGCTGGCCACGACGGGCGCGGTGTCCGTCGGGCGGTCCGACCCGCTGACCAACCCGGTGCAGAGCCAGATGTGGGGCCTCGGGCTGGTCGTCGGCCTGGAGCACCCGGACCGCTGGGGCGGCATCGTCGACCTCCCCCTGACCCCCGACGCCAGGACCGCGACGCGGCTCGCCGCCGTGCTGGCCGGACAGACGGACGAGGACCAGCTCGCGATCCGGGCCTCCGGAGTGTCGGCGCGGCGGATGACCCCGGCCCCCGCCCCGGCGGAGGCACCCGCCTGGCGCGCCAGTGGCACCGTACTGATCACCGGTGGCACCGGCGCCATCGGCGGCCACGTCGCCCGCTGGCTGGCGGGCAACGGCGCCGAGCACATCGTGCTGACCAGCCGCAGCGGCCCGGACGCGCCCGGCGCGCGCGAGCTGGAGGCCGAACTGACCGCGCTCGGCGTCCGGACCACCGTCGCCGCCTGCGACGCCGCCGACCGCGCCGCACTGGCCGGCCTGTTCGCCCGGCTCGACGCCGACGGCACGCCGGTCCGCTCGGTCTTCCACGCGGCGGGCACCGTCCCGTCACTCCCGCTGGCCGAGACAGACACCTCGGACCTCGCGTACGCCCTGGCGGCGAAGGCAGTTGGCGCGGCCCACCTCGACGAGCTGTGCGCCGGGCGCGAGCTGGACGCGTTCGTGCTGTTCTCCTCCGGGTCCGCGATATGGGGCAGCGGCGAGCTGGGCGCGTACGGCGCGGCCAACGCCTTCCTCGACGGCCTCGCGCAGCGCCGCCACGCCGACGGCCTGCCCGTCACCTCGGTCTCCTGGGGCATGTGGGCGGGCGGGGGAATGGGAGCGGGCGACCTGGACGACCAGTTGCGCCGCAGGGGCATGCGCCCCATGCGGCCGGAACTCGCCATCGGCGCGCTCGCCACCGCCCTCGCGGCGGGCGAGACGACCCTGACGGTCGCGGACATCGACTGGGCCCGCTTCGCCCCCGGCTTCACGGCGGCCCGCTCGCGCCCGCTGATCAGCGAGATCCCCGACGTCGTCGCGTCGGCCGAGCAGGACGAGGTGGAGCGGCCGGCCTCCGGCGGGGCGCTGGCCGACCGGCTGGCCGGGCTCACCGAGGCCGACCAGCACCGGCTCCTGCTCGACCTGGTCCGAGGCCACGCGGCGGCGGTGCTCGGCCACGAGGGCCCCGACGCCGTCACGCCCGACCGGGCGTTCCGCGAGCTGGGCTTCGACTCCCTCACCACCATCGAGGTCCGCAAGCGCCTCAACACCGCCACCGGTGTGCGGCTGCCCACGACCGTCATGTTCGACCACCCGACACCGGAGGCGCTGGCCCGTCATCTGCACTCCGTGGTCCTCGGCGAGCGGGGGACCGCCGCGTCGGTCCGGGCCGCGACCCGTGACGCCGACGAGCCGATCGCGGTGGTGGCGATGAGCTGCCGCCTGCCCGGCGGCGTGCGCGGACCCGAGGACCTGTGGTCGCTCGTCCTGGCCGGGCACGACGCCGTCGGGCCGTTCCCGGACGACCGGGGCTGGGACACCGATCGGCTGTACGCGGCCGACGCGCGGGCCCAGGGCCACAGCCGCACCCTGGAGGGCGCCTTCGTCGAGGACGCGGGCGGGTTCGACGCGGGCTTCTTCGGTATCTCGCCGCGCGAGGCGCTGGCGATGGACCCCCAGCAGCGGCAGGTACTCGAACTGGCCTGGGAGGCCTTCGAGCGGGCGGGCATCGCCCCGTCCTCGGCGCGCGACAGTCTCACCGGCGTGTTCATCGGCGCCTCGCCGCAGGGCTACGCGGGCACTCTGGGGCAGGCGACGTCCGAGATGGACGGCTACCGGGTCACCGGTGACGCGCTGAGTGTCGTGTCGGGCCGGATCGCCTACTCGCTGGGCCTGCGCGGGCCCGCCGTCACCGTGGACACCGCGTGCTCGTCCTCGCTGGTCGCCCTGAACCTCGCCGTGCAGGCGCTGCGGTCGGGGGAGTGCTCGATGGCCCTGGCGGGCGGCACGGCGATCATGGTGACGCCGACGCCCTTCGCCGAGTTCAGCCTGCAAGGCGGCCTGGCCCCCGACGGCCGGTGCAAGCCCTTCGCCGACGCCGCCGACGGCGTCGGCTGGGGCGAGGGAACGGGCCTGGTCCTGCTGGAACGGCTCTCCGACGCACGGGCCAACGGCCACCAGGTGCTCGCCGTCGTCCGGGGTTGCGCGGTCAACCAGGACGGCGCGTCGAACGGGCTGTCCGCGCCGAACGGACCCGCGCAGCAGCGGGTCATCCGCGCGGCCCTCGCGAACGCGGGCCTGTCCGCCTCGGACGTGGACGCCGTCGAGGGCCACGGCACGGGCACCCGGCTCGGCGACCCCATCGAAGCCCAGGCGCTGCTGGCCACCTACGGCCAGGACCGCCCCGCCGACCGGCCGCTCCTGCTGGGCGCGCTGAAGTCGAACATCGGCCACACCCAGGCGGCGTCGGGCATCGCGGGCGTCATCAAGATGGTGCTGGCGATGCGGCACGGCGTACTGCCGCGCACCCTGCACCTCGACCGCCCGTCCCGGCACGTGGACTGGACGACCGGCGCCGTGGAACTGCTCGCCGACCAGCGGCCGTGGCCGGAGACCGACAGGCCGAGGCGCGCAGCCGTCTCCTCGTTCGGCGTCAGCGGCACCAACAGCCACGTCATCCTCGAACAGGCCGAGCCCGTCACCCCGGCCCCGGCTGACGAGCCCGCCGGCCGGACGCTGGCGTGGACGCTGTCCGCCCGCGACACCGCTGCGCTGCGCGAGCAGGCCGCCCGCCTGGCGGCCGCCGTGGACGAGCGGCCCGAGCTGTCGCCGGTGGACATCGCCGCGACGCTCGCCGTCGGGCGGGCCGCGCTCGACCACCGCGCGGTCGTGCTCGGCACCAGCACGCCCGAGCTGCGCGCCGGTCTCGACGCGCTGGCCGAGGGCGCCGACGACCCGGCCGTGGTGCGGGGCGCCCCCGACGCCGGCAGGCTCGCCGTGCTGTTCTCCGGCCAGGGCTCCCAGCGAATCGGCATGGGCCGGGGCCTGTACGAGGCGCATGCCGTGTTCGCCGACGCGCTCGACGAGGTGTTCGCCCACCTCGACCCGCTGCTGGCCGTGCCGCTGCGCGACGTGGTCTTCGGCGACGACCAGGCCGTACTCGACCACACCGAGTACGCCCAGCCCGCGCTGTTCGCCGTCGAGGTCGCGCTGTACCGGCTGTGGGAGTCCTGGGGCCTGCGGCCCGACGCGCTCGCGGGCCACTCGATCGGCGAACTGGCCGCCGCGCACGTGGCGGGCGTGTTCTCGCTGGCCGACGCCTGCGGGATAGTCGCCGCGCGCGGCGCGCTCATGCAGGCTCTGCCCACCGGTGGCGTCATGGTCGCCGTACAGGCCACCGAGGACGAGATCGCGCCGGAGTGCTCCGAGAACGTCGGTATCGCCGCCATCAACGGTCCGAACTCGCTGGTGCTGTCCGGCAGCGAACTCGAAGTGCTCGACCTCGTCGACCGCCTCAAGGCGCAGGGCCGCAAAGTGAACAGACTGCGGGTCAGCCACGCGTTCCACTCACCGCTGATGGAGCCGATGCTGGCGGAGTTCCGCCGCGTCGTGGCCGGCGCGACCGCCAACCCGCCCACGCTGCCGATCGTGTCCACGCTGACCGGCGCGCCGGTCGACGCCGAGGAACTGGCCTCGCCGGACTACTGGGTAAGGCACGTACGCCGGCCCGTACGGTTCGCCGACGGCGTCACCGCACTCGTCGCGCAGGGCGTGACGACGATGGTGGAGGTCGGGCCCGGCAGTGTGCTCACCGCGATGGGCCAGGACAGCGCCCCCGACGCCGTGTTCGTACCGACGCTGCGCTCCGACCGGCCCGAACCGGACGCGCTGACCCACGCCGCCGCGCAGCTCCACGTCCGGGGCGCGCGGCTGGACCCGGCCACCGCGCTGGGCGGCCGGGGCAACCGCGTCGACCTGCCCACCTACGCCTTCCAGCACGACCGGTACTGGCTGACCGCGGCGGTCGCGCCCGCGGGCGACGGGGCGACGGCGGCCCTCGGTGTCGCTGCGGGCGACCACCCGCTGCTCCGCGCCGCGGTCGCGCTGCCCGACTCCGACGGCGTCGTCTTCACCGGCAGGCTGTCCACCCGGACCCAGCCGTGGCTCGCCGACCACGGTGTCGGCGACCGGGTGCTGTTCCCCGGCACGGGCTTCCTCGACCTCGCCCTGCACGCCGCCGGCCACTGCGGGCTCGACGCGGTCGAGGAACTGACCCTCCACGCCCCGCTGGTCCTGCCCGAGCGCGGCGGCGTCGCCCTGCGGGTCGCGGTCGGCGCGGAGACCGACGGCAGGCGGAACATCCGGGTCCACTCGCGGGCCGAGGACGCCGACCGGGACGCGCCGTGGACCGAACACGCGACCGGCACGCTCACGGCGGGCGACACGCCGGCGACCGAACTGGCGGCGTGGCCACCGCGGGGCGCGACGCCGATGGACGTCGACCACATCTACGACCGCCTGACCGAACTCGGCTACGACTACGGGCCCGTGTTCCGCGCGCTGCGCGCGGGCTGGCGCCTCGGCAGCGACGTATACGTCGAGGTCGCCCTGCCGGACGGGACGGGCGGCGAGGGCTTCGGTCTGCACCCCGCCCTCCTCGACGCCGCGCTGCACGCGCCCGTGCTGCGCGCGCTGGACGAGATCGGCGGCGGCCCCCGGCTGCCGTTCAGCTTCACGGGGGTGGGGCTGCACGCCGTCGGCGCGTCGGCGCTGCGGGTGCGCTGGTCGCCCAAGGGCCAGGACGAGATGTCGCTGGCCATCGCGGACTCGGCCGGCAGGCCCGTGGCGACCGTCGAGTCGCTGGTGATGCGACCGGTGGAGCTCCGGCGGGCCGCCTCCCGGGCCGCCTCCCGGACCGCCGACGCCCTGCTCGCGCTGGAGTGGACGCCCGTCGAAGGGACCGGGGACAGGCCGGTCGGGCTCGCCGTGCTCGGAGCGGACGACCTCGGCCTCGACGCGCCGACCGTCTCCGGCTTCGGCGCCCTCGACGGCGCGACCGACCTGCTCGCCCCCTGCCCCCGGCCGTCCGATGTGGACGGCAAGGCGGCGAGGGAGGCGGTGTGCTGGGCACTGGCACTGGCCCAGGACTGGCTCGCCGACGAGCGGACCGCCGACGCCCGCCTGGTGTTCGTGACCCGCGGCGCGGTCGACACCGACTCGCCCGACCCGGCGCAGGCCGCCGTATGGGGGCTGGTGCGGTCGGCGCAGACCGAGAACCCCGGCCGGTTCGCGCTGGTCGACCTCGACGACACCGAGGAGTCCACCCTCGCCGTGACCGCCGCGCTGGCCTCCGGCGAACCCCAGTCGGTCGTCCGGGCCGGCCAGGTGACGGTGCCCCGGCTCGCCCGTACCACCGCCGACGGCCCGCTCACCCCGCCCGCCGACGGCCCGTGGCGGCTGGACAGTGAGCCGCGCGGCTCGCTGGACGACCTCGCACTGGTCCCGCACCCCGACGCCACCGCCCCCCTCGCTTCCGGCGAGATACGCATCGCCGTCCGCGCGGCGGGCCTGAACCACCGGGACGTGCTGATCGCCCCCGGCGCCTACCCCGGCGCCGCCGAACTGGCCGGTGAGGTCGCGGGCGTGGTCACCGAAGTCGGCGCGGAGGTGACCGACCTGGCGGTGGGCGACCGCGTGCTGGGCCTCGTCACCAACGGCTTCGGGCCGCTCGCGGTCACCGACCGCAGGCTGGTCGCGCCGGTGCCCGCCGGGTGGTCCTTCGCGCGCGCCGCGTCGGTGCCGCTGGCATTCCTCACGGCCTACTACACCCTGCACGACCTGGGGGGCCTGCGCCGGGGCGAGTCCGTGCTGGTCCATGCCGCCGCGGGTGGTGTCGGCATGGCGGCCGTGCAACTCGCCCGGCACTGGGGCGCGGAGGTGTTCGCGACCGAGAGCCCCGCCACGTGGGACACCGTGCGGGCGGCGGGCGTGCCCGACACGCACCTGGCGTCCTCGTACGACACCGGCTTCGCGACGAAGTTCACCGCCGAGACCGGCGGTCGCGGCGTGAACGTGGTGCTGAACTCGCTGGAACGGGAGACCGCGGACGCCTCCCTGGAACTGCTGCCCGACGGCGGGCGGTTCATCGAGCTGGGCAAGGCCGACGTCCGGGAACCCGACGAACTGCCGCCCGGCGTCGAGTACACCACGTACGACCTGACGCGGCCGGGCCCCGACCGCTTCCAGGAAATGCTGCGCGAGGTGCTGGCGCTGTTCGAGGCGGGCGCGCTGAGCCCCCTGCCGGTGCGCGCCTGGGACGTCCGCCGCGCACCCGAGGCGTTCCGCCACCTCAGCCACGCCCGGCACACCGGCAAGGTCGTGCTGACCGTACCCACACCGCTCGACCCGGACCGCCCGGTCCTGGTGACCGGCGGCCTCGGCACGCTCGGCGCGCTCGTGGCCCGGCACCTGGTCGCCGACAGGGGCGTCAGGAACCTCCTGCTGGCCGGGCGCAAGGGACTCGCCACCGAGGGCGCGGAGGGACTGCGCGACGAACTGGTGGCGCTGGGCGCCGAAGTGACCGTAGCGGCGTGCGACGTGGCCGACCGCGACGCGGTGGCGGCGCTGCTGGCCTCGCTGGACCGGCCGCTCGGCGCCGTCGTGCACGCGGCGGGCGTCGTCGACGACGGCGTACTGGAGTCGCTGACGCCCGAGCGGGTCGACCGCGTGTTCGGCCCGAAGGTCGACGGCCTGCTGCACCTGGACGAACTGACCAGGGACGCCGACCTGTCCGCGTTCATCGTGTTCTCCTCGGCATCCGGCATCCTCGGCACCGCCGGCCAGGCCGGCTACGCGGCCGCGAACGCGGCGCTCGACGCGCTCGTACGCCGCCGCCACACACTCGGCCTGCCCGGCGTCTCGCTGGCGTGGGGCCTGTGGGCGGCCGCAAGCGGCATCACGGCGGGACTCGACGCGGGCGACCGGGCCCGGCTCGGCCGCTCCGGCGTCCTCGAACTGCCCACCGAGGACGCGCTCGCGCTCTTCGACGCCGCCGCACAGGACGACCGCGCCGCACTCGTACCCGTCCTGCTCGACACCTCCGCGCTGCGCGGGCAGGCGGCGGACGGCACACTGCCCCCGATGCTGCGCGGCCTGGTCCGCGCCCCCGCCCGCCGCGTCACGGCAGCGGCCCCCGCGGCGACCGTGACGTTCGCCGACACCATCGCCGGCCAGTCCGCCGCGGACCGCGAACAGACGGTGCTTGACCTGGTCTGCGCACAGGTCGCGGCGGTGCTCGGCCACTCGGCCGACACCCAGGTCGATCCCGGTCGCGCACTGCGGGACCTCGGGTTCGACTCACTGACCTCGGTGGAACTGCGCAACCGGATCACCACGGCCACCGGGCTGCGGCTGCCCTCGACACTCGTGTTCGACCACCCGTCCGCCGCCGCCATCACCCGGCACGTGCTCACACTGCTCCCGCGCACCGAGCCCGAGCCGGAGACCGGCGTGCTCGACCAGCTCGACCGGCTGGAGAACGCGCTGCTCGCCCTCACCAACGACGGCACCGCCACAGACGGCACCGCCACAAAGGTGGACCTGCGGCTGCGCGCCCTGCTCGCCAGGTGGGGCGACGCGCGGGCCGGTGACATGGGAGAGGACGCCGAGTCCGACCTCGCCTCGGCCACCGACGACGAACTCTTCGGCTACCTCGACAACGAACTTGAGACCTCGTGACCGGGCCGGACCGCGTCGATCCCGTCCGCACCGCCGTAAGGAGCACACGCCAGATGGAAAACGAGGACAGGCTCCGCGACTACCTCAAGCGGGCCACCACCGATCTGCGCACCACACGCCGCCGCCTGCACGAGGTCGAGGAGCGGGAGAACGAACCCATCGCGATCATCGGGATGAGCTGCCGCTACCCCGGTGGTGTCGAGTCGCCGGAAGACCTGTGGCGGCTGCTGGCCGACGGCCGGGACGCCGTGGTGGAATTCCCGGCCGACCGCGGCTGGGACGTCGACGCGCTCTACGACCCCGACCCGGAGCACGCGGGCACGTCGATCACCCGGCACGGCGGCTTCCTCCAGGGCGCCGCGGGCTTCGACCCGGCGTTCTTCGGGGTCAGCCCGCGCGAGGCCCTGGCGATGGACCCGCAGCAGCGGCTGCTGCTGGAGACGTCGTGGGAGGCGTTCGAGCACGCGGGCATCGACCCGACGCGGGCCAGGGACACCAGGACCGGCGTGTTCGCGGGCGTCATGTACAACGACTACGCCGCGCGGCTGCCGCAGGCGCCCGAAGGGTTCGAAGGCTTCCTCGCCAACGGCAGCGCGGGCAGCATCGCGTCCGGCCGGATCGCCTACACGCTCGGCCTCGTCGGGCCCGCGGTGACGGTGGACACGGCGTGCTCGTCCTCGTTAGTGGCGCTACACCTGGCAATGGTGGCGCTGCGCCGCGAGGAGTGCTCTCTGGCACTCGCGGGCGGCGCCACATTCATGTCCACGCCCCGCACGTTCGTCGAGTACAGCCGGCAACGCGCCCTGTCCCTGGACGGCCGCTGCAAGGCGTTCTCCGACAGCGCCGACGGCACGGGCTGGGGCGAAGGGGTCGGGATGCTGCTGGCGGAGCGGCTGTCCGACGCCCGCCGCAACGGCCACCCCGTGCTGGCGGTGATCCGCGGTTCGGCGGTGAACCAGGACGGTGCGTCCAACGGTCTGACCGCGCCGAACGGACCGTCCCAGCAGACGGTGATCACCCAGGCACTGGCGAGCGCGCGGCTCACCCCGGCACAGGTCGACGCGGTCGAGGCGCACGGCACCGGCACCACACTCGGCGACCCGATCGAGGCACAGGCCCTCATCGCGACGTACGGCGCGGAGCGGACCGCAGACCGGCCGCTGTGGCTGGGGTCGTTGAAGTCGAACATCGGCCACGCCCAGGCGGCGGCCGGGGTCGGCGGCATCATCAAGATGGTCATGGCGATGCGCCACGGTGTGCTGCCCAAGACCCTGCACGCCGACGAGCCGAGCAGCCACGTCGACTGGTCGGCGGGCACCGTCGCGCTGCTGACCGAGGGGCAGCCGTGGCCGGAGACCGGCGAACCGCGCCGCGCCGGTGTGTCCTCGTTCGGCGTCAGCGGCACGAACGCCCACATCATCCTGGAAGAGGCGCCCACCGCTGATCCGGCGTCCCCGGTGGACGCCGATCCGCCGGTCACCTCTGCCGCGCCGTGGGTGCTGTCCGCCCGGACCCCCGACGCGCTGCGCGCGCAGGCTGACCGCCTCCTGTCCGCCGTGGAGGGTTCCGCCGACTTCGACCCGGTCGGTGTCGGCTTCTCGCTGGCCACGACACGATCCGTGTTCGAGCACCGCGCCGTCCTGCTGGCCGAGGACCGGACCACCACCTGCGACCGGCTCGCCGCTCTTGCCGAAGGGCGGGGTGGTCCGGGTGTTGTGGTGGGTGAGGCGGCGTCGCACCGGGTGGGTTTCCTGTTCTCGGGTCAGGGTTCGCAGCGGCTTGGTATGGGGCGTGAGTTGGCGGAGCGGTTCCCGGTGTTCGCCGAGGCGTTGGATGAGGTGCTGTCGGAGTTCGATCCGGTGGTGCGTGAGGTGTTGTTCGGTGAGGATGCCGGGGCGTTGGACGAGACGGGGGTGACGCAGCCGGCGTTGTTCGGGGTCGAGGTGGCGTTGTTCCGGTTGTTGGAGTCGTGGGGTGTGCGGCCGGATGTGCTGGCGGGGCATTCGATCGGTGAGTTGGCGGCGGCGTATGTGGCGGGTGTGTGGTCGTTGGCTGATGCTGCCGAGGTGGTGTCGGCGCGTGCCGGGTTGATGCAGGCGTTGCCGTCGGGTGGTGCGATGGTGGCGGTGCAGGGGTCTGAGGCCGAGGTTGCGTCGGAGTTGCCTGACACGGTGGGGATCGCGGCGGTGAATGGTCCGTCGTCGGTGGTGGTTTCGGGTGTTGCCGGTGATGTGGAGGTGGTTGCGGAGCGTTGGCGTGGGGTGGGGCGGAAGGTGTCTCGTCTGCGGGTGAGTCATGCGTTCCATTCGCCGTTGATGGATCCGATGCTGGATGACTTCCGTCGGGTGCTGGAGGGTGTGTCGTTCGGGGCGCCCGAGATCCCGATCGTGTCGACGCTGACGGGTCGGTTGGCGAGTGCGGAGGAGTTGGCCTCGCCGGAGTACTGGGTGCGGCACGTACGTGAGTCCGTACGGTTCCACGACGCGATCGTCGCGATTCGCGAGCAGGGCGTCGACGTCTGCCTGGAGATCGGTCCCGGTGGTGTGCTGTCCGGTCTCGGGCAGCTCAACGCCCCGGAGGCCGCCTTCGTACCCGCCTTGCGCGGCGACCGGCCCGAGCTCGTCGCGCTGACTTCCGCCGTCGGCCAGCTGTACGTGCGTGGTGTCCGGGTGGATTGGGAGGTGTTGTTCGCCGGTCGTGGTGCGCGGCGGGTGGATTTGCCGACGTATGCGTTCCAGCGTGAGCGCTACTGGTTGGACGCTCCGGACGCTGATGAGGGCGTTGAACGGATGTCGCCGGTGGAGGCACGGTTCTGGGATGTTGTCGAGGAGGGTGACCTCTCTGATCTTGCCCGTACGCTGGGTGTGTCGTCGGATGATCCGTTGAGTGCTGTGTTGCCTCGGTTGTCCGCGTGGCGCAGGAAGCAGCGGGATCGTTCCTTGGCTGATGACTGGCGGTATCGGGTGGACTGGCGGCCGGTGGCTGCCGGGGGCCGGCTGTTGGATGGTGTGTGGCTGGTGGTCGCGCCGGCGGGTGAGGACCGTGCTGGGTGGGTTGGTGACGCGCTGGCTCGGAATGGTGCGGACGTGCGTGTGCTGTATGTGGATCTGGAGGCGGTCGATTGGGCGGGGCGGTTGGCTGGGTTGCCTGCTCTGAGTGGTGTGGTGTCGCTGCTGGGACTGGCCGAGGTGGGTGGGTCGGTGGTGCCGGTGGGTGTGGCGGGCACGATCGGTTTGTTGCGGGCGTTGGGTGATGTGGGTGTGTCGGTGCCGTTGTGGTGTGTGACGTCGGGTGCGGTGTCGGTGGGTGCGGGTGATGTGGTTGCCGGGTTTGAGCAGTCGATGGTGTGGGGTCTTGGCCGGGTGGCCGCGTTGGAGCATCCTGGCCGCTGGGGTGGCTTGGTGGACCTGCCCGGTGTGCGGGACGAGGCGACCGGTGATCTGCTGGCCTCGGTGCTCGCCGGTACGAGCGGCGAGGACCAGGTCGCGTTGCGCGGTGGCGAGGTTCTGGGGCGCAGGCTGGTGCCCGCGCCGCTGGGCGATGTCTCCGGGGAGGGCTGGACGCCGCGCGGCACGGTCCTGGTCACCGGCGGCACCGGCGCCCTGGGTGGTCGGGTGGCGCGTTGGCTGGCGGAGCACGGGGCCGAGCACATCGTGCTGGTGAGCCGTCGTGGCCGGGCCGCTGAGGGCGCCGAGGAACTGGAGGCCGAGCTCGTCGAGTTGGGCGCGCGCGTCACGTTCGCCGTCTGTGACGTAGCGGACAGGGAGTCCGTCGCGGCGCTGCTGGAGAGCGTTCCGTCGCTCAACGCGGTCGTGCATGCGGCGGGCATCGAGCGGTCGACTCCTCTCGCCGACATAGATCCCGACGATCTCGCCGATGTGCTGGCGACCAAGGCCGACAGCGCCAGGCATCTGCACGAACTGCTGGCCAACACGCCGTTGGACGCGTTCGTGCTGTTCTCCTCGATCGCCGGTGTGTGGGGCAGTGGAGGCCAGGCCGCGTACGGCGCGGCGAACGCGTACCTGGACGCCCTGGCGGAGCACCGTAGGGCGGCGGGTCTGCCCGCCACAGCTGTCGCGTGGGGTCCGTGGGGTGGTGGCGGCATGGTCGCGGACGCCGGACAGGACGCACAGCTCCAGCGCAGGGGCCTGACCACGATGGCTCCTGAGGCGGCGCTCGCCGGTTTCGGTATGGCCTTGGAGCGTGGTGACGGGAACGTTGTCGTCGCGGATGTGGACTGGGAGCGGTTCGCGGGCACGTTCATGTCGCAGCGGCCCAGCCCGCTGCTGGGTGAACTGCCGCAGGTGCGTGCCGTGTTCGAGGCGGCTCCGGTGGAGCAGGGTGTGTCGGCTCTCGCGCAGCGGCTCGCGGGTCTTGGCGTGGCTGAGCAGGAGCGGCAGCTGACCGAGTTGGTTCGGTATGAGGCTGCCGCGGTGCTGGGTCATGTGTCGGGTGACGCGTTCTCCGCGACCCGCGCCTTCAGGGAGCTGGGTTTTGACTCGCTGACGGCGATGGAGTTGCGTGGCCGGCTGAGTGAGGCGACCGGTGTCGCCCTGCCCGCGACGGTGGTGTTCGACTATCCGACGGCTGCCGTGCTGGCAGGCTTTCTGCGTGTTGAGTTGTCCGGTGCGGGTGTGGCCTCCGCCGCCTCCGTTCCTGTCGCCGTGTCGGGGGTGACGGATGAGGCGATCGCGATTGTGGCGATGGCGTGCCGGTTCCCCGGGGGTGTGTCGAGCCCGGAGGACCTGTGGGACGTACTCCTGGCGGGCGGGGACGCGGTGTCGGAGTTCCCGGCCGACCGTGGTTGGGACGTGGAGTCGCTGTACGACCCCGACCCTGACCACACGGGCACCACCTACAGCCGCATGGGCGCCTTCCTCGACCACATGGCGGACTTCGACCCGGCGTTCTTCGGGATCTCGCCGCGTGAGGCGTTGGCGATGGACCCGCAGCAGCGGCTGCTGCTGGAGACGTCGTGGGAGGCGTTCGAGCGGGCGGGCATCGACCCGAGCTCTTTGCGGGGCAGCCGGTCCGGTGTGTTTGTCGGCACCAACGGCCAGGACTACACGACGCTGATGATGGCCGTGCCGGACAGCGTCGAGGGCTACTTCGGCACGGGCAGCGCGGCGAGTGTCATCTCCGGTCGGCTGTCCTACACGTTCGGTCTTGAAGGTCCCGCGGTGACGGTGGACACGGCGTGTTCGTCATCGCTGGTGGCACTGCACCTGGCGGTACAGGCCCTGCGGTCGGGCGAGTGCGAGCTGGCGCTGGCGGGTGGCGTGACAGTGATGTCCACGCCTGCCGCGTTCGTGGAGTTCAGCAGGCAGCGCGGGCTGTCGGTGGACGGCCGGTGCAAGGCATTCGGGGCGGGCGCGGACGGCACGGGCTGGGGTGAGGGCGTCGGCATGCTGGTCGTGGAGCGGTTGTCCGACGCCCAGCGGAACGGCCATCAGGTGCTGGCGGTGGTGCGGGGTTCGGCGGTGAACCAGGACGGTGCGTCGAACGGTTTGACAGCGCCGAACGGCCCGTCGCAGCAGCGGGTGATCCGGGCCGCGCAGGCGGCTGCGGGCCTCGCTCCTTCCGATGTGGACGTGGTGGAGGCGCATGGCACCGGTACCACGCTGGGTGACCCGATCGAGGCGCAGGCGCTGCTGGCGACGTACGGCCAGGACCGGCCCGAGGGCCGGCCGCTGTGGCTGGGGTCGATCAAGTCGAACATCGGACATACCCAGGCCGCCGCGGGTGTGGCCGGTGTGATCAAGATGGTGCTGGCCATGCGGCACGGTGTGCTGCCGCGCACCCTGCATGTGGACGAGCCGTCGCCGCACGTGGACTGGTCGGCGGGTGCGGTGGAGTTGTTGACGGAGGCTCGGCCGTGGCCGGAGACGGGTCAGCCGTGGCGGGCGGGTGTGTCGTCGTTCGGGTTCAGTGGGACGAACGCGCACACCATCATCGAGCAGGCCCCCGTGGTGGAGCGCGCGGAAGCCCCGGAGCCGTTGCCTGTCGGCGCGGTCGTCCCGTGGTCGCTGTCGGCCAAGAGCCCCGAGGCGCTGCGGGAGCAGGCCGCGCGACTCAAGTCGTTCGTGGCCGAGTCGTCGGACCTGTCCGTGGCGGACGTGGGCCGTACGCTGGTGTTCTCGCGTGCGGAGTTGGAGCACAGAGCGGTGGTTGTCGCCGCGGAGCCTGCCGAGTTCCAGTCGGCTCTGGCCGCTCTCGCTGAGGGGCGGGGTGGTCCGGGTGTTGTGGTGGGTGAGGCGGCGTCGCACCGGGTGGGTTTCCTGTTCTCGGGTCAGGGTTCGCAGCGGCTTGGTATGGGGCGTGAGCTGTCCGCCCGTTTCCCGGTGTTCGCTGAGGCGTTGGATGAGGTGCTGTCGGAGTTCGACCCGGTGGTGCGCGAGGTGCTGTTCGGTGAGGACGTCGACGCGCTGAATGAGACGGGGGTGACGCAGCCGGCGTTGTTCGGGGTCGAGGTGGCGCTGTTCCGGTTGTTGGAGTCGTGGGGTGTCCATCCCGACATGCTGGCGGGGCATTCGATCGGTGAGTTGGCGGCGGCGCATGTGGCGGGTGTGTGGTCGCTGGCCGACGCCGCCGCGGTGGTCTCGGCGCGTGCCGGGCTGATGCAGGCGCTGCCCGAGGGCGGTGCGATGGTGGCGGTCCAGGCCTCTGAGGCCGAGGTCGCGCCGGACCTGCCGGAGACCGTCGGTATTGCCGCGGTGAACGGCCCGAACTCAGTAGTCGTTTCGGGTCTTGCCGCTGACGTGGAGGTGGTTGCGGAGCGTTGGCGTGGCGTGGGTCGGAAGGTGTCTCGTCTGCGGGTGAGTCATGCGTTCCATTCGCCGTTGATGGATCCGATGCTGGATGAGTTCCGTCGGGTGCTGGAGGGGGTGTCGTTCGGGGCGCCGGGGGTTCCGATCGTGTCGACGCTGACGGGTCGGTTGGCGAGTGCGGAGGAGTTGGCTTCGCCGGAGTACTGGGTGCGGCACGTACGTGAGTCCGTACGGTTCGGTGACGCCGTGGGCACGCTCGTGGATGAGGGTGTGGCGACGTTTGTCGAGGTCGGGCCGGGTGGGACGCTGTCGGCGCTGGGGCAGGAGTCCGCGCCGGAAGCGACCTTCGTACCGGTGCTGCGCGGTGATCGGCCCGAGGCCGTGGCCGCCACGACGGCTGTGGGCCAGCTGTACGTGCGTGGTGTCCGGGTGGATTGGGAGGTGTTGTTCGCCGGTCGTGGTGTGCGGCGGGTGGATTTGCCGACGTATGCGTTCCAGCGTGAGCGCTATTGGTTGGATGCTCCGGACGCTGATGAGGGCGTTGGGCGGATGTCGCCGGTGGAGGCGCGGTTCTGGGGGGTCGTGGAGGAGGGTGACCTCTCTGATCTTGCCCGTACGCTGGGTGTGTCGTCGGATGATCCGTTGAGCGCTGTGTTGCCTCGGTTGTCCGCGTGGCGCAGGGAACAGCGGAGTCGGTCCACTGCGGACGGTTGGCGGTATCGGGTGGACTGGCGGCCGGTGGCTGCTGGGGGCCGGCTGTTGGATGGTGTGTGGCTGGTGGTCGCGCCGGCGGGTGAGGACGGCGCTGGGTGGGTTGGTGACGCGCTGGCTCGGAATGGTGCGGACGTGCGTGTGCTGTATGTGGATCTGGAGGCGGTTGATTGGGCGGGGCGGTTGGCTGGGTTGCCTGCTCTGAGTGGTGTGGTGTCGCTGCTGGGGTTCGCGGGTGCGGGTGCGGGTGGGTCGGTGGTGCCGGTGGGTGTGGCGGGCACGATCGGTCTGCTGGGGGCGTTGGGTGATGTGGGTGTGTCGGTGCCGTTGTGGTGTGTGACGTCGGGTGCGGTGTCGGTGGGTGCGGGTGATGTGGTTGCCGGGTTTGAGCAGTCGATGGTGTGGGGTCTTGGCCGGGTGGCCGCGTTGGAGCATCCCGGTCGCTGGGGTGGCTTGGTGGACCTGCCCGATGTGCGGGATGAGACGACCGGTGATCTGCTGGCCTCGGTGCTCGCCGGTACGAGTGGTGAGGACCAGGTCGCGTTGCGCGGTGGCGAGGTTCTGGGGCGCAGGCTGGTGCCCGCGCCGCTGAGTGCGGACGCCTCCGGGGAGGGCTGGTCGCCGCGCGGGACAATCCTGGTGACCGGCGGCACCGGTGCGCTCGGTGCGCACGTGGCGCGTTGGTTGGCGGAGCACGGGGCCGAGCACGTCGTACTGACGGGTCGTCGCGGCCGGGCCGTTGAGGGCGCCGAGGAACTGGAGTCCGAGCTCGTCGAGTTGGGCGCGCGCGTCACGTTCGCCGTCTGCGACATGGCCGACCGGGAGTCTGTCGCGGCGCTGTTGGCGAGCGTTCCGTCGCTCAACGCGGTCGTGCATGCGGCGGGCATCGAGCGGTCGGCCCTTCTCGCCGACATAGATCCCGACGATCTCGCCGAGTTCGGTGATGTGCTGGCGGCCAAGGTCGTCGGCGCGTGGCACCTGCACGAGTTGCTGGGCGACACGCCGCTGGACGCGTTCGTGCTGTTCTCTTCGATCGCCGGTGTGTGGGGCAGTAGTGGGCAGAGCGCTTACGCGGCTGCCAATGCCTACCTGGACGCCCTGGCGGAGCACCGTAGGGCGGCGGGTCTGCCCGCCACAGCTGTCGCATGGGGTCCGTGGGGCGGTGGCGGCATGGTCGCGACCGATGAGCAGGCCGCGCTGCTGCACCGTTGGGGCTTGTCAACGATGGCTCCGGCTGGGGCGATCGCGGGTCTGGCCACGGCTCTGGAACGTGGTGACGGAAACGTTGTCGTCGCCGATGTCGACTGGGAGCGGTTCGCGGGCACGTTCATGTCGCAGCGGCCCAGCCTCCTTCTGCACGAATTGCCCGAGGTGCGCGCCGCGTTCGGGGCGGCTCCGGTGGAGCAGGGTGTGTCGGCTCTCGCGCAGCGGCTCGCGGATCTTGACGTGGCCGAGCAGGAGCGGCAACTGACCGAGCTGGTTCGGTATGAGGCTGCCGCGGTGCTCGGTCATGTGTCCGGAGACGCGTTCTCCGCGACCCGCGCCTTCAAGGAATTGGGCTTCGACTCGCTGACGGCGATGGAGTTGCGTGGCCGACTGAGTGAGGCGACCGGCGTCGCCCTGCCCGCGACGGTGGTGTTCGACTATCCGACGGCCGCCGCGCTGGCCGCCTTTCTGCGTGTCGAGTTGTCCGGCGCGGACGCCGCCACCCCGGTTGCCCCGGTCGCGGTGTCGGAGGTGACGGATGAGCCGATCGCGATTGTGGCGATGGCGTGCCGGTACCCGGGTGGTGTGTCGAGCCCGGAGGATCTGTGGGACGTGCTCCTGGCGGGCGGGGACGCGGTGGCGGAGTTCCCGGCCGACCGTGGTTGGGACGTGGAGGCGCTGTACGACCCGGACCCCGACCACGCGGGCACCACTTACAGCCGCATGGGTGCCTTCCTGGACCGTGTGGCGGATTTCGACTCGGGTTTCTTCGGGATCTCGCCGCGTGAGGCGCTGGCGATGGACCCGCAGCAGCGGCTGCTGCTGGAGACCTCCTGGGAGGTCTTCGAGCGGGCCGGCATCGACCCGAACTCGGTTCGTGGCGAGCGGGCGGGCGTGTTCGTCGGTTCGAACGTGCAGGACTACGGGATGGTGCTGGACGGGGCCGCAGAGGATGTCGGCGGGCACGTGGCGACGGGCAGCGCGGCGAGTGTCATGTCCGGTCGGCTGTCCTACACGTTCGGTCTCGAAGGCCCCGCGGTGACGGTGGACACGGCGTGCTCGTCGTCGCTGGTGGCACTGCACCTGGCGGTACAGGCCCTGCGTTCGGGCGAGTGTTCGCTGGCCCTCGCGGGCGGTGTGACGGTGATGTCGACGCCCGGCGCGTTCGTGGAGTTCAGCCGCCAGCGCGGGCTGTCGGTGGACGGCCGGTGCAAGGCGTTCTCGGACAGCGCCGACGGCACGGGCTGGGGCGAGGGCATCGGGATGCTGCTCGTCGAGCGGCTGTCCGACGCCCAGCGCAACGGGCACCAGGTCCTCGCGGTCGTCCGGGGTTCCGCGGTGAACCAGGACGGCGCGTCGAACGGTCTCACCGCGCCGAACGGGCCTTCCCAGCAGCGGGTCATCCGGCAGGCGCTCGCCAGTGCGGGTCTCGCTCCGTCCGAGGTGGACGCGGTCGAGGCACACGGCACCGGCACCACCCTGGGTGACCCGATCGAGGCTCAGGCACTGCTGGCCACCTACGGACAGGACCGCACCGGTGAGCCGCTGTGGCTCGGTTCGGTGAAGTCCAACATCGGTCACACGCAGGCGGCCGCCGGTGTGGCCGGCGTGATCAAGATGGTGCTGGCCATGCGACACGGTGTATTGCCGAAGACGCTGCACGTGGACGAGCCGTCGTCGCACGTGGACTGGTCGACGGCGGCGATGGAACTGCTTACCGACCAGCGGGAGTGGCCTGCCGTGGACCGGCCGCGGCGGGCCGGTGTGTCGTCGTTCGGATTCAGCGGGACGAACGCGCACACCATCATCGAGCAGGCCCCCGAGGTGACGTCGGTCGAGGCCGAGGCCGAGGTCGAGCCGGGTGAACCGGGTGAGGCGAGTGTCGTGCCGTGGGTGCTGTCGGCGCGGTCC
Source organism: Streptomyces sp. NPDC056835 (assembly GCF_042789485.1). Lineage (NCBI taxonomy): Bacteria > Bacillati > Actinomycetota > Actinomycetes > Kitasatosporales > Streptomycetaceae > Streptomyces > Streptomyces sp. NPDC056835. The sequence goes on from NZ_JBHUBB010000006.1 coordinate 204,203, forward strand.
GGCGAGGCATTGCGGGACCAGGCCTCCCGGCTCCGTGCGGAGTTCGAGCACGCAGCGGCCGTGTCGGTCGCCGACGTCGCCCACTCGTTGCGGTCCCGGTCGGTGTTCGACCACCGGGCCGTGGTGGTGGGGCTGGACCGGGAGGAGTTCCTCTCCGGTCTCACCGCTCTGGCCGACGGCCGTGAGACGCCGAACGTCGTGACCGGTGTGGCGGAGAACCGCGGTGCCGGTGTGGTGTTCGTGTTCCCCGGCCACGGTTCGCAGTGGGTCGGCATGGCCCTGGAGCTGCTGGAGTCCTCGCCGGTGTTCCGTGCGCGGATGGAGGAGTGCGCGGAGGCGCTGGACGAGTTCGTCGACTGGTCGCTGCTGGACGCGATCCGGGATCCCGGTCTGATGGAGCGGGTGGACGTCGTCCAGCCCGCCCTGTTCGCGGTGATGGTGTCGCTGGCCGCCACCTGGCGGTCGTGGGGCGTCGAGCCGAGCGCCGTGCTGGGGCACTCGCAGGGCGAGATCGCGGCAGCGTGCGTCGCGGGTGCCCTGTCCCTTGCGGACGCGGCGCGACTGGTCGTCCTGCGGAGCAAGGCGTTGACCACGCTGTCCGGCCAGGGCGGCATGGTGTCGGTCGCTCTCGGTGTGGACGCCGTACGGGAGTTGCTGACGCGATGGGACGGACAGCTCGCGGTCGGTGTGGTGAACGGCCCCGCCTCGGTCGTCGTGTCCGGTGACGTCGCCGCGCTGGACGAGCTGATGGAGGTCTGCGCCGAGAGGGGAGTGTGGGCGCGGCGCGTACTGGCGGACTACGCCCCGCACTCCCACCACGTCGAGCGGATCGAGGCGGAACTCCTGGAGGGGCTGGCGAGTGTGTCGCCGCGTTCCGGTGACGTGCCGTACTTCTCCCCGCTGACCGGCGGGTGGCTGGAGACCCGTGGGATGGACGCCGCCTACTGGTACCGGAGCCTGCGGCAGACAGTGGAGTTCGCGGACTCCGTCTCCACGCTGGTGGCTGAGGGCTTCAAGGCCTTCGTCGAGGTGAGCCCGCACCCGGTGCTGGTGGCCGGCCTGGGCGAACTGGCCGGCGCCGACGGTGTGGTGGTCGGCTCGTTGCGGCGCGGGGACGGGAGCCTGGCCCGGCTGATGACCTCGGCGGGCACGCTGTTCGTACGCGGTGGCCAGGTGGAGTGGGAGCTCTCCGGTGCGCGGCGGATGGACCTGCCGACGTACCCGTTCCAACGTCAGCGCTTCTGGCCCACGACGGCGCACACCGCGTCCGGCGGCGTGACCTCGGCCGGGCTGGGGCGGGTGGACCACCCCGTGCTCGTCGCCGTCACCGAACTCGCGGACTCCGAGGGCCTCGTGTTCAGCGGCAGGCTGTCCCTGCGTACCCACCCGTGGCTCACCGACTACCGCGTCCTGGGCGCCGCGGTGCTCCCCGGCGCGGCCTACACGGACCTCGCGCTGCGCGCCGGCGACCACGTCGGCTGCGCGTCGCTGGACGACCTGGTGCTCGGGGCGCCCCTGGTACTGCCCGAGCGGGACGGCGTCCAGGTACGGCTCAGCCTCGACGGGCCGGACGCGTCGGGCAGGCGGGCGTTCACCGTGGACTCCCGAACGGACGAAGGCGGGGGCTGGACCCGCCACGCCACCGGCACCCTGTCGGCCGAGGCGGAACCCGTCACCGATGACCTCGTCGCCTGGCCGCCGAGCGAGGCCGAGCCGGTCGGGCTGGACGGCCACTACGCCACCGTCGCCCCCTCCGGCCTCAGCCATGGCCCGGCCTTCCAGGGCCTGCGCGCGGCCTGGCGCAAGGGCGACGAGATGTTCGCCGAGGTGGTGCTGCCGGACGGCCTCGCGGATGAGGGCTTCGGCCTGCACCCCGCTCTCCTGGACGCCGCGCTGCACGTCATCGGGCTCGGGGTGAGTTCGGACGGGCTGCCGTTCTCGTGGGCCGGGGTGCGGCTGCTGGCGACCGGTGCGACGGCGCTGCGGGTCCGGTTGACGCCGGTCGGCGTGGACGCCGTGGCGGTGCTGGTCGCCGACGGCTACGGCGAGCCGGTCGCCGCTGTCGACGAACTGAGCCTGCGGCCCGTCTCGGCCGACCAGCTCAATCTCGCACGGTCCGCCCACCGGGACTCGCTGTTCGAGGTGAAGTGGGTTCCGATGCCGGACGCCGCTCCCGACACCGGCACGTGGGCGGTGCTCGGCGGTGACACCGCCCGGCTCGCCCACGCGCTCACCGCGGCCGGTGAGCCGGTCGACGAACACGGCGACCTGGCCGCGCTGCTGGCCGCCGTCGATGGCGGAGCGCCCGTGCCCCGGCGCGTGGCCGTGACGCCCGGCGAGGGCGCGACGACCCCCCGCGAGACGACGCACCTCACCCTCGACCTGCTCCAGAAGTGGCTCGCGGACGACAGGCTCGCCGAGTCGCGACTCGTGCTGGTGACGAGCGGCGCGGTGGCGGCCGGGCCGGACGAGGACGTCCCGGACCTGGTGCGCGCTCCCGCATGGGGCCTGGTGCGGTCGGCGCAGTCGGAGCACCCGGAGCGGTTCGTGCTGGTCGACGTGGACGAGCACGAGAAGTCGCTGCGCAGGCTGCCCGCCGCGGTGGCTACCGGGGAGCCGCAGGTCGCGGTCAGGAACGGTGCCGCCTCGGTGGCCAGGCTGGCACAGCTCTCCACTCCGGCCGACGCGCCCGAGCCGGAGGCGTTCGCCCCCGACGGCACGGTACTGATCACCGGTGGTTTCGGCATGCTCGGCGGCTTGACCGCGCGGCATCTCGTCACCCGCCACGGAGTTCGGGACCTGGTACTGACCGGCAGGCGCGGCGCTGCTGTGCCGGGTGCGGAGGAGCTGTGCCGGGAGCTGGCGGAACTGGGCGCGCGGGTCACAGCCGTGGCGTGCGACGTGAGCGATCGTGACGCGGTCGCCGCGCTGCTGGCCGAGCACCCCGTGACCGCTGTCGTGCACACCGCCGGCGTGCTGGACGACAGTGTGATCGAGTCCCTGACCCCGGAGCACATCGACACGGTGTTCCGCCCCAAGGCCGACGCCGCGCTGCACTTGCACGAACTGACCCTGGGAACTGACCTCACGGCGTTCGTGCTGTTCTCCGCCGTCGCCGGTGTGTTCGGCAGCCCCGGCCAGGGCAACTACGCGGCCGCCAACACGTTCCTGGACGCGCTCGCGCAGCACCGCCGGGCCACCGGACTGCCCGCGACATCGCTGGCGTGGGGCCTGTGGGCCGAGGCCAGCGGCATCACCGGCCACCTCGACGAGGCCGACGTACAGCGGATGGCGAGGGGCGGCATGGCCCCGCTGTCCTCCGCGGACGGCATGGCGCTGTTCGACGCGGCGCGCGCGACCGGCGCCGCGACCGCGGTGCCCGCCGCGATCGACCTGACCGCACTGCGAGGCCGCCCGGAACAGGTACGACCGCTGCTGCGCGGTCTGGTGCCCACACCCGCCCGCCGGTCCGCGCGGTCCGGCGACGGCTCCGGCGCGGTACCGCTCACCCAGCGGCTCGCGGGCCTCACCGAGGCGGAGCAGGACCGGGCGCTGGTGCACCTCGTCCGCACCCACACCGCGGCCGTGCTCGGCTTCGCGGGACCGGAGACCGTCGAGGCGGACCGGGCGTTCAAGGAACTCGGGTTCGACTCGCTCACCGCCGTGGAACTGCGCAACAGGCTCGACGCCGAGGTCGACTCGCGACTGCCCGCCACTCTGGTGTTCGACCACCCGAACCCGGCGGCACTCGCGGCCCACCTGCGGACGACGGTGCTCGCCGACCGCGGCACGCCCGCCGCCGCGGTGCTCAGCGAGCTGAACAAGCTGACGATCACCATCTCCAAGCTCGACCCCGATGACGCGCTGGTCGGGGACATCCGGCTGAGGCTTCGGTCGCTCCTGTCCACATGGGACGACAAGGAGCCCGAGGCCGCGGTGGACGACCTGAACTCGGCAACGCTGGACGACGTGTTCGACATCATCGACGAGGAACTCGGCAAGTCCTGATCCGCGAGTCCCGACTCTTACCAAGAGGGGTTAGCAAGCATATGTCGAATGACGACAAGGTCCTCGACTACCTGAAGCGCCTGACCGCGGATCTGCGGCAAACCAAGCAACGGCTTCGCGAGGTCGAGGAGAAGGCCGGCGAGCCGATCGCGATCGTCGGCATGAGCTGCCGTTTCCCTGGTGGTGTCGAGTCGCCGGAGGACTTGTGGCGGCTGGTGGCCGAAGGCGGGGACACGGTGTCAGGCTTTCCGGCCGACCGTGGTTGGGACGTGGAGTCGCTGTACGACCCGGACCCCGACCACACGGGCACCACCTACAGCCGCATGGGCGCTTTCCTGGACCGTGTGGCGGATTTCGACTCGGGTTTCTTCGGGATCTCGCCGCGTGAGGCGTTGGCGATGGATCCACAGCAGCGGCTGCTGCTGGAGACGTCGTGGGAGGCGTTCGAGCGGGCGGGCATCGACCCGAACTCGGTGCGGGGCAGCCGGTCCGGTGTGTTCGTCGGTACCAATGGCCAGGACTACGCGGCGTTATTGAGGGCCGTGCCGGAAAGTGTCGAGGGGTACGCGGGTACCGGTATCTCGGCGAGTGTCATCTCCGGTCGGCTGTCCTACACGTTCGGCCTCGAAGGTCCCGCGGTGACGGTGGACACGGCGTGTTCGTCGTCGCTGGTGGCGCTGCACCTGGCCGCGCAGGCCCTCCACAAGGGCGAATGTGAGCTGGCGCTGGTCGGCGGTGTGACGGTGATGACGACGCCGGGCTCGTTCGTGGAGTTCAGCCGCCAGCGCGGGCTGTCGGTGGACGGCCGGTGCAAGGCGTTCTCGGACAGCGCGGACGGCACTGGTTGGGGTGAGGGTGTCGGCATGCTGCTCGTGGAGCGGCTGTCGGACGCCCGCCGCAACGGGCACCAGGTGCTCGCTGTCGTACGGGGGTCCGCGGTGAACCAGGACGGCGCGTCGAACGGTCTCACCGCGCCGAACGGTCCTTCGCAGCAGCGGGTGATTCGTCAGGCGCTTGCCAGTGCGGGTCTGTCTCCGTCGGAGGTGGACGCGGTGGAGGCGCACGGCACCGGTACGACGCTGGGTGACCCGATCGAGGCGCAGGCGCTGCTGGCCACTTACGGTCAGGACCGCGCCGGTGAGCCGCTGTGGCTCGGGTCGATCAAGTCGAACATCGGCCACACGCAGGCCGCGGCCGGTGTCGCGGGTGTGATCAAGATGGTGATGGCGATGCGGCGTGGTGTGCTGCCGCAGACGCTGCATGTCACCGAGCCGTCGTCACATGTGGACTGGTCAGCCGGTGCCGTGGAGCTGTTGGCGCAGGCGCGCCCGTGGCCGGAGACGGGACAGCCGTGGCGGGCCGGTGTGTCGTCGTTCGGTGTGAGTGGCACGAACGCGCACGTCATCGTCGAGCGGGCCCCCGTGGTGGAGCGGGAGGAAGCTCCGGAGCCGGTGCGCGATGGCCTGGTGCCGTGGGTGTTGTCGGCGCGTGGCGAGGGTGCCCTGCGTGGCCAGGCTGACCGCCTCCTGTCCGCCGTGGAGGGTTCCGCCGACTTCGACCCGGTCGGTGTCGGCTTCTCGCTGGCCACGACACGATCCGTGTTCGAGCACCGCGCCGTCCTGCTGGCCGAGGACCGGACCACCACCTGCGACCGGCTCGCCGCTCTTGCCGAGGGGCGGGGTGGTCCGGGTGTTGTGGTGGGTGAGGCGGCGTCGCACCGGGTGGGTTTCCTGTTCTCGGGTCAGGGTTCGCAGCGGCTTGGTATGGGGCGTGAGTTGGCGGCGCGGTTCCCGGTGTTCGCTGCGGCGTTGGATGAGGTGCTGTCGGAGTTCGATCCGGTGGTGCGTGAGGTGTTGTTCGGTGAGGATGCCGGGGCGTTGGACGAGACGGGGGTGACGCAGCCGGCGTTGTTCGGGGTTGAGGTGGCGTTGTTCCGGTTGTTGGAGGCGTGGGGTGTGCGGCCGGATGTGCTGGCGGGGCATTCGATCGGTGAGTTGGCGGCGGCGTATGTGGCGGGTGTGTGGTCGTTGGCTGATGCGGTCAAGGTGGTGTCGGCGCGGGGTGCGTTGATGCAGGCGTTGCCGTCGGGTGGTGCGATGGTGGCGGTCCAGGCCTCTGAGGGCGAGGTCGCGTCTGAGCTGCCTGACACCGTGGGCATTGCCGCGGTGAACGGCCCGAACTCCGTGGTCATCTCCGGTGCTGCTGCCGATGTGGAGGCTGTTGCGGAGCGTTGGCGTGGGGTGGGGCGGAAGGTGTCTCGTCTGCGGGTGAGTCATGCGTTTCACTCGCCGTTGATGGATCCGATGCTGGTTGAGTTCCGTCGGGTGCTGGAGGGTGTGTCGTTCGGGGCGCCCGAGATTCCGATCGTGTCGACGCTGACGGGTCGGTTGGCGAGTGCGGAGGAGTTGGCCTCGCCGGAGTACTGGGTGCGGCACGTACGTGAGTCCGTACGGTTCCACGACGCGATCATGGCGCTCCGGGAGCAGGATGCCGATGTGTTCGTCGAGGTCGGGCCGGGTGGGACGCTGTCCGCTCTCGGTCTCGGCAGCGCGCCCGACGCGGTGTTCCTGCCCGCGTTACGGGCGGACAGACCCGAGGAGCTCGCGCTCGTCACCACGGTCGCCGCGCTGCACGCGCGGGGCGTGACGGTTGACTGGACCGCTTACTTCGCGGGCAGCGGCGCCCGGCAAGTCGACCTGCCGACCTACGCGTTCCAGCGTGAGCGCTACTGGCTGGACGTCCCCGCCCTTGAGGGCGTTGAGCGGATGTCGCCGGTGGAGGCGCGGTTCTGGGGGGTCGTGGAGGAGGGCGACCTCGCTGATCTTGCCCGTACGCTGGATGTGTCGTCGGATGATCCGCTGAGCGCGGTGTTACCTCGGTTGTCCGCGTGGCGCAGGGAACAGCGGAGTCGGTCCACTGCGGACGGTTGGCGGTATCGGGTGGACTGGCGGCCGGTGGCTGCTGGGGGCCGGCTGTTGGATGGTGTGTGGCTGGTGGTCGCGCCGGCGGGTGAGGACCGTGCTGGGTGGGTTGGTGACGCGCTGGCTCGGAATGGTGCGGACGTGCGTGTGCTGTATGTGGATCTGGAGGCGGTGGACTGGGCGGGGCGGTTGGCTGGGTTGCCTGCTCTGAGTGGTGTGGTGTCGCTGCTGGGACTGGCCGAGGTGGGTGGGTCGGTGGTGCCGGTGGGTGTGGCGGGCACGATCGGTCTGCTGGGGGCGCTTGGTGATGTGGGTGTGTCGGTGCCGTTGTGGTGTGTGACGTCGGGTGCGGTGTCGGTGGGTGCGGGTGATGTGGTTGCCGGGTTTGAGCAGTCGATGGTGTGGGGTCTTGGCCGGGTGGCCGCGTTGGAGCATCCCGGTCGCTGGGGTGGCTTGGTGGACCTGCCCGGTGTGCGGGACGAGGCGACCGGTGATCTGCTGGCCTCGGTGCTCGCCGGTACGAGTGGTGAGGACCAGGTCGCGTTGCGCGGTGGCGAGGTTCTGGGGCGCAGGCTGGTGCCCGCGCCGCTGGGCGATGTCTCGGGGGAGGGCTGGACGCCGCGCGGCACGGTCCTGGTCACCGGCGGCACCGGCGCGCTCGGTGCGCACGTCGGCAGGTGGCTGGTGGCGAAGGGTGCCGAGCACCTGCTGCTGACCAGCAGGCGCGGGCTGGAGGCCGATGGTGCGGAGGAACTGCGTGCGGAGCTGACCGCGCTCGGTGCCCGCGTCACGATCGCGGCCTGTGACGCCGCAGACCGGGACGCGCTGGCGGACGTGCTCGCCTCGGTGCCCGCCGAGTTCCCGCTCACCGCGGTCGTGCACGCGGCCGGTATCGAGCGCGCGACCCCCCTCGCCGACCTCGACCCGGCCGACCTCGCCGGATTCGGTGATGTGCTGGCAGCCAAGGTCGTCGGCGCGAGGAACCTGCACGAGCTGCTGGGCGACACGCCGTTGGACGCGTTCGTGCTGTTCTCCTCGATCGCCGGTGTCTGGGGCAGCGGTGGCCAGTCCGCGTACGCGGCTGCCAACGCCTACCTGGACGCCCTGGCGGAGCACCGTAGGGCGGCGGGTCTGCCCGCCACGGCCGTCGCGTGGGGTCCGTGGGGCGATGGCGGCATGGTCAGGGACGCCGGGCATGACGCGGCGGCCCAGTTGCGGCGCAGGGGCCTCACCACGATGGCCCCGGCTGTGGCGATCGCGGGTCTGGCCACGGCTCTGGAGCGTGGTGACGGGAACGTTGTCGTCGCGGATGTGGACTGGGAGCGGTTCGCGGGCACGTTCATGTCGCAGCGGCCCAGCCCGCTGCTGGGTGAGCTGCCGCAGGTGCGTGCCGTGTTCGAGGCGGCTCCGGTGGAGCAGGGTGTGTCGGCTTTCGCGCAGCGGCTGGTTGGTTTGGATGTGGCTGAGCAGGAGCGGCAGCTGACCGAGTTGGTTCGGTATGAGGCGGCTGCGGTGCTGGGTCATGTGTCGGGTGACGCGTTCTCCGCGACGCGTGCTTTCAGGGAGCTGGGTTTTGACTCGCTGACGGCGATGGAGTTGCGTGGCCGGCTGAGTGAGGCGACGGGTGTCGCCCTGCCCGCGACGGTGGTGTTCGACTATCCGACGGCTGCCGTGCTGGCAGGCTTTCTGCGTGTTGAGTTGTCCGGTGCGGGTGTGGCCTCCGCCGCCTCCGTTCCTGTCGCCGTGTCGGGGGTGACGGATGAGCCGATCGCGATTGTGGCGATGGCGTGCCGGTTCCCGGGGGGTGTGTCGAGCCCGGAGGACCTGTGGGACGTACTCCTGGCGGGCGGGGACGCGGTGTCGGAGTTCCCGGCCGATCGAGGTTGGGACGTGGAGGCTCTGTACGACCCCGACCCGGCGGGTGTGGGCACGTCGTACAGCCGGATGGGCGCTTTCCTCGACCGTGTGGCGGATTTCGACTCGGGTTTCTTCGGGATCTCGCCGCGTGAGGCGTTGGCGATGGACCCGCAGCAGCGGCTGCTGCTGGAGACATCGTGGGAACTGCTGGAACGGGCCGGGGTCGACCCGGCGTCGCTGCGCGGTGAGCGCGTCGGTGTGTTCGTCGGATCGAACATGCAGGACTACGGGATGGTCCTGGACGGGGCCGCCGATGACACGGGCGGCTACGCGGCGACCGGCACCGCGTCCAGCGTGGCCTCCGGCCGGCTGTCCTACACGTTCGGCTTTGAAGGTCCTGCGGTGACGGTGGACACGGCGTGCTCGTCATCGCTGGTGGCGCTGCACCTGGCGGTGCAGGCGCTGCGGTCGGGCGAGTGCTCGTTGGCGCTGGCTGGTGGCGTCACCGTGATGTCGACGCCGGGTGCCTTCATTGAGTTCAGCCGGCAGCGCGGGCTGTCGGTGGACGGGCGCTGCAAGGCGTTCTCGGCCGACGCCGACGGCACCGGTTGGGGTGAGGGCGTCGGCATGCTGTTCGTCGAGCGGCTGTCGGACGCGCGACGCAACGGGCACCAGGTGCTCGCTGTCGTACGTGGGTCCGCGGTGAACCAGGACGGTGCGTCGAATGGTCTCACCGCGCCGAACGGGCCTTCGCAGCAGCGGGTCATCCGGCAGGCGCTCGCCAGTGCGGGTCTCACTCCGTCCGAAGTGGACGCGGTCGAGGCGCACGGCACCGGCACCACGCTCGGCGACCCGATCGAGGCGCAGGCGCTGCTGGCGACGTACGGCCAGGACCGGCCCGAGGGCCGGCCGCTGTGGCTCGGATCGCTGAAGTCCAACATCGGTCACACTCAGGCCGCGGCCGGTGTGGCGGGTGTGATCAAGATGGTGATGGCGATGCGGCACGGTGTGCTGCCGCGCACCCTGCACGTGGACCAGCCGTCGCCGCACGTGGACTGGTCGGCGGGCGCCGTCGAGCTGCTGACGGAAGAACGTCCGTGGCCGGAGACCGGTGAGTCGTGGCGTGCGGGTGTGTCGTCGTTCGGGTTCAGCGGAACGAACGCGCACACCATCATCGAGCAGGCCCCCGTGGTGGAGCGGGAGGAAGCTCCGGAGCCGGTGCGTGACGGCCTGGTGCCGTGGGTGTTGTCGGCAGGCGGCGAGGGTGCCCTGCGCGGCCAGGCTGAGCGTCTGATGTCCATGGTGGACGAGCACGCGCTTGTCGATGTCGGCTATTCGCTCGCGACGTCGCGGGCGGCGTTGGATCACCGCGCGGTGATTGTGGCCGCTGACCGGTCCGAGTTCCTGGCCGCTTTGGCGGCCGTGGCCGATGGTCAGGTGACCGGCGCTGTGGTCAGGGGAGTCGCCGACGAACCCGGCCGACTGGGCTTCCTGTTCTCGGGTCAGGGTTCGCAGCGGCTCGGGATGGGGCGTGAACTGTCCGAGCGGTTCCCGGTGTTCGCCGAGGCTCTTGACGCTGTGCTGGGCGCGTTCGACCCGGCGGTTCGCGAGGTGCTGTTCGGTGAGGATGACGATGCCCTGAACGAGACGGGGGTGACGCAACCCGCGCTGTTCGCGGTCGAGGTCGCGCTGTTCCGCCTGCTGGAGTCGTGGGGTGTCCGCCCCGACATGCTGGCGGGGCACTCCATCGGCGAGTTGGCCGCGGCGCATGTGGCGGGTGTGTGGTCGCTGGCCGACGCCGCCGCGGTGGTGTCGGCGCGTGCCGGGTTGATGCAGGCGCTGCCCGAGGGTGGTGCGATGGTGGCGATCCAGGCGACCGAGGCCGAGGTCGCGCCTGGGCTTCCCGACACCGTGGGCATCGCCGCGGTCAACGGCCCGAACTCGGTGGTCATCTCTGGTGTTGCCGCCGATGTGGAGGTGGCCGCGGAACGTTGGCGTGAGGCGGGGCGGAAGGTGTCTCGTCTGCGGGTGAGTCACGCGTTCCACTCGCCGCTGATGGATCCGATGCTCGATGAGTTCCGCCGGGTGCTGGAGGGCGTGTCGTTCGAGGCGCCCCAGATCCCGATCGTGTCGACGCTGACCGGTGCGCGGGCAACCGCTGAGGAGCTTGCCTCGCCGGGGTATTGGGTGCGGCATGTGCGGGAGTCGGTGCGGTTCGCCGACGCTGTCGAGACGCTGGTCGCCGAGGGTGTGGCGACGTTCATGGAGGTGGGGCCGGGTGGGACGCTGTCGGCGCTGGGGCAGGAGTCCGCGCCGGAGGCGACCTTCGTACCGGTGATGCGGGCGGATCGGCCGGAGGTCGTGGCCGCCACGACGGCTGCGGGTCAGCTGCACGTACGCGGTGTCCGGGTGGACTGGGAGGCGTTCTTCGCCGGTCGTGGCGCGCGGCGGGTGGACCTGCCGACCTACGCGTTCCAACGTGAGCGCTACTGGCCTGACATGCTTCCGCCGACCGGCGACGTCGCGGCGGTCGGGCTCGGTTCGGCTGAGCATCCGTTGTTGGGTGCGACTGTCGCTGTGGGGGGCACGGACGGTGTGCTGCTGACGGGCCGTCTGTCGGTGCGGACCCACCCGTGGCTGGCCGACTACCTGGTCCAGGGTTCGGTCCTGTTGCCCGGTACGGCGTTCGTCGAGCTGGCGGTACGCGCGGGTGACCAGGTCGGATGTGACCTGGTCGAGGAACTGACGCTGGAGGCGCCCCTCGTCCTGGCCGAGAACGGCTCCGCGCGGATGCAGGTGTGGGTCGGTGCGGCGGACGAGTCGGGCAGGCGTGAACTGACCTTCTACTCCAGCGCGGGCGAGACCGACGACGGCCGTTCGTGGACCCGCCACGCCACCGGTGTGCTCCGTGCGGGGAACCCGTCCGGTGGGACTTCGCTGGTCGAGTGGCCGCCCGCCGGCGCGGAGACCGTCGACCTGGACGGGGCCTACGACCGGCTGGCGGAGCTGGGCTTCGGCTACGGGCCGGTGTTCCAGGGGCTGCGGGCCGCGTGGCGCAGCGGGGACGAGGTGTTCGCCGAGGTCGCGCTGCCGGACGGTGTGGATACGGACGGATTCGGTCTGCACCCGGCGCTGCTGGACGCGGCGCTGCACGCCATTGGGCTGATGGGCGATGCCGACGGGCCCGGCAGGCTGCCGGTCGCGTGGTCGGGTGTCCGGCTGCACGTCTCCGGTGCGACGGCACTGCGGGTGCGGCTGTCACCCGCGGAGTCGGACAGGGTGTCGTTGGCGGTGGCGGACGGGGCGGGAGCTCCGGTTGCCGAGATCGACTCGCTGGTGCTGCGACCGGTGTCGGAGACACTGGCGCGGCAGGACGGGGATGCGCTGTTCGGCGTCGACTGGGCGTCGGTTCCCCTGACCGACGGAGACATCCCGACGACCGAGTGGACCGACCTGGAGGCACTGACGCGGTCCGCTGAGCTGCCCGACTTCGTCGTCCTGCCGTGCCCGGTCATCTCCGCGTCCGACCCGGTCGCCGGCGCGCATGAGGCGGCGCACTGGGCGCTGAACGCACTTCAGGTCTGGCTGGCGGACGAGCGGTTCGACGCGGCGCGCCTGGCCATCGTGACCAGCGGTGCGATCGCCACTGCGGCTGATGAGGACGTGCGGAATCTCGCGCACGCCGCGATGTGGGGCCTGGTGCGGTCCGCCCAGTCGGAGAACCCGGACCGGATCGTGCTGGTCGACCTCGACGACGAGGCGGCCTCGCTCAGTGTGCTGCCTTCCGCGTTGGCCACTGGGGAACCCCAGCTGGCTGTGCGCCTGGGTGCTGCCAGTGCGCCGCGGCTGGCCAGGGTTCGGCGGTCCGTGGTCGACGACCCCGGTTTCGGCCCGGGTGCGGTGCTGGTCACGGGCGCGACGGGAACGCTGGGCGGTCTTGTCGCCCGGCACCTCGTGGCGGAGCGAGATGTGCGGAGTCTGCTGCTGGTCAGCAGGCGCGGGTTGGCGGCGGAGGGTGCCGAGGAGTTACGCGACGAACTCGTCGCGGAGGGTGCCGAGGTGACGTTCGCCGCGTGTGATGTGGCGGACCGGGACGCGGTGGCGGCGCTGCTGGCCGAGCACTCCGTGACCGCTGTCGTACACACCGCCGGTGTGCTGGACGACGGTACGATCGGCTCGCTGACGCCGGAGCGGATCGACACCGTATTCCGGCCGAAGGTCGACGCGGCGTGGCATCTGCATGAGCTGACCCGCGACCTGGACCTGACGGCGTTCGTGCTGTTCTCCTCGGTGGCGGGCACCTTGGGTGGTCCCGGCCAGGGCAATTACGCGGCGGCGAACACGTTCCTGGACGCGCTCGCGCAGCATCGCCGGGCCGCCGGTCTGCCCGCCACGTCGCTGGCGTGGGGCCTGTGGGCCGAGGCCAGCGGTATGACCGGCCGGCTGGACGAGGCCGATGTGAAGCGGATGAGCAGGGGCGGTCTGATCCCGCTCCGCTCGGCCGAGGGTCTGGCGCTGTTCGACGCGGCGGGTTCGACGGGGCGTGCCGTGCTGGCGCCGGTGCCGCTGGATCTGCCCGTGCTGCGCAGGGAAGCGCGCTCCCAGCCGGTGCCGCACATGCTGCGTGGTCTGGTGCGTGGCACCGCGCGCAGGACCGCCGAGTCCGGGGCCGTGGTCGGGTCCGGCTTCGCCCAGTCGCTGGCGCGTCTGACCGACGCGGAGCGGGAGAAGGCCCTGCTGGACCTCGTGCTCGGCCACGTGGCCGTGGTGCTCGGTCACAGCTCGGCGCAGGCCATCGCGCCCGACCGTGCCTTCAGGGAACTGGGCTTCGACTCGCTCAGCTCCGTCGAGTTACGCAACCGGCTGGGCGCGGCCACCGAGCTTGCCCTGCCCGCCACGCTGGTCTTCGACTACCCGACCCCCGCTGTTCTCGCGGCGCACCTCGGCGCCGAGCTGCTGGGCGGGGTGCTCGACGCCGTGGCCGACGTACCCGCCGCGGCCGTGACCGACGAGCCGATCGTGATCGTCGGTATGAGCTGCCGGTTCCCCGGTGGGGTCGAGTCGCCGGAGGATCTGTGGCGCCTTGTCGAGTCCGGTGCGGACGCGGTGTCCGGGTTCCCCGTCGACCGTGGGTGGGACCTGGACTCGCTCTATGACCCGGATCCCGAGCACTCGGGCACCAGCTACGCGCGTGAAGGTGGCTTCCTGCTCGACGCGGCGGAGTTCGACCCGGACTTCTTCGGGATCTCGCCGCGTGAGGCGTTGGCGATGGACCCGCAACAGCGGTTGTTGCTGGAGACCTCCTGGGAGGCGTTCGAACGGGCCGGCATCGATCCGAACTCGGTGCGGGGCAGTCGGTCCGGTGTGTTCGTCGGCACCAACGGCCAGGACTACGCGGCGTTGTTGATGGCTGCGCGGGAGAGTGTCGAGGGGCACGCGGGTACCGGTATCTCGGCGAGTGTCATCTCCGGCCGGCTCTCCTACACGTTCGGGCTCGAAGGTCCTGCGGTGACGGTGGACACGGCCTGTTCGTCGTCGTTGGTGGCGTTGCATCTGGCGGTGCAGGCGCTGCACAAGGGCGAATGTGAGCTGGCGCTGGTCGGCGGTGTGACGGTGATGTCGACGCCGGGGTCGTTCATCGAGTTCAGCAGGCAGCGTGGCCTGGCCCCGGACGGGCGTTGCAAAGCGTTCTCCGACAGCGCGGACGGCACTGGTTGGGGTGAGGGTGTCGGCATGCTGCTCGTGGAGCGGCTGTCGGACGCCCGCCGCAACGGGCACCAGGTGCTCGCTGTCGTACGTGGGTCCGCGGTGAACCAGGACGGCGCGTCGAACGGTCTCACCGCGCCGAACGGGCCTTCGCAGCAGCGGGTGATTCGGCAGGCGCTGGCGAGCGCGGGTCTGTCTCCGTCGGACGTGGACGCGGTCGAGGCGCACGGCACCGGTACGACGCTAGGTGACCCGATCGAGGCGCAGGCGCTGCTGGCCACTTACGGGCAGGACCGCGCCGGTGAGCCGCTGTGGCTGGGGTCGATCAAGTCGAACGTCGGCCACACCCAAGCTGCGGCCGGTGTGGCGGGTGTGATCAAGATGGTGATGGCGATGCGGCACGGTGTGCTGCCGCGCACCCTGCACGTGGACGAGCCGTCGCCGCACGTGGACTGGTCGGCGGGCGCCGTCGAGCTGCTGACGGAGAGTCGGCCGTGGCCGGAGACCGGTCAGCCGTGGCGAGCCGGTGTGTCGTCGTTCGGTGTGAGCGGCACGAACGCGCATGCCATCATCGAGCAGGCCCCCGTGGTCGAGCGGGAGCAGGTCTCGGAGCCGGTGCGTGACGGCCTGGTGCCGTGGGTGTTGTCGGCGCGTGGCGAGGGTGCCCTGCGTGGCCAGGCTGAGCGTCTGATGTCGATTGTCGATGAGCACGCGCTTGTTGATGTCGGCTATTCGCTCGCGACGTCGCGGGCGGCGTTGAACCATCGTGCGGCGATTGTGGCCCCTGACCGGACCGAGTTCCTGTCGGCTCTCTCCGCTCTCGCCGAGGGGCGGGATGGGCCCGGTGTCGTGGTGGGCGAGGCGGCATCGCACCGGGTGGGTTTCCTGTTCTCGGGTCAGGGTTCGCAGCGGCTCGGGATGGGTCGTGAACTGGCTGCCCGATTCCCGGTGTTCGCCGAGGCGCTGGACGAGGTGCTGGGTGAGTTCGACCCGGCGGTGCGTGAGGTGCTTTTCGGTGAGGACGCCGAGGCGCTGAACCAGACGGGGGTGACGCAGCCGGCGTTGTTCGCGGTCGAGGTGGCGTTGTTCCGGTTGTTGGAGTCGTGGGGTGTCCGTCCCGACATGCTGGCGGGGCATTCGATCGGTGAGCTGGCCGCAGCGCATGTGGCGGGCGTGTGGTCATTGGCTGATGCCGCCAAGGTGGTCTCGGCGCGTGCCGGGTTGATGCAGGCGCTGCCCGAGGGTGGTGCGATGGTGGCGGTCCAGGCCCCTGAGGCCGAGGTCGCGCCGGACCTGCCGGAGACCGTAGGTATTGCCGCGGTGAACGGCCCGAACTCGGTAGTGGTCTCGGGTGTTGCCGCCGATGTGGATGTGTTGGCGGAGCTGTGGCGTGAGATGGGGCGGAAGGTGACCCGTCTGCGGGTGAGTCACGCGTTCCACTCGCCGTTGATGGATCCGATGCTTGACGAGTTCCGCCGGGTGCTGGAGGGCGTGTCGTTCGAGGCGTCCACGATTCCGATCGTGTCGACGCTGACCGGTGCGCTGGCGAGTGCCGAGGAGTTGGGTTCGCCGGAGTATTGGGTGCGGCATGTGCGGGAGTCGGTGCGGTTCGCCGATGCCGTCGAGACGCTGGTTGCCGAGGGTGTGGCGACGTTCGTGGAGGTCGGGCCGGGCGGGACGCTGTCGGCGCTGGGCCAGGAGTCGGCGCCGGACGCGACGTTCGTACCGATGCTGCGCGGTGATCGGCCGGAGACCCTGGCCGCCACGACGGCTGTAGGACAGCTGCATGTGCGTGGTGTCCGCGTGGAGTGGGAGCCCTTCTTCGCCGACAGCGGCACCCGACGGGTGGACCTGCCCACCTACGCCTTCCAGCGTGAACGCTACTGGGTTGACGCGGCGCCGCTGGTCGGTGATGTCGCGGCGGCCGGGCTCGGTGCGGCCGAGCACCCGCTGCTGGGTGCGACCGTCGCCCTCGGTGGTACGGACGGTGTGCTGCTGACCGGTCGTCTGTCGGTCCAGACCCACCCGTGGCTGGCCGACTACGTGGTCCAGGGCTCGATTCTTCTGCCCGGCACGGCGTTCCTTGAGCTGGCGATCCGCGCCGGCGACCAGGTCGGATGTGACCTGGTCGAGGAACTGACGCTGGAGGCGCCCCTCGTCCTGCCCGAGAAGGGCACGGTGCGGGTACAGGTGTGGGTCGGCGCCGAGGACGAGGCAGGCAGGCGTGAGCTGACGCTCCACTCCAGTGCGGGCGACGACGGCGTGACGTGGACCCGGCACGCCACCGGTGTGCTCCGTGCGGGGAGCAGGTCCGGTGGGGCTTCCCTGACCGAGTGGCCGCCCCCCGGTGCCGAGGCCGTGGACCTGGACGGGTTCTACGAGCACATGGTTGACGGCGGTTTCGGCTACGGGCCGGTGTTCCGGGGGCTGCGGGCCGCGTGGCGCAGCGGGGACGACGTGTTCGCCGAGGTCGCGCTGCCTGACGACGTGGATGCGGACGGATTCGGTCTGCACCCGGCGCTGCTGGACGCGACGTTGCATGCCATCGGCCTGATGGACGACGCGGATGCTCCTGGCACGCTGCCGTCCGCGTGGTCGGGTGCCCGGCTGCACGCCTCCGGCGCGGAGATGCTGCGGGTGCGGCTGTCGCCCGCGGAGTCGGACGGGGTGTCGTTGGCGGTCGCGGATGGCACCGGTGCTCCGGTGGCCACGATCGACTCGCTGGTGCTGCGCCCGATGTCGGAGACGCTGTCGCGGCAGGACTCGGAGTCGCTGTTCGGCGTCGACTGGCTGTCGGTTCCCCTGCCCGACGGCGATCTCCCGACGACCGAGCGGATCGACCTGGATGCCCTGACCGAACCGCTGTCCGACTTCGCGGTGGTGTTGTGCCCGGTCATGTCCGCGTCTGATCCGGTGTCCGCCGCGCATGAAGCGGCGTATTGGGCGCTGAAGGCAATTCAGGTCTGGCTGGCGGACGAGCGGTTCGACGCGGCGCGTCTGGCCGTCGTGACCAGTGGTGCGATCGCCACTTCGGCTGATGAGGATGTGCGGAATCTCGCGCAGGCCGCGGTGTGGGGCCTGGTGCGGTCCGCCCAGTCGGAGAACCCGGACAGGATCGTGCTGATCGACCTCGACGACGAGGCGGCCTCGCTCGAAGCGCTGCCCGCGGCCCTGGCCACCGGGGAGCCGCAGCTCGCGGTTCGGTCCGGCGACATCCAAGTACCTCGCCTTGCCAGGGTTCGGCGGTCCGTGGTGGGCGACCCCGGTTTTGGTTCGGGTGTGGTGCTGGTCACGGGCGCGACGGGCACGCTGGGCGGTCTGGTTGCCCGTCATCTTGTGGTGGAGCGGGGTGTGCGGAGTCTGCTGCTGGTCAGCAGGCGCGGCGTCGCGGCCGAGGGCGCCGGGGAGTTGCGCGACGAACTCGTCGCGGAGGGTGCCGAGGTGGCGTTCGCGGCGTGCGATGTGGCCGACCGGGAGGCTGTCGCGGCGCTGCTGGCCGAGCACGAGGTCTCCGCTGTTGTGCACACCGCCGGTGTGCTGGACGACGGCACGATCGGTTCGCTGACGCCGGAGCGGATCGACACCGTATTCCGGCCGAAGGTCGACGCGGCATGGAACCTGCACGAGTTGACGAAGGACCTGGACCTGACGGCGTTCGTGCTGTTCTCCTCGGTGGCGGGCACCTTGGGTGGTCCCGGCCAGGGCAATTACGCGGCGGCGAACACGTTCCTGGACGCGCTCGCGCAGCACCGCCGGGCCGCCGGCCTGGCCGCGACGTCGCTGGCGTGGGGCCTGTGGGCAGATGCCGGCGGCATGGCCGGCAGCCTTGACGAGGCCAGTGTGAAGCGGATGAGCAGGGGCGGTGTGATCCCGCTCCGTTCGTCCGAGGGTCTGGCGTTGTTCGACGCGGCGGGTTCGACGGGGCGTGCCGTGCTGGCACCGGTGCCCCTCGACCTGCCCGCGTTGCGCAGGCAGGCGCGCTCCCAGCCGGTGCCGCACATGCTGCGTGGTCTGGTGCGTGGCACCGCGCGCAGGACCGTCGAGTCCGCCGCTGTGGCCGGGTCGGCGTTGGCGCGGTCGCTGGCCGGGCTGACCGACGCGGAGCGGGAGAAGGCACTGCTGGACCTTGTACTGGACCACGTGGCTGTGGTGCTGGGACACAGTTCGACGCAGGCCGTCGCGCCCGATCGCGCGTTCAAGGAGCTCGGGTTCGACTCGCTGACCGCCGTCGAACTGCGTAACCGGCTGGGCGCGGCGACCGAACTGCGTCTGCCCGCCACGCTGATCTTCGACTACCCGACCCCCACGGCGCTCGCGGCGCACCTCGGCGCCGAACTCGTGGGCGCACCCGTCGTCGCGGCGATCACCCGTACGGCCGCGGCCGTCATCGACGAACCGATCGCGATCGTCGCGATGAGCTGCCGGTTCCCCGGCGGGGTGAACTCGCCCGAGGACCTGTGGCGGCTCGTGCTGGACGGTGTCGACGCCATCGGCGAGTTCCCCGGCAACCGCGGCTGGGACTTGGCGAACCTGTACGACCCCGACCCGGACCACGCGGGCACCTCGTACGCGCGTGAAGGCGGCTTCCTCTACAACGCCGACCTGTTCGACCCGACGTTCTTCGCGATCAGCCCGCGTGAGGCGCTGGCGATGGACCCGCAGCAGCGGCTGCTGCTGGAGACCTCCTGGGAGGCGTTCGAACGAGCCGGGATCGACCCGAACTCGGTGCGGGGACAGGACATCGGCGTCTTCACCGGCTCGAACGTGCAGGACTACACCATGCTGCTGGCGGGGAGCGAGGAGACCGTCGAAGGGTTGGTCGGCACGGGCAACGCGGCGAGCGTCGTGTCCGGTCGGGTCGCCTACGCGTTCGGTCTCGAAGGTCCCGCCGTGACAGTCGACACGGCGTGCTCGTCGTCGCTGGTGGCGCTGCACATGGCGGTGCAGGCGCTGCGGACGGGTGACTGCTCGATGGCGCTGGCGGGTGGCGTGACGGTGATGTCGACGCCTGGTTCGTTCATCGAGTTCAGCCGCCAGCGAGGGCTGTCCACCGACGGTCGGTGCAGGCCGTTCTCGTCGGACGCGGACGGCACCGGCTGGGGCGAGGGCGTCGGAATGGTCGTGCTGGAGCGGCTGTCCGACGCCCAGCGCAACGGGCACCAGGTCCTCGCGGTGGTGCGGGGTTCCGCGATCAACCAGGACGGCGCGTCGAACGGTCTCACCGCGCCGAACGGGCCTTCCCAGCAGCGGGTCATCCGGCAGGCGCTCGCCAGTGCGGGTCTGTCTCCTTCGGATGTGGACGCGGTCGAGGCGCACGGCACCGGCACCACCCTGGGTGACCCGATCGAGGCGCAGGCACTGCTGGCCACCTACGGACAGGACCGCACCGGCGAGCCGCTGTGGCTCGGGTCGCTGAAGTCCAACATCGGCCACACCCAGGGCGCGGCCGGTGTCGCGGGCATCATCAAGATGGTCATGGCGATACGGCACGGCGTGCTGCCGAAGACGCTGCACGTCGCCGAACCCACCCCGAAGGTCGACTGGTCGGCCGGTGATGTCGCGCTGCTCACCGAGGCACGCTCCTGGCCGGACACCGACCACCCCCGCCGGTTCGGCGTGTCGTCGTTCGGGTTCAGCGGCACCAACGCGCACGCCATCATCGAACAGGCGCCGGTCACCGAGGCCGCCGTACGGACGGCCGAGCCGGACCTGTCCCCGGTGCCGCTGCTGGTTTCGGCCAAGGACAACGACGCGCTGCGGGCGCAGGCCGACCGGCTGCGCGCCCACCTCGTGGCGCACCCCGAGCTGAACCCGCTCGATGTCGCCACCACGCTCGCCGTGTCGCGGTCGGCCTTCGACAGCCGGGCGGTCATCGTGGGCCATGACCGCGACGGCCTGCTCGCCGGCCTCGCCGCGCTCATCGAGGGGCCGACGGCGCTGGCCCGCCGCGTCGAGTCGACCCGTGTGGCGATGGGTGTGACCCGGCCCGCGGGCAAGGTGGCGTTCGTGTTCCCCGGCCAGGGCTCGCAGTGGCTGCACATGGGCGCGGCGCTGGCCGAGTCGTCGCCGGTGTTCCGCGCCTCGCTGGACGCGTGTGCCGACGCGCTCGCCCCGCATGTGGACTGGTCGCTGCACGACGTGCTGGCCGACGCGACCGCGCTGGAGCGGGTCGACGTGGTGCAGCCGGCGTTGTGGGCGGTGATGGTGTCGTTGGCCGCGTTGTGGCGCTCCTACGGTGTGGAGCCGGACGCGGTGGTGGGGCACAGTCAGGGCGAGATCGCCGCGGCCTGTGTCGCGGGCGCGCTGTTGCCGGCCGACGCCGCCAAGGTGGTCGCGCTGCGCAGCAGGGCGATCCTGGCGCTGTCGGGCCAGGGCGGGATGGTGTCGCTGGCGGTGACGGTCGAGCAGGCCCGCGAGCGGATCGCGCGGTGGGACGGGCGGATCTCGGTCGCGGCGGTCAACGGCCCCGGCTCGGTCGTGGTGGCGGGCGACGCCGACGCGCTGGACGAGCTGATCGAGTCCTGCGCCGCCGAGGATGTGCGGGCGCGGCGGGTTCCGGTGGACTACGCGTCGCACTCACCGCACGTCGAGCGCATCCGGGAGGCGCTGGCGACCGCGCTGGCAGGGGTGGAGCCGACGCGGGCGAGCGTGCCGATGCTGTCCACGGTCACCGGGGAGTGGCTGACCGGGACGGAGGTGGGCGCGGACTACTGGTATCAGAACCTGCGGAACACCGTGCGCTTCGAGGAGGCGACGCGCGGCCTGCTCGACCGGGGTGTCGGTGTGTTCGTGGAGTGCAGTCCGCACCCGGTGCTGACCTTCGGGGTGCGTGAGACGCTGGACGTGACCGGCGCGGAGGCCGTGGTCGTGGGCACACTGCGCCGCGACGACGGTGATCTGGACCGGTTCCTGCTCTCCGCCGCCGAAGGGTACGTGCAGGGCCTGCCGTTCGACTGGCGCCACGTGGTCCCCGAGGGGCAGCACGTGGACCTGCCCACCTACGCCTTCCAGCACAAGCGGATCTGGCCGAGCATGGCCGCGGCCCCCGCGGGCGACGTCACCGGAGCCGTCGACGCGCGGTTCTGGGCAGCCGTGGCGGACGGCGACCTCGGTGAACTGGCGGACGAGCTGGACGTATCCCTCGACGACCCGATCAGCGCGGTGTTGCCCCGGCTGGCGTCGTGGCGGCAGGCGCAGTCGGAGAACTCCGAGATCGACGGCTGGCGCTACCGCGTCACCTGGCTGCCGGTGCCCGAGCCCACCGCCGCGCTCACGGGCACCTGGCTCGTGGTCAGCCGGGACGGCGCCGGTGAGGAACCCATCGCCGACGCACTGACCCGGCACGGCGCGCGGGTGCTGCCGGTCCGGGCCGGAGAAGCGGTGGACCGCGAATCGCTGACGGCCCGACTCGCGGTCGACGAGCCCGTCGCGGGCGTGCTGTCGCTGTTCGCGCTGGACCCCGAACTGCCGTCGGGCGGTGTGTACGCGGCCCTCGCTCTCGTCCAGGCCCTCGGCGACGCCGGTCTCGCCGCTCCACTGTGGTACGCGACGCGAAGCGGGGTCGCGGTCGGTCGCTCCGACACGCCCGTCTGCCCCGAGCAGGCGATGGTGTGGGGACTCGCCCGATGCGCCGGGCGCGAACAGCCCGAGCGCTGGGGCGGTCTCGTCGACCTGCCCGACACACTGGACGACCGCGCCGCCACCCGCCTCGCGGGCGTCCTCTCCGGCACGCGGGAGGAGGAACAGGTCGCGCTCCGAGCCGGCGGCGTGTTCGCCCGCCGACTCGTACAGGCCCCCTCGGGGCACGTCGGCGACTGGGACCCCACCGGCACGGTGCTGGTCACCGGCGGCACCGGCGGGATCGGTGCGCACGTGGCCAGGTGGCTGGCCACGAAGGGCGCGGAGCATCTGCTGCTGATCAGCAGGAGCGGGCCGGACGCCGACGGCGCGGAGGAACTGCGTGCGGAGCTGACCGAGTTGGGCGCGCGTGTGACGATCGCCGCCTGCGACGCCGCCGACCGGGACGCGCTGGCGGAGCTGCTGGCCTCGGTGCCGGAGGAGTTCCCGCTCACCGCGGTCATGCACACGGCGGGCATCCTGGACGACGGCGTGCTGACCGCGCTCACCCCGGAGCGGTTCGCCGCCGTGCTGCGGCCGAAGGTCGACGCCGCGATCAACCTGGACGAGCTGACCAGGGACCGGGAGCTGTCGGCGTTCGTGATGTTCTCCTCGATCTCGGGCACGTTCGGCGCGGTGGCCCAGGGCAGCTACGCGGCCGCCAACGCCTACCTCGACGCGTTCGCCGAACGGCGCGTGGCGGCGGGTCTGCCCGCCGGCTCGGTCGCGTGGGGGCCGTGGGGCGGCGGAGGCATGGTCGGAGAAAAGCTCGGCGAGATTCTGCGCGGCCGCGGCACGGCCCCGTTCGAGCCCGAGCTGGCGATCGCCGCACTGGACCGGGCCGTCCGCCAGAGCGATCCGACGGTGCTGGTCGTGGCGGACATCGACTGGGACCTGTACGCGCCTTCGCTGCCGGCCTCGCTCCTGCGGGAACTGCCCGCCGCGCGCCGCGCCCCGGCACCCGTCGAGGCGGCGCCGCTCGACCTGGCGGCCAGGCTCACCGCGATGTCCGGGCCGGACCGCGAGCGCGTCGTACTGGATCTGGTGCGCGAGCAGGTGGCCGCCGTCCTCAGCTACGAGAGTACAACGCAGGTGGAACCCGGCCGGGCGTTCAAGGACCTGGGCTTCGACTCGCTCACCGCGGTCGAGTTCCGCAACGTGTTCAACTCGGCCACCGGGTTGAGCCTGCCCTCGACGCTCGTCTTCGACCACCCCAACCCGTCCGCGCTCGCCGCACACGTGCTTGACCAGATGCCGGGAATGGGAGCGCCGACCATCGACGCCGAGCTGGACCGCCTGGAGGCCACGCTGTCCCTCCTGACGCCGGACGACCAGCGGAGCGCCGCCGTCGGCGACCGCCTCCGCACGCTCCTGACCAGGTGGGACGAAGCGCACACCCGCACGGAACCCGTCAACTCCGGACCGGACGCGCGCACCGCCTCGGCGGACGAACTGCTCGCGCTGCTCGATGAAGAACTCGGTAGGTCTTGAGCCAATGAACTCGCCTGAAGGGTCGGAACACATGTCGAACGAGGAGAAGTACCTCGACTACCTCCGGCGGGCCACCGTGGACCTGCAGGAGATGCGCGGCAAGCTGCGCGATGCCGAGGAGCGCGAGGTCGAGCCGATCGCGATCGTCGGCATGAGCTGCCGGTTCCCCGGCGGTGTGCGGTCGCCGGAGGATCTGTGGCGTCTCCTGGCCGACGGCCGGGACGCCGTCTCCGGGTTCCCCACCAACCGGGGGTGGGACCTGGAGGCCCTGTACGACGAGGACCCCGATCAGCAGGGGACCAGCTACACCCGCGAAGGCGGCTTCCTTTACGACGTCGACCAGTTCGACCCGGCGTTCTTCGGAATCTCGCCGCGCGAGGCCGCGGCGATGGACCCGCAGCAGCGGCTGCTGCTGGAGACCTCCTGGGAGGTGTTCGAGCGGGCGGGCATCGACCCGCACTCGGCGCGGGGCAGCAAGACCGGTGTCTTCATCGGCACCAACGGCCAGGGCTACCTGGCGCGCTTGGCCAAGGGCGGTGTGCCGGACGGCTACGAGGGATACTTCCTCACCGGCAACGCGGCCAGCGTTGTGTCCGGCCGCATCTCCTACGTACTCGGCCTCGAAGGCCCCGCGCTGACCATCGACACCGCCTGCTCGTCTTCCCTGGTCGCCCTGCACCTCGCGATACACGCGCTGCGGCACAGCGAGTGCGGGCTCGCCGTCGCGGGCGGTGTCACCGTAATGGCGACGCCGGACACATTCATCGAGTTCAGCCGCCAGCGCGGGCTGGCGGCTGACGGCCGCTGCAAGCCCTTCGCCGACGCCGCGGACGGCACCGGGTGGGGCGAGGGTGCGGGACTGCTGCTGCTGGAGCGGCTGTCGGACGCGCAGCGCAACGGACATCCGGTGCTGGCGGTGTTGCGGGGTTCGGCGGTGAACCAGGACGGCGCGTCCAATGGCCTGACAGCGCCGAACGGTCCGTCGCAGCAGCGGGTGATCCGGCAGGCGCTGGCCCACTCGGGACTCGTACCGTCCGACGTGGACGCGGTCGAGGCGCACGGCACGGGTACGACCCTGGGCGACCCGATCGAGGCGCAGGCGCTGCTGGCGACCTACGGCCAGGGCAGGCCCGCCGACCGGCCGCTGTGGCTGGGGGCGCTGAAGTCGAACATCGGTCACACCCAGGCGGTTTCGGGTGTGGCGGGTGTGATGAAGATGGTCCTGGCGATGCGGCACGGTGTGCTGCCGAAGACGCTGCACGTGGACAAGCCGTCGTCGCACGTGGACTGGTCGGCGGGCGCCGTGGAGCTGCTGGCGGAGGCACGGCCGTGGCCGGAGACCGGTCGGCCGTGGCGGGCCGGCGTGTCGTCGTTCGGTGTGAGCGGGACGAACGCGCACGTCATCGTCGAGCAGGCCCCCGTGGTCGAGCGGGAGGAAGCCCCGGAGCCGGTGCGCGACGGGCTGGTGCCGTGGGTGCTGTCGGCGCGTGACGAGGCTGCTCTGCGTGGCCAGGCTCAGCGGCTTATGTCCTTTGTGGGTGATCAGTCCCCTGCTGATGTGGGTTACTCGCTCGCGACGTCACGGGCGGTGCTGGAGCACCGTGCGGTGGTTGTCGCCGGTGACCGGTCCGAGTTCCTGGACGCTTTGGCGGCCGTGGCCGACGGTCGGGCGGCCGGGGCCGGGGTCGTGGTCGCGGGGGGCGTTGACGACCCCGGCCAGGTGGGTTTCCTGTTCTCGGGTCAGGGTTCGCAGCGGCTCGGGATGGGTCGTGAACTGGCTGCCCGGTTCCCGGTGTTCGCCGAGGCTCTTGACGCTGTGCTGGGTGAGTTCGAGCCGGCGGTGCGTGAGGTGCTGTTCGGTGAGGACGCCGATGCCCTGAACGAGACGGGGGTGACGCAGCCGGCGTTGTTCGCGGTCGAGGTGGCGTTGTTCCGGTTGTTGGAGTCGTGGGGTGTGCGGCCGGATGTGCTGGCGGGGCATTCGATCGGTGAGCTGGCCGCGGCCCACGTCACCGGCGTGTGGTCATTGGCTGATGCCGCCAAGGTGGTGTCGGCGCGTGCCGGGCTGATGCAGGCGCTGCCCGAGGGTGGTGCGATGGTGGCGATCCAGGCGTCCGAGGCCGAGGTGGCGTCTGAGCTTCCTGACACCGTGGGCATCGCGGCGGTCAACGGACCGAACTCCGTGGTCATCTCCGGTGCCGCTGCCGATGTGGAGGCTGTTGCCGAGCGTTGGCGTGAGGCGGGGCGGAAGGCGACCGGGCTCCGCGTCAGCCACGCGTTCCACTCGCCGTTGATGGAGCCGATGCTTGACGAGTTCCGCCGGGTGCTGGAGGGCGTGTCGTTCGAGGCGCCGGCGATTCCGATCGTGTCGACGCTGACCGGTGTGCAGGCGACGGCGGGCGAGTTGGGTTCGCCGGAGTACTGGGTGCGGCATGTGCGGGAGTCGGTGCGGTTCGCCGATGCCGTCGGCACGCTGATTGCCGAGGGTGTGGCGACGTTCGTGGAGGTCGGGCCGGGCGGGACGCTGTCGGCGCTGGGCCAGGAGTCGGCGCCCGACGCGGTCTTCATACCTGCGCTGCGCGGTGATCGGCCGGAGGCCCTGGCTGCCACGACGGCCGCGGGCCAAC
The DNA here is from genome assembly GCF_042789485.1 of Streptomyces sp. NPDC056835. Lineage (NCBI taxonomy): Bacteria > Bacillati > Actinomycetota > Actinomycetes > Kitasatosporales > Streptomycetaceae > Streptomyces > Streptomyces sp. NPDC056835. The sequence continues at coordinate 230,430 of NZ_JBHUBB010000006.1, forward strand.
TGCACCTGCGCGGTGTACGGGTGGACTGGGAGCCCTTCTTCGCGGGCAGCGGCGCCCGACGGGTGGACCTGCCGACGTACGCGTTCCAGCATGATCGCTATTGGCTGGACGCGTTGCCCGCGGTCGGTGATGTGACGGCGGCCGGCCTTGGCTCGGCCGACCACCCGTTGCTGGGTGCGGCTGTCACGGTGGGTGGCACGGATGGTGTGCTGCTCACCGGCCGTCTGTCGGTTCAGACCCACCCGTGGCTGGCCGACTATGTGGTCCAGGGTTCGGTTCTGTTACCCGGTACCGCATTCGTCGAGCTGGCGGTGCGGGCGGGTGATCAGGTCGGGTGCGACCTGGTGGAGGAGCTGACGCTGGAGGTGCCGCTGGTGGTGCCCGAGCGCGGCGGTGTCCGGGTGCAGATGTGGGTGGGCGCCGAGGACGAGTCGGGCACGCGCGAGCTGACCCTCTATTCCAGTGCGGGCGACACCGACGACGATCAGCCGTGGACCCGGCACGCCACCGGCGTGCTGCGCGCGGTCGGTCGCTCCGCCGGGGCTTCCCTGGTCGAGTGGCCGCCTGCGAGCGCCAAGGTCGTCGACCTGGACGGGTTCTACGACCACGCGGCCGACACCGGCTTCGGCTACGGGCCGGTCTTCCAGGGTTTGCGGGCTGTGTGGAGGCGCGGGGACGAGGTGTTCGCCGAGGTCGTGTTGCCGGACGGCGTGGGTGTGGAGGGTTTCGGCCTGCACCCGGCGCTACTGGACGCGGCGTTGCACGCCGTCGGCCTGGCCGACGACGCCGACGGGAACGGTCGGCTGCCGTATGCGTGGTCGGGCGTGCGGCTGCACGCCTCGGGCGCGACGGTACTGCGGGTGCGCCTGGCGCCCGCGGGCGCGGACGAGGTGTCGTTGACAGTGGCGGACGGGGCGGGTGCACCGGTCGCGACCGTGGACTCGCTGGTGCTGCGCCCGGTGTCGCTGGACCAGCTCGCCGATGGTGATCGCGGCAACGCGTTGTTCGGTATCGACTGGGTGCCGGTACCGCTTTCCGACGGCGACGCCCCGACCGCCGAGTGGACCGACCTGGCGACCCTGACTCAGCCGCGGTCCGACTTCGTGGTCGTGTCATGTCCGGTCACGTCCGCGTCTGATCCGGTGTCCGCCGCGCATGAGGCGGCGCACTGGGCGCTGAGCGCGGTTCAGACGTGGCTGACGGACGAGCGGTTCGACGCGGCGCGCCTGGTCATGGTGACCGGCGGCGCCGTCGCCGCCTCGTCCGATGAACACGTGCGCGACATCGCGCAAGCGGCGGTGTGGGGTCTGACGCGGTCGGCGCAGTTGGAGAATCCGGACCGGATCGTCCTCGTGGACCTCGATGACGACGTGGCCTCGCTCGACGTGCTGCCCGCCGCGTTGGCCACCGGGGAGTCGCAGTTGGCGGTGCGCTCCGGCGTCGTCAGCGCTCCGCGACTGGCCAGGGTTCGGCGGTCCGTGGTGGACGCTCCTGGCTTTGGTTCAGGTGCGGTGCTGGTCACGGGTGCGACGGGCACGCTGGGCACTCTGGTCGCGCGGCACCTGGTCGCGGCGCGGGGTGTACGGAGCCTGCTGCTGGCGAGCAGACGGGGCGCGGCGGCCGAGGGCGCCGAGGAGTTGCGTGACGAACTGGTCGCTCTGGGGGCCGAGGTTGTCATGGTGGCCTGTGACGTGGCCGACCGGGAGGCCGTCGCGGGCCTGCTGGCCGAGCACGAGGTCTCCGCTGTTGTGCACACCGCCGGTGTGCTGGACGACGGCACGATCGGTTCACTGACGCCGGAGCGGATCGACACCGTATTCCGGCCGAAGGTCGACGCGGCGTGGAACCTGCACGAGTTGACGAAGGACCTGGACCTGTCGGCGTTTGTGCTGTTCTCGTCGGTGGCGGGCCTCCTCGGGGCCCCGGGGCAGGCCAATTACGCGGCGGCGAACACATTCCTGGACGCGCTCGCGCAGCACCGTCAGGACACCGGGCTGCCCGCCACGTCGCTGGCCTGGGGCCTGTGGGCCGAGGCCAGCGGTATGACCGGCCAGCTCGACGACGCCGACCTGAAGCGGATGAGCAGGGGCGGCCTGCTCCCCCTCCGCACGGCCGAGGGGCTGGCGCTGTTCGACGCGGCCGACTCGACCGGGCGCGCCGTGCTGGCACCGGCGCCACTCGACCTGCCCGCGTTGCAGCGGCAGGCGCGTACCCACCCCGTGGCGCACATCCTGCGCGGTCTGGTGCGCGGCACGGTACGCAGGACCGCCGAAGCCGGCTCCGTCGCCGAGTCCTCGTTCGCGCGGTCGCTGGCGGGGCTGACCGACGCGGAGCGGGAGAAGGTACTGCTGGACCTCGTACTGGGCCACGTGGCCATGGTGCTGGGACACAGCTCGGCGCAGGCCATCGCGCCCGACCGCGCGTTCAGGGAACTGGGCTTCGACTCGCTGACCGCTGTCGAGCTGCGCAACCTCCTCAACGCGGTCACCGAGCTGCGCCTGCCCACGACGCTGGTCTACGACTACCCGACCCCCGCGGCGCTGGCAGCGTTCCTCGACGCCGAACTCGCGGGCGCACCCGTCCTGACGGCGACCTCTCACACAACCGTCGCTGTCGACGAGCCGATCGCGATCGTCGGCATGAGCTGCCGGTTCCCCGGCGAGGTGAACTCGCCGGAGGACCTGTGGCGGCTGCTGGTCGGCGGCGAGGACGCCGTGGTGGAGTTCCCCGCCGACCGTGGTTGGGACCTGGACGCGCTCTACGACCCGGACCCCGCGAGTGTCGGCACGTCGTACACCCGCATGGGCGCCTTCCTCGACCGCGCCGGGGAGTTCGACCCGGACTTCTTCGGGATCTCGCCGCGTGAGGCGTTGGCGATGGACCCGCAACAGCGGTTGCTGCTGGAGACCTCCTGGGAGGCGTTCGAGCGGGCGGGCATCGACCCGAACTCGTTGCGGGGCAACCAGGCGGGCGTGTTCGTCGGCACCAACGGCCAGGACTACCCGGCGTTGCTGATGGCCGCGCCGGACAGCCTGGAAGGGGTGGAGGGGTACATGGGCACGGGCAGCGCGGCGAGTGTCATCTCCGGCCGGCTGTCCTACACGTTCGGCCTTGAAGGTCCTGCGGTCACGGTGGACACGGCCTGCTCCTCGTCGCTGGTCGCGCTGCACTGGGCGAGTCAGGCGCTGCGCTCCGGCGAGTGCTCGATGGCGCTCGCCGGTGGTGTGACGGTGATGTCGACGCCGGGTGTGTTCATCGACTTCAGCCGGCAGCGCGGGCTGTCGGAGGACGGGCGTTGCAAGGCGTTCTCCGACAGCGCGGACGGCACCGGGTGGGGCGAGGGCGTCGGCATGCTGCTGCTGGAGCGGCTGTCGGACGCGCAGCGGAACGGTCATCCGGTGTTGGCGGTGATGCGCGGTTCGGCGGTGAACCAGGACGGCGCGTCGAACGGTCTGACAGCGCCGAACGGTCCGTCGCAGCAGCGGGTGATCCGGCAGGCGCTCGCCAGTGCGGGTCTCGCGCCGTCCGAGGTGGACGCGGTGGAGGCGCACGGCACGGGTACGACGCTGGGTGACCCGATCGAGGCTCAGGCGCTGCTGGCCACCTATGGGCGGGATCGCTCCGGTGAGCCGTTGTGGTTGGGTTCGGTGAAGTCGAACATCGGTCACACGCAGGCGGCCGCGGGTGTGGCGGGCGTGATCAAGATGGTGATGGCGCTACGGCATGGTGTGCTGCCGCAGACGCTGCATGTCACCGAGCCGTCGTCGCATGTGGACTGGTCGGCGGGCGCCGTCGAGCTGCTGGCGGAGAATCGGCCGTGGCCGGAGACGGGGCGGCCGTGGCGGGCCGGTGTGTCGGCGTTCGGTGTGAGCGGGACCAACGCCCACGTCATCTTCGAGCAGGCTCCCGTGGTGGAGCGGGAGGAAGCCCCGGAGCCGGTGCGCGACGGGCTGGTGCCGTGGGTGTTGTCGGCTCGGACTCCCGAGGCGTTACGGGAGCAGGCCGCTCGACTCGGGTCCTTTGTGGACGACAACGCAGAGTTGACCGTGGCGGATGTGGGCCGTGCGCTGGTGACTTCGAGGGCGGTGCTGGAGCACCGTGCGGTGGTTGTCGCCGGTGACCGGTCCGGGTTCCTGGACGCTTTGGCGGCCGTGGCCGACGGTCGGGCGGCCGGGGCCGGGGTCGTGGTCGCGGGGGGCGTTGACGACCCCGGACAGGTGGGTTTCCTGTTCTCGGGTCAGGGTTCGCAGCGGCTCGGTATGGGGCGTGAACTGTCCGAGCGGTTCCCGGTGTTCGCCGAGGCGTTGGACGAGGTGCTGGGTGAGTTCGACCCGGTGGTGCGCGAGGTGCTGTTCGGTGAGGACGTCGACGCGCTGAACGAGACCGGGGTGACGCAGCCGGCGTTGTTCGCGGTCGAGGTCGCGCTGTTCCGCCTGCTGGAGTCGTGGGGTGTTCGGCCCACGATGCTGGCGGGGCATTCGATCGGTGAGTTGGCGGCGGCGTATGTGGCGGGTGTGTGGTCGTTGGCTGATGCTGCCGAGGTGGTGTCGGCGCGTGCGGGGTTGATGCAGGCGCTGCCCGAGGGCGGTGCGATGGTGGCGATCCAGGCGTCCGAGGCCGAGGTCGTGCCTGGGCTTCCCGACACCGTGGGCATTGCCGCGGTGAACGGCCCGAACTCGGTGGTCATCTCCGGTGCAGCCGCTGACGCGGAGGCTGTTGCCGAGCGTTGGCGTGAGGCGGGGCGGAAGGTGACCCGGCTGCGGGTGAGTCACGCGTTCCACTCGCCGTTGATGGATCCGATGCTGGACGAGTTCCGCCGGGTGTTGGAGGGCGTGTCGTTCGAGGCGCCGGCGATTCCGATCGTGTCGACGCTGACCGGTGTGCAGGCGACGGCGGGCGAGTTGGGTTCGCCGGAGTACTGGGTGCGGCATGTGCGGGAGTCGGTGCGGTTCGCCGACGCCGTCGGCACGCTGGTGGCCGACGGCGTGGTCACGTTCGTGGAGGTCGGGCCGGGCGGGACGCTGTCGGCACTGGGCCAGGAGTCCGCGCCCGACGCGACGTTCGTACCGATGCTGCGCGGTGATCGGCCGGAGGCCCTGGCCGCCACGACGGCTGTAGGACAGCTGCATGTGCGTGGTGTCCGCGTGGAGTGGGAGCCCTTCTTCGCCGGAAGCGGCACCCGATGGGTGGACCTGCCCACCTACGCCTTCCAGCGCGAGCGCTACTGGCCCAACGTGCGGCCCGCGATCGGTGATGTCACAGCGGCCGGGCTCGGCGCCGCCGAGCACCCGCTGCTGGGTGCGACCGTCGCCCTCGGTGGCACGGACGGTGTGCTGCTCACCGGCCGTCTGTCGGCCCAGACCCACCCGTGGCTGGCCGATCACGCCGTGCTCGACTCGATCCTGCTGCCCGGCACGGCGTTCCTTGAGCTGGCGATCCGCGCCGGCGACCAGGTCGGATGTGACCTGGTCGAGGAACTGACGCTGGAGGCGCCCCTCGTCCTGCCCGGGAACGGCACGGTGCGGGTACAGGTGTGGGTCGGTGCCGAGGACGAGTCGGGCAGGCGCGAGCTGACCCTCCACTCCAGCGCGGGTGACACCGACGATGGCCGTTCATGGATCCGGCACGCCACCGGTGTGCTCCGCGCGGGGAGCAGGTCCGGTGGGGCTTCCCTGACCGAGTGGCCGCCCCCCGGTGCCGAGGCCGTGGACCTGGACGGGTTCTACGAGCACATGGCCAACGGTGGTTTCGGCTACGGGCCGGTGTTCCAGGGGCTGCGGGCCGCGTGGCGGCACGGTGGCGAGGTGTTCGCCGAGGTCGCGTTGCCTGAGGGTGTGGGTGCGGACGGATTCGGTCTGCACCCGGCGTTGCTGGACGCGGCGCTGCACGCCATCGGCCTGGCCGACGATGCCGACGGGGTCGGTCGGTTGCCGTTCGCGTGGTCGGGCGTACGGCTGCACGCCTCCGGTGCGGAGATGCTGCGGGTGCGGTTGACCCCTTCCGGGGCGGACCGGGTGGCGTTGACGGTCGCGGACGGGGCGGGCGCCCCGGTGGCCACGATCGACTCGCTGGTGATCCGACCCGTCTCGCAGGAGCAGTTGGCGGGTGACGATCTCGGCGACGCGCTGTTCGGCGTGGACTGGGTGTCGGTGCCGCTGCCCGACGGCGATCTCCCGACGACCGAGTGGACCGACCTGGAGTCGCTCACGCCGTCGGCGGAACTGCCCGATTTCGTCGTCCTGGCACGTCCGATCATGTCCGCGTCCGATCCGGTGTCCTCGGCGCACGAAGCGGCGCATTGGGCGCTGAGCGCGGTTCAGACGTGGCTGGCGGACGAGCGGTTCGACGCGGCGCGCCTGGTCGTGGTGACCGGGGGCGCGGTCGCTGTCTCGGACGATGAGGACGTACGGGACGTCGCGCAGGCCGCGGTGTGGGGCCTGGTGCGGTCCGCCCAGTCGGAGAATCCGGACAGGATCGTGCTGGTCGACCTGGACGACGAAGTGGCCTCGCTCGACGTGTTGCCGGCCGCGTTGGCCACCGGCGAGCCGCAGTTGGCGGTCCGCTCCGGCGCCGTCAGCGTGCCGCGCCTTGCCAGGGTTCGGCGGTCCGTGGTGGACGACCCCGGTTTTGGTTCGGGTGCGGTGCTGGTCACGGGCGCGACGGGCACGCTGGGCGGTCTCGTGGCGCGGCATCTTGTGGTGGAGCGGGGGGTGCGGAGTCTGCTGCTGGTCAGCAGGCGCGGCGTCGCGGCCGAGGGCGCCGGGGAGTTGCGCGACGAACTCGTCGCGGAGGGTGCCGAGGTGGCGTTCGCGGCGTGCGATGTGGCTGACCGGGAGGCTGTCGCGGCGCTGCTGGCCGAGCACGAGGTCTCCGCTGTTGTGCACACCGCCGGTGTGCTGGACGACGGCACGATCGGTTCGCTGACGCCGGAGCGGATCGACACCGTATTCCGGCCGAAGGTCGACGCGGCATGGAACCTGCACGAGTTGACGAAGGACCTGGACCTGTCGGCGTTTGTACTGTTCTCTTCGGCCTCCGGTGTGTTCGGTGGCCCCGGCCAGGGCAACTACGCGGCCGCCAACATGTTCCTGGACGCGCTCGCGCAGCACCGCCGGGCCGCTGGTCTGCCCGCCACGTCGCTGGCGTGGGGCCTGTGGGCCGAGGCCAGCGGAATGAGCGGCCGGCTGGACGAGGCCGATGTGAAGCGGATGAGCAGGGGCGGCCTGATCCCGCTCCGTACGGCCCAGGGGCTCGCGCTGTTCGACGCGGCGGGCTCGACCGGGCGCGCCGTGCTGGCGCCGGTGCCCCTCGACCTGCCCGCCCTGCACCGGCAGGCGCGTTCCCACCCCGTGGCGCTCGTCCTGCGCGGTCTGGTGCGCGGCACGGTGCGCAGGACCGTCGAGCGCGCAGCCGTCGCGGGCTCGGCGCTGGCCGAGTCGCTGGCGGGGCTCACCGACGCGGAGCGGGAGAAGGTACTGCTGGACCTCGTGCTCGGCCACGTGGCCATGGTGCTGGGACACAGCTCGGCCCAGGCCATCGCGCCCGACCGCGCGTTCAGGGAACTGGGCTTCGACTCGCTCAGCGCTGTCGAGCTGCGCAACAACCTCAACGCGATCACCGAGCTGCGCCTGCCCGCGACGTTGGTCTTCGACTACCCGACGCCCGAGGCGGTGGCCGCTTTCCTCGGCACCGAGCTCGCGGGCTCCCCGGTCCTCACGGCGACCGCGCGCGTGGTGGCCGCCGTGACCGACGAGCCGATCGCGATCGTCGGCATGAGCTGCCGCTATCCCGGCGGGGTGAACTCGCCCGAGGACCTGTGGCAACTCGTACTGAACGGTGTCGACGCCATCGGCGAGTTCCCCGGCAACCGGGGCTGGGACGTGGAGAGGCTGTACCACCCGGACCCGGAACACATGGGTACCTCCTACACGCGTGAAGGCGGCTTCCTGTACGACGCCGATCAGTTCGACCCGGCGTTCTTCGGGATCTCGCCGCGTGAGGCGTTGGCGATGGACCCGCAGCAGCGGCTGCTGCTGGAGACCTCCTGGGAGGTGTTCGAACGGGCCGGGATCGCCCCGGAGTCGGTGCGGGGCAGCGCGACCGGTGTGTTCGCGGGCTTGATGTACCACGACTACGCGGCGCGGCTGCGTTCCGTTCCGGAGGACGTGGAAGGCTATCTGGGCACCGGCGCGTCCGGCAGTGTCGCGTCCGGCCGTGTCGCCTACGTGCTGGGGCTTGAGGGCCCCGCCGTCACGGTGGACACGGCGTGCTCGTCGTCGCTGGTCGCCCTGCACATGGCGGTGCAGGCGCTGCGTTCCGGGGAGTGCGATCTCGCGCTGGCGGGCGGCGTCGCCGTGATGGCCACCGCCGGCACGTTCGTGGACTTCAGCCGCCAGCGGGGACTGGCCGCCGACGGTCGCTGCAAATCGTTCTCCGACGACGCGGACGGCACCGGCTGGGGTGAGGGCGTCGGCATGCTGCTCGTGGAGCGGCTGTCGGACGCGCGACGCAACGGTCACCAGGTGCTTGCGGTGGTGCGGGGTTCCGCGATCAACCAGGACGGCGCGTCCAACGGTCTCACCGCGCCCAACGGCCCGTCGCAGCAGCGGGTCATCCGCCAGGCACTCGCGAGTGCCGGGCTGACACCGTCCGAGGTGGACGCGGTGGAGGCGCACGGTACCGGTACGACGCTGGGTGACCCGATCGAGGCGCAGGCACTGCTGGCCACGTACGGCCAGGACCGGGCCGGTGAGCCGCTGTGGCTCGGCTCGATCAAGTCGAACATCGGACACACTCAGGCGGCGGCCGGGGTCGGCGGCATCATCAAGATGGTCATGGCGCTGCGGCACGGCGTGCTGCCGCCGACCCTGCATGCCGACGAGCCCACGTCGCAGGTGGACTGGTCCGCCGGTGACGTCGAGCTGCTGACGGAGGCCCGGCCGTGGCCGGAGACCGGTCGCCTGCGTCGGGCGGGTGTGTCGTCGTTCGGCGTGAGCGGCACGAACGCGCACACCATCATCGAGCACGTACCGAGTGAGGACCACTCTGCGGCCCCGGCCGACGGCGTCACGCCGTGGGTGCTGTCGGGCCGGAGCGCGGAGGCGTTGCGGGACCAGGCGTCGCGGCTGCGGGAGCATGTCGCGGGCGAGCGGGGGATCGGCGTACTGGACGTCGCCTACTCCCTGGCGGCGACCCGCTCCGCCTTCGACCACCGGGCCGTCGTCGTGGCGGACGATCGTGCGGCACTGCTGGACGGGCTCGCCGCACTGGCCGACAAGCGGCCGTTCCCCGGCCTGGTCGTAGGGGCCGTCGCCGTGGGCGGTGTGGGTTTCCTGTTCTCGGGTCAGGGGTCGCAGCGGCTCGGTATGGGGCGTGAACTGTCCGAGCGGTTCCCGGTGTTTGCCGAGGCTCTTGACGCCGTGCTGGGCGAGTTCGACCCGGCGGTTCGCGAGGTGCTGTTCGGTGAGGATGACGATGCCCTGAACGAGACGGGGGTGACGCAACCCGCGCTGTTCGCGGTCGAGGTCGCGCTGTTCCGCCTGCTGGAGTCGTGGGGTGTCCGCCCCGACATGCTGGCGGGGCACTCGATCGGTGAGTTGGCGGCGGCGTATGTGGCGGGTGTGTGGTCGTTGGCCGACGCCGCTGCGGTGGTGTCGGCGCGTGCCGGGTTGATGCAGGCTCTGCCCGAGGGCGGTGCGATGGTGGCGATCCAGGCGTCCGAGGCCGAGGTCGCGCCTGGGCTTCCCGACACCGTGGGCATCGCCGCGGTCAACGGCCCGAACTCGGTGGTCATCTCCGGTGCAGCCGCTGACGCGGAGGCTGTTGCCGAGCGTTGGCGTGAGGCGGGGCGGAAGGTGACCCGGCTGCGGGTGAGTCACGCGTTCCACTCGCCGTTGATGGATCCGATGCTGGACGAGTTCCGCCGGGTGTTGGAGGGCGTGTCGTTCGAGGCGCCGGCGATTCCGATCGTGTCGACGCTGACCGGTGCGCAGGCGACGGCGGGCGAGTTGGGTTCGCCGGAGTACTGGGTGCGGCATGTGCGGGAGTCGGTACGGTTCGCCGACGCCGTCGGCACGCTGGTGGCCGACGGCGTGGTCACGTTCGTGGAGGTCGGGCCGGGCGGGACGCTGTCGGCACTGGGCCAGGAGTCCGCGCCCGACGCGACGTTCGTACCGATGCTGCGTGGCGACCGTCCGGAGGAGTCGGCGCTGGTCTCAGCGGTGGCGCGGATAGGCACGCGGGGCGTGCGGGTGGACTGGGAGGCGTTCTTCGCCGGTCGTGGCGCGCGGCGGGTGGACCTGCCGACCTACGCGTTCCAGCACCAGCGCTACTGGCTGGATGCCGGGGTCTCCGCCGGAGACCTGGACGCGGCGGGGCTCGGTTCGGCCGACCACCCGCTGCTCAGCGCGGTCGTCGACACGGCCGACTCGGACGGGCGGCTCTTCACGGGCCGGCTGTCCCTGGAGTCCCACCCGTGGCTGGCCGACCATGCGATCCAGGGCTCGGTCCTGCTGCCCGGCACGGCGTTCCTTGAGCTGGCGATCCGAGCGGGCGACCAGCTCGGCTGCGACCTGGTCGAGGAACTGACACTGGAAGTGCCGCTGGTGGTGCCCGAGCGCGGCGGCGTCCGGGTGCAGGTGCGGGTCGGTGTGCCGGACGAGTCCGGTCGGCGTTCGGTGACGGTGCATGCGCGGGATGATGAGGGTGAGTTGTGGGTGCGGCATGCGAGTGGTGTGCTCGCGGGTGGGGCTGGTGTGCCGTCGGTGGATGTGGGTGCTTGGCCGCCCGTCGGGGCGGAGGTTGTGGATCTGGATGGGCTTTATGACCGTATGGCTGATGGTGGTTTCGGTTATGGGCCGGTGTTTCAGGGGTTGCGTGCGGTGTGGCGTAGTGGGGAGGAGGTGTTTGCTGAGGTCGTGTTGCCTGAGGGTGTGGGTGTGGACGGTTTTGGTCTGCATCCGGCGTTGTTGGATGCGGCGCTGCATGCTATTGGGTTGATGGGCGACGCGGACGCTCCCGGCAGGTTGCCGTTCTCGTGGTCGGGTGCGCGGCTGCATGCTTCGGGTGCGACGGTGCTTCGGGTGCGATTGTCGCCTGCGGGTTCGGACGGCGTGTCGTTGATGGTGGCGGACGGGGCTGGTGCTCCGGTGGCCACGATCGACTCGCTGGTGCTGCGCCCGGTGTCGGCGACGCTGTCGCGGCAGGGCTGGGAGTCGCTGTTCCGGCTGGACTGGGTGACCGCTTCGGCGTCGGTGACGGCGTCGGAGGGGAGTGCCGGGTCGGTGGCGGAGTTCGCGGGCTGGGCCGCGGTGCGGTCGGCGTTGGACGCGGGTGAGTCGCTGCCGGAGAACGTTGTGGTGCGGTGTGCCGGGTCGCGGGATGTGGCCGTGGTGCGTCAGGAGGTGCTGGCCGTTCTGGGGCTGGTGCAGGGCTGGCTGGCTGACGAGCGCTGTGCGGCGTCGCGGTTGGTGCTGGTGACCCGTGGTGCGGTGGCGGTCGGTCATGAGGACGACGTGTTGGATCTGGCGGCGGCCGCGGTGTGGGGTCTGGTGCGGACGGCGCAGTCGGAGAACCCGGACCGCTTCGTCCTGGTCGACATCGACATCGACAACGACATCGAGGATGACTGGAAGCCGGCGCTGACGACCGGGGAACCCCAGGCCGTCGTGCGGGACGGACGGGTGTTCGTGGCCCGCCTGGCGCGGGTGCGGCCGGAGGCCGGTACCGACCCGGCGTTCGGGCCGGACAGTTCGGTGCTGGTGACGGGCGCGTCGGGTGCGCTGGGCAATCTGGTCGCCCGGCACCTCGTCGGCAGGCACGGGGTCGGGCGGCTGGTGCTGGTCAGCAGGCGAGGGACGGCGGCGGAGGGTGCCGAGGAACTGCGCGACGAACTGGTCGCGCGGGGCGCCGAGGTCACCGTGGCCGCCTGTGATGTGGCGGACCGGGACGCGGTGGCGGCGCTGCTGGCCGAGCACCCCGTGACCGCGGTCGTACACACCGCCGGCGTGCTGGACGACGGCACGATCGGCTCGCTGACCCCGGATCAGGTCGACACCGTGTTCCGGCCCAAGGTCGACGCGGCGTGGAACCTGCACGAGCTGACCCGCGACCTGGACCTGACGGCGTTCGTGCTGTTCTCCTCGGTGGCCGGCACCCTCGGTGGTCCCGGCCAGGGCAACTACGCGGCGGCCAACACGTTCCTGGACGCGCTCGCGCAGCACCGCCGGGCCACCGGCCTGGCCGCGACGTCGCTGGCATGGGGCCTGTGGGCCGACGGCATGGGTGCTCGGGTGGCGCAGTCCGCCTCCACCGGTCTGTCCGCCGAGGAGGGGGTCGCGCTGTTCGACGCCGCGGTCTCCGGGACCGATACGGTCGTCGTGCCGATGCGGCTCGACCTGAGGGCCGTACGGGAACTCCCGCTGGTCCCCCCGGTGCTCAGCGGCCTCGTACGGACAACCAGCCGCAGGGCAGCGGGGAGCGGCGCCGACCCGGCCGCCGCGCTGCGGAACCGGCTGGCACCGCTGGCCGAGGCCGAGCGCGACCGGGTGCTGCTGGACCTCGTCCGCACCCAGGCCGCCGCGGTGCTCGGCCACTCCGGGCCGGAGGCCGTCGCGCCCGGCCAGGCGTTCACGGAGCTGGGTTTCGACTCGCTGACCGCCGTCGACCTGCGCAACAGGCTGGGCGCGGCCACGGGGCTGCGCCTGCCCGCGACGTTGGTCTTCGACTATCCGACCCCCGCGGCGCTCGCCGCGTTCGTCGGCGCCGAGTTCGCGGGCGCGCCCGTCGTCGCGGCGACCACCGGCACGGCCGTGGCCGTGACCGACGAACCGATCGCGATCGTCGGCATGAGCTGTCGCTACCCCGGTGACGTCCGCTCGCCGGAGGACCTGTGGCAGTTGGTCGCCGACGGTGCCGAGGGCATCACGCTGTTCCCGACCGAGCGCGGTTGGGACACGGACGCGCTCTACGACCCGTCGGGCGAGCGGGTCGGCAGCTCCTACACCCGCGAGGGTGGCTTCCTGCACGACGCCGACCTGTTCGACCCGGCGTTCTTCGGTATCTCGCCGCGCGAGGCGCTGGCGATGGACCCGCAGCACCGGCTGCTCCTGGAGACGTCCTGGGTGGCGTTCGAGCGGGCCGGCATCGACCCCAGGTCGTTGCGGGGGAGCGCGACCGGTGTGTTCGCGGGTGTGATGTACCACGACTACGCCTCCCAGTTGCACGGTGTGCCGAAGAGCGTCGAGGGCTATCTCGGTACGGGCAACGCGGGAAGTGTCGCGTCCGGCCGCGTGTCCTACACGTTCGGTCTTGAAGGCCCCGCGATGACCGTGGACACGGCGTGCTCGTCGTCGCTCGTCGCGCTGCACCTGGCGGCGCAGGCGCTGCGGTCGGGTGAGTGCTCGCTCGCGCTCGCGGGTGGCACCACGGTCATGTCGACGCCCTCCGCGTTCATCGACTTCAGCCGCCAGCAGGGCCTGTCGCCGGACGGTCGGTGCCGCTCGTTCTCGGACGACGCCAACGGGACCGGCTGGGGCGAGGGTGTCGGGATGCTCGTACTGGAACGGCTGTCGGACGCCCGGAGCAACGGACACCCGGTGCTCGCGGTGATCCGCGGTTCGGCGGTGAACCAGGACGGCGCGTCCAATGGCCTGACGGCTCCGAACGGTCCGTCGCAGCAGCGGGTCATCCGCCAGGCTCTGGCGAGCGCTGGTCTGGCACCGTCCGAGGTGGACGCGGTGGAGGCGCACGGCACCGGTACGACCCTGGGTGACCCGATCGAGGCTCAGGCGCTGCTCGCCACCTACGGGCGGGACCGGGCGGGCGAGCCGCTGTGGCTGGGCTCGTTGAAGTCCAACATCGGCCACACCCAGGCCGCCGCGGGTGTGGGTGGCGTCATCAAGATGGTGATGGCGATGCGGCACGGTGTGCTGCCGAAGACGCTGCACGTCGGCGAGCGCTCCCGGAACGTCGACTGGTCCGCGGGCGCCGTGGAACTGCTGACCGAGGCACGGCCGTGGCCTCTGACGGACCGGCCCCGGCGGGCGGGCGTGTCGTCCTTCGGCTTCAGCGGTACCAACGCGCACGTCATCATCGAGTCCACGTCGGACGTCGACGCGCCGCGGGCTCCCGAGGCCGCGGCGCCGCTCGGTCCGTGGCTGGTGTCCGGCCGTACCGAGAGCGCCTTGCGCGACCAGGCGGTGCGGCTGCGTGACCACCTGACCGCGCGGCCCGACCTCGACGCGGCGGACGTCGCCCGCGCGCTCGCGACTTCGCGGGCCGGCTTCGAGCACCGGCTCGCCGTCGTCGGCCGGGACTTGGCCGACCTGGTGGCCGGGCTCACCGACACCGTCGAGGGGCGGCTGTCCGGCGGGTGCGTACGAGGTGTCGCCGACGAGCACCGGGTGGGTTTCCTGTTCTCGGGTCAGGGTTCGCAGCGGCTCGGTATGGGTCGTGAACTGTCCGAGCGGTTCCCGGTGTTCGCCGAGGCGTTGGACGAGGTGCTGGGTGAGTTCGAGCCGGTGGTGCGCGAGGTGCTGTTCGGTGACGATGCCGAGGCGCTGAACCAGACCGGGGTGACGCAACCCGCGCTGTTCGCGGTCGAGGTCGCGCTGTTCCGGCTGTTGGAGGCGTGGGGTGTCCGGCCGGATGTGCTCGCCGGGCATTCGATCGGTGAGCTGGCCGCGGCCCATGTCACGGGTGTGTGGTCGTTGGCTGATGCCGCCAAGGTGGTGTCGGCGCGTGCCGGGTTGATGCAGGCGCTGCCCGAGGGCGGTGCGATGGTGGCGATCCAGGCGACCGAGTCCGAGGTCGCGTCTGAGCTTCCTGACACCGTGGGCATCGCGGCGGTCAACGGCCCGAACTCCGTGGTCATCTCCGGGGCCGCTGCCGATGTGGAGGCGGTCGCCGAGCGTTGGCGTGAGGCGGGGCGGAAGGCGACCGGGCTCCGCGTCAGCCACGCGTTCCACTCGCCGTTGATGGACCCGATGCTGGACGAGTTCCGCCGGGTGCTGGAAGGCGTGTCGTTCGAGGCGCCCACGATTCCGATCGTGTCGACGCTGACCGGTGCGCAGGCGACGGCGGGCGAGTTGGGTTCGCCGGAGTACTGGGTGCGGCATGTGCGGGAGTCGGTGCGGTTCGCCGACGCCGTGGTCGCCACGGGAGCGGACGTCCTCGTCGAGATCGGACCCGGTGGCGTGCTGTCGGCGCTGGGACAGGAGTCCCTGCCGGACGCGGCGTTCGTACCGGTGCTCCGTGGCGACCGGGCGGAGGACGGCGCCCTCATGACCGCGCTCGCCGAGTTGCACGTGCGGGGCGTACGCGTCGACTGGGCCGCCTACTTCGCTGGCGGCGGCGCACGGCGGGTGGACCTGCCGACGTACGCCTTCCAGTACCAGCGGTTCTGGCCCGACACGAGCGTGCGGCCCGCCACCGACGCGTCCGGGCTCGGGCTCGGTTCCGCCGACCACCCGCTGCTGGGCGCCGCGGTCACCCCGGCCGACGAGGACACCGTCCTGTTCACGGGCCGGCTGTCGCAGCGGACGCATCCGTGGCTGGCCGATCACGCGATCCAGGGATCGGTGCTGCTGCCCGGCACGGCGTTCCTTGAGCTGGCGGTACGTGCGGGTGACCAGGTCGGCTGTGACCTGGTGGAGGAGCTGACGTTGGAGGCGCCGCTCGTCCTGGCCGAGACCGGCGCGGTGCGGGTGCAGGTGCGGGTCGGTGTGCCGGACGAGTCCGGGCGGCGGCCGGTGACGGTGCACGCGCGGGACGATGACGGCGAGCTGTGGGTCCGGCACGCGAGCGGTGTGCTCGTGGACGGCGCCGAGAAGCCGTCGGCCGACATCGGCGTATGGCCGCCCGCCGGGGCGGAGGCGGTGGACCTGGATGGGCTCTACGACCGTATGGCAGACGGCGGTTTCGGTTACGGGCCGGTGTTCCAGGGGCTGCGGGCCGCGTGGCGTAGCGGGGACGAGGTGTTCGCCGAGGTCGCGCTGCCGGAGGACGTGCGGGCTGACGGCTTCGGTCTGCACCCGGCGTTGCTGGACGCGGCGCTGCACGCCATCGGTCTGATGGGCGACGCGGACGCTCCCGGCAGGCTGCCGTTCTCGTGGTCGGGTGCGCGGCTGCATGCTTCGGGTGCGACGGTGCTTCGGGTGCGATTGTCGCCTGCGGGGTCGGACGGCGTGTCGTTGATGGTGGCGGACGGGGCTGGTGCTCCGGTGGCCACGGTCGACTCGTTGGTGCTGCGCCCGGTGTCGGCGGGTTCGCTGGGGTCGGCGCGCAGGCATGAGTCGCTGTTCCGGCTGGACTGGGTGACCGCTTCGGCGTCGGTGACGGCGTCGGCCGGGAGTGCCGGGTCGGTGGCGGAGTTCGCGGGCTGGGCCGCGGTGCGGTCGGCGTTGGACGCGGGTGAGTCGCTGCCGGAGAACGTTGTGGTGCGGTGTGCCGGGTCGCTGGATGTGGCCGGGGTGCGCCAGGAGGTGCTGGCCGTTCTGGGGCTGGTGCAGGGCTGGCTGGCTGACGAGCGCTGTGCGGCGTCGCGGCTGGTGCTGGTGAGCCGTGGTGCCGTGGCGGTCGGTCATGAGGACGACGTGTCGGATCTGGCGGCGGCCGCGGTGTGGGGTCTGGTGCGGACGGCGCAGTCGGAGAACCCGGACCGCTTCGTCCTGGTCGACATCGATGACGAGGACGGTTGGAAGTCGGCCCTCGCGAACTCGGAACCGGAGCTGGCAGTGCGGGCCGGTGAATCGTTTGTGCCGAGGCTTGTGCGTGCGCGTCCTGTGGAGTCGGAGGGTCCGGGCTTCGGTGAGGGTCCGGTGCTGGTGACCGGTGCGAGCGGGATGCTCGGTGGGTTGGTGGCGCGGCATCTGGTGGTGCGGCACGGGGTGCGGCGCCTGGTGCTGGCGAGCAGGCGCGGCCAAGTCGGAGCGCTGTACGACGAGTTGGCCGGTCTCGGTGCGGAGGTCACGACCGTTGCCTGTGATGTGGCGAACCGGGACGCGGTGGCGGCGCTCCTGGCCGAGCACCCCGTGACCGCGGTCGTACACACCGCCGGTGTGCTGGACGACGGCACGATCGGCTCGCTGACCCCGGATCAGGTCGACACCGTGTTCCGGCCGAAGGTCGACGCGGCGTGGAACCTGCATGAGCTGACCCGCGACCTGGACCTGACGGCGTTCGTGCTGTTCTCCTCAGCCGCGGGCACGTTCGGCAATCCCGGCCAGGCCAACTACGCGGCGGCCAACGCGTATCTCGACGCGCTCGCCCAGCACCGGCGCGCCGCCGGCCTGCCCGCGACATCGCTGGCATGGGGCCTGTGGGTCGGGGACGACGGCATGGGCGCCCATATGGCCGGGACCGGTGCCGCCGGCCTGTCCGCGGAAGAGGGCCTGGAGCTGTTCGACGCGGTGGCTGTCGGGGCGGACCCGGTCGTCGTGCCGATGCGGCTCGACCTGCGGGCCATACGGGAACTCCCGGTGGTGCCGCCGGTGTTCAGCGGCCTGGTGCGGACGACGACCCGCAGGGCGGCGGAGACCGGGATCGACCCCGCCGCCGCGCTGCGGGAGCGGCTGGCGGCGCTGCCGAAGACCGAGCGGACGTCCGCCCTGGTGGACCTGGTGTGCACGCAGGTCGCCGCCGTGCTGGCGTTCCCCGGTCCCGAGGCGGTCGACGACCGGCGCGCGTTCACCGAGTTGGGCTTCGATTCGCTGACCGCCGTCGACCTGCGCAACCGGCTCAACACGGCCACCGGGCTGCGCCTGCCCGCCACCCTGATATTCGACTACCCGACCCCGCTCGATCTGGTCGGCCTCCTCGCGGAAGGGCTCGTCATCGACGAGCCCGGCGGGGTGGCGCCGCTGCTCGCCGAGCTGAGCCGTATCGAGGCGAGTCTCGCCTCGGTCGAGATCGGTGACGACGAGGACGACCGGATCGGCGCCCGCCTCTCGGCGTTGCTGACCGTATGGCGCGACAGTCGTGCCGACGCCGCCGCGCAGGCGTCCGACGATCTCGATGACGCGACGGACGACCAGGTGTTCGAACTGCTCGGCAAAGAGTTCGGCATCTCCTGACCCGCCCGACCACCCCACTTGCTCGACGTTCCCTGGAGTAGAGACGGCATGGACAACGAGGACAAGCTCCGTTACTTCCTGAAGCGGGTCACTGCTGACCTGCGCGAGACACGTCGGCGGTTGCGCGAGGTCGAGGACGGTGAGCAGGAGCCGATCGCGATCATCGGCATGAGCTGCCGCTACCCCGGCGGCGTGACCTCCCCCGAGGACCTGTGGGAGCTGGTCGCGAACGGCCGTGACGGCGTGACGGCCTTCCCCACCGACCGGGGCTGGGGCGCCGTCGAGCTGTCCGACCCCGAGGACCCCGACCGGGTGTTCCTCACCGAGGGCGGATTCCTGCACGACGCGGCCGAGTTCGACCCCGGTGTGTTCGGGATCTCGCCGCGCGAGGCGCTGGCGATGGACCCGCAGCAGCGGTTGCTGCTGGAGACGTCGTGGGAGGCGTTCGAGCGGGCCGGGATCGACGCGTCGTCGCTGCGCGGCAGCAGAACGGGCGTGTTCGCGGGTGTGATGTACCACGACTACGTGTCGCGGCTGCGGTCGGTGCCGGAGGGGCTGGACGGGTTCCTCGGCACCGGCAGCTTCGGCAGCGTCGCCTCCGGCCGCGTGTCGTACACGTTCGCGTTGGAGGGGCCCGCCGTCACGGTGGACACCGCCTGCTCGTCCTCCCTGGTCACGCTGCATCTGGCGGCCCAGGCGCTGCGGTCGGGCGAGTGCTCGCTAGCCCTCGCGGGCGGTGTCACCGTCATGGCGACCCCGAACACGTTCATCGGCTTCAGCAAGCAGCGCGGCCTCGCCGCGGACGGCCGGTGCAAGTCGTTCTCCGACAGCGCCGACGGCACCGGCTGGGGCGAGGGCGTCGGGATGGTGCTGCTGGAGCGGCTGTCCGACGCCCGGCGCAACGGCCACCGGGTGCTGGCGGTCGTACGCGGTTCGGCGGTCAACCAGGACGGGGCGTCGAACGGCCTCACCGCGCCCAACGGTCCGTCGCAGCAGCGCGTGATCCGGCAGGCGCTGGACAGTGCGGGACTGACCGCGGCCCAGGTCGACGCGGTCGAGGCACACGGCACCGGCACCACGCTCGGTGACCCGATCGAGGCTCAGGCACTGCTGGCCACCTACGGACAGGACCGCACCGGTGAGCCGCTGTGGCTCGGGTCGCTGAAGTCCAACATCGGCCACACCCAGGCCGCTTCGGGGGTCGCCGGAGTGATCAAGATGGTCATGGCGATGCGGCACGGTGTGCTGCCGCGGACCCTGCACGTCGGTGAGCGCTCCCGGCACGTCGACTGGTCGGCGAACGCCGTGGAACTGCTGACCGAGGCGCGGCCGTGGCCGGAGACAGGCCGGCCGCACAGGGCGGCGGTGTCGTCGTTCGGTATCAGCGGCACCAACGCCCACGTCGTCCTCGAACAGGCTCCGGCCGAGGACCCCGACGATGAGCTGGGCGAGCCCGTCGACCCCGTCCTGGCCGACGTGGTGCCGTGGGTGCTGTCCGGCAACGACCCCGCCGCGCTGCGCGAGCGCGCCGCCGCCCTCCTGTCCCACCTGGACGGTCGGGACGTTTCGGCGGCGGACATCGGCTACTCGCTCGCCGTGAGCAGGACCGCGCTGGAGCACAGGGCCGCTGTCGTCGGCGCCGACCGCGCGGAACTGCTGCGCGGGCTGGAGGCCCTGGCAGCCGGCGGCGAGGCGGCGAACCTGGTGCGCGGCACGCTGGGCACCCGCGGCAAGCTCGCGTTCCTGTTCAGCGGACAGGGCAGCCAGCGGGTGGGCATGGGCCGCGAACTGTACGGGGAGTTCCCCGTGTTCGCGCACGCGCTGGACGAGGTCTGCGCCGGCCTGGACCCGCATCTGGACCGGCCGCTGCGGGACGTGGTCTTCGCCGAGCCCGGCACCGAGGCCGCCGCCCTGCTCGACCTGACCACGTACACGCAGCCCGCGCTGTTCGCGATCGAGGTGGCGCTGTTCCGCCTCGTCACGGCATGGGGCCTCGCCCCGCAGTTCCTCGCGGGCCACTCCATCGGGGAGCTGGCGGCCGCGCACGTGTCGGGCGTGTTCTCCCTCGCCGACGCGTGCACGCTGGTCGCCGCCCGCGGCAGACTGATGGGCGCGCTGCCCGAGGGCGGGGTGATGCTGTCGCTGCGCGCGGACGAGGACACCGTCCGCCGCCTGGTCGCCGAGCACGGCGGCGCGGTGGACATCGCGGCGGTCAACGGCCCCGAGTCCACGGTGGTCGCGGGCGACGCCGACGCGGTGGCCGTGATCGACAGCGCGTGGCGCGAGCGCGGCGGGAAGACCCGGTACCTGCGGGTCAGTCACGCGTTCCACTCGCCGCACGTGGACGCCGTGCTGGAGGACTTCCGCGCCGTCGCCCGGACCATCACCTACGGGACGCCGGCGATCCCGATCGTGTCCACCCTGACCGGCGCCGTGCTGGCCCCGGCGCAGGCACGCGACCCGGAGCACTGGGTGCGCCACGTCCGCGAGGCGGTGCGGTTCCTCGACGGCGTACGGTGCCTGCGCGATCAGGGCGTCACGAACTTCCTGGAGCTGGGCCCCGACGCGGTGCTGACCGCGATGGGCCGCGACTGCGCCGACGAGGGCGCGCTGCTGGTGGCCGGGGCGCGTGCGAACCGTCCCGAGGGCGCCACGCTCACCTCGGCGGTCTCCGCACTGCATGTGCGGGGCGTCGCCCTCGACTGGCAGGCGGTGTTCGCGGGACGCGGCGCCCGGCGGACCGATCTGCCCACGTACCCCTTCCAGCGCACCAGCTTCTGGCTGGACGCGGGCGCGCACGCGTGGGATGTGGCCTCGGTGGGCCTGCGGCCCGCCGACCACCCACTGCTGGGCGCCGCCGTCACACTGGCCGACGAGGAGGGCGCCCTGCTCACCGGCAGGCTCTCCCTGCCCACCCACCCGTGGCTGGCCGACCACACCGTGGGGGGCGTGGTCCTCGTACCGGGCGCCGCGTTCGTGGAGCTGGCGATCAGAGCGGGCGATCAGGTCGGGCTCGACCATGTCGAGGAGCTGACGCTGGCCGCGCCGCTGGTCCTGCCGGAGGACGGCGCGGTGCGGCTCCAGGTGTCCATCGGGGCGCCGGACGAGTCGGGGCGCCGCGCGCTGAACGCCTACTCGCGGGCCGACGACGCACCCGACGATCAGCCGTGGACGCGGCACGCCTTCGGCACGCTCGCGGCGGGTGAGGCGGTCCCGGCCACCGATGGGGGCGCCTGGCCGCCCGCGGGGGCCGAACCGATCGACATCGAGGGCCGTTACGACGACCTCGCCGCGTCGGGACTCGGCTACGGGCCCGCGTTCCGCGGCCTGCGCGCGGCGTGGCGGCGGGGTGACGAGGTGTTCGTCCAGGTGGAACTGCCCGACGGGGACACCGCGGGCTCCTTCGGGCTGCACCCCGCGCTGCTCGACTCCGCGCTGCACGCCATCGGACTCGGCGGCTTCGTCGCCGACGCGGAGCGGCTGCACCTCCCGTACTCCTGGCGCGGGGTGCGGCTGCACAGCAGCGGCGCGTCCGCGCTGCGGGGGCGGCTGTCCCCGGCGGGCGCCTCGGGCGTCGCGATCGCGCTGACCGACGGCACGGGCGCCCCCGTCGCCTCGGTCGAGGCACTGTCACTGCGGCCCCTGTCGGCGGACGGACTGGGCGGCGACCGGCTGGACTCGCTGTTCCGGGTCGACTGGATGCCCGTACGGCCCGCCGCCTCGGCCTCGGCCCGCTGGGCGGTCCTGGGGGCCGGGCTCGGTCGGACGGAGACCTCCGAGCCGGCCCGCGCGTACCCGGACCTGGCCGCGCTGGCGGAGGATGAGGTGCCGGACCTCGTGTTCGCCCCCGTACCCTCGGCCGACGGCCCCGCCGAAGCCACGCACCGGGCGCTGGCGCTGGTGCGGACCTGGCTCTCCGACGACCGGTTGGACTCCGCGCGGCTGGTGTTCGTCACCACCGGCGCGGTCGCGGCGGGCCCCGACGAGGACGTCCCCGACCTGGCCGACGCGCCGGTGTGGGGCCTCGTGCGCGCGGCGCAGGCCGAGCACCCCGGCCGGTTCGTGCTCGCCGACGTCGACGGGTCGGCGGCCTCGCTCCGCGCGCTGCCGAGCGCCGTCGCGACCGGCGAGCCCCAACTGGCCGTGCGGGCCGGTGAATCGTTTGTGCCGAGGCTTGTGCGTGCGCGTCCTGTGGAGTCGGAGGGGCCGGGCTTCGGTGAGGGTCCGGTGTTGGTGACCGGTGCGAGCGGGATGCTCGGTGGGTTGGTGGCGCGGCATCTGGTGGTGCGGCACGGGGTGCGGCGGCTGGTGCTGGCGAGCAGGCGCGGCCAAGTCGGCGCGCTGTACGACGAGTTGAGTGGTCTCGGTGCCGAGGTTACCGCCGTCGCCTGTGATGTGGCGGAGCGGGACGCGGTGGTGGCGCTGCTGGCCGAGCACCCCGTAACGGCCGTCGTACACGCGGCGGGTGTGCTGGACGACGGTGTGATCGAATCGCTCACCCCGGAGCGGATCGACACCGTGTTCCGGCCGAAGGTCGACGCGGCGTGGAACCTGCATGAGCTGACCCGCGACCTGGACCTGACGGCGTTCGTGCTGTTCTCCTCAGCCGCGGGCACGTTCGGCAATCCCGGCCAGGCCAACTACGCGGCGGCCAACGCGTATCTCGACGCGCTCGCCCAGCACCGCCGCGCCGCCGGCCTGCCCGCGACATCGCTGGCATGGGGCCTGTGGGCGGACGCGAGCGGCATGACCGACGAACTGGCCGCGACCGACCGCGGCCGCCTCTCGCGCGCCGGTGTCGCCGCGCTGTCCGCCGAGGAGGGGCTGCGGCTGTTCGACGCCGCCATCGCGCTGCCGTCGGCCGTGGCCGTGCCCATGCGGCTGGACCTGGCGCCGCTGCGGGCGCGCCCCGAGGCCGTCCCCGCACTGCTGCGCGCGCTGGTGCGCACGGCGCGCCCCGAGGCCGCCAAGGCCGACGGCAGCCTGGCCGCGCGAATATCGGCGCTCCCGGAGGACGAGCGCCTGCCGCTGCTGCTCGACCTCGTGCGCACATGCGTCGCCGCCGTGCTCGGCCACGCGTCCGCCGCCGAGGTGGAACCGGAGCGGGCGTTCGGCGAACTCGGATTCGACTCGCTCACGGCGGTCGAGCTGCGCAACCGGCTCGACGCGGCCACCGGCCTGCGCCTGCCCGCGACGCTGGTCTTCGACTACCCGACGCCCCTGGTGCTCGCGGGCCATCTGCGCTCCACGCTGCTCGGCGGCGACGAGGCGCGGACGGCCACCGCCCGCACGACCGTCGCCGAGGACGAGCCGATCGCGATCGTCGGCATGAGCTGTCGCTACCCCGGTGGGGTGAGCTCGCCGGAGGACCTGTGGCGGCTGGTCGCCGAGGGCCGTGACGCGGTGTCCGACTTCCCGGACGACCGGGGCTGGGACGTGGAGACGCTTTACGACCCGGACCCCGAGCACACCGGCACCAGCAGCGTCCGACGGGGCGGCTTCCTCTACGACGCCGCCGAGTTCGACCCGGCGTTCTTCGGCATGTCGCCGCGCGAGGCACTGGCGGTCGACCCGCAGCAGCGGCTGCTGCTGGAGACGTCGTGGGAGGCGCTGGAACGGGCCGGGATCGAGCCGAAGTCGTTGCGGGGCAGCGCGACCGGTGTGTTCGCGGGAGTGATGTACAACGACTACGCCGCCCGGCTCCGGCGTGCTCCGGAGGGTTTCGAGGGCCAGCTCGGATTCGGCAGCTCGGGTAGTGTCGCGTCCGGCCGGGTGTCCTACGTGCTCGGTCTCGAAGGCCCCGCGATGACCGTGGACACGGCGTGCTCGTCGTCGCTCGTCGCGCTGCACCTGGCGGCTCAGGCGCTGCGCTCCGGTGAGTGCTCGCTGGCGCTCGCGGGTGGTGTGACGGTGATGTCCAGCCCGGCGGCCTTCGTGGAGTTCAGCAGGCAGCGTGGCCTGGCCCCGGACGGCCGCTGCAAGGCGTTCTCCGCCGACGCGGACGGCACCGGCTGGGGTGAGGGCGTCGGCATGCTGGTGGTGGAGCGGCTGTCGGACGCGCGCCGCAACGGGCACCAGGTGCTTGCGGTGGTGCGGGGTTCGGCGATCAACCAGGACGGCGCGTCGAACGGTCTCACCGCGCCGAACGGGCCTTCCCAGCAGCGGGTCATCCGCCAGGCGTTGGCGAGCGCGGGCCTGGCACCGTCCGAGGTGGACGCGGTGGAGGCGCACGGTACCGGTACGACGCTGGGTGACCCGATCGAGGCGCAGGCGCTGCTGGCCACCTACGGGCAGGACCGCAACGGCGAGCCGCTGTGGCTCGGGTCGCTGAAGTCGAACGTCGGCCACACCCAGGCCGCGGCCGGTGTCGCGGGTGTGATCAAGATGGTGATGGCGATGCGGCACGGCGTGCTGCCGCGGACGCTGCACGTCTCCGAACGCTCCCCGCATGTGGACTGGTCAGCGGGCGCGGTCGACGTGCTGACGGAGGCCCGGCCCTGGACGGTGATGGGCCGGCCGCGTCGGGCGGGCGTGTCGTCGTTCGGTGTGAGCGGGACGAACGCGCACACCATCATCGAGCAGGCGCCGGAAGCCGAAGAGTCCGCTCCCGCCGTGGCGTCCGCGCCGGTCGACGGCGTCGTGCCGTGGGTGCTGTCCGCGCGGAGTGCGGAGGCGTTACGGGATCAGGCGATCCGGCTGCGGGCGCACGTCGCGGGTGAGCCGGGGGCCGGAATGGTGGATGTCGGCCACTCGTTGGCGACGACGCGGTCGTCATTCGACCACCGGGCCGTTGTCATCGGCGACGATCGCGACGCACTGCTGGGCGGGCTCACCGCTCTGGCCGAGGGGCGGCCCTTCTCCGGCCTGGTCACAGGGTCCGTCGCCGTGGGTGGTGTGGGTTTCCTGTTCTCGGGTCAGGGTTCGCAGCGGCTCGGTATGGGCCGTGAACTGGCCTCCCGATTCGCGGTGTTCGCCGAGGCGTTGGACGAGGTGCTGGGTGAGTTCGACCCGGCGGTACGCGAGGTGCTGTTCGGTGACGATGCCGATGCCCTGAACGAGACCGGGGTGACGCAGCCGGCGTTGTTCGCGGTCGAGGTCGCGCTGTTCCGGCTGCTGGAGTCGTGGGGTGTCTGGCCCGACATGCTGGCGGGGCACTCCATCGGTGAGCTGGCCGCGGCCTACGTCACGGGCGTGTGGTCATTGGCTGATGCCGCCAAGGTGGTGTCGGCGCGTGCAGGGCTGATGCAGGCGCTGCCCGAGGGCGGTGCGATGGTCGCGATCCAGGCGTCCGAGGCCGAGGTCGTGCCAGGCTTGCCCGACACCGTAGGAATTGCCGCGGT
Source organism: Streptomyces sp. NPDC056835 (assembly GCF_042789485.1). Taxonomy (NCBI): domain Bacteria; kingdom Bacillati; phylum Actinomycetota; class Actinomycetes; order Kitasatosporales; family Streptomycetaceae; genus Streptomyces; species Streptomyces sp. NPDC056835. The sequence continues at coordinate 255,841 of NZ_JBHUBB010000006.1, forward strand.
CAACGGCCCGAACTCGGTGGTCGTCTCCGGTGTTGCCGCCGACGTGGAGGTGTTGGCGGAGCTGTGGCGTGAGGGCGGGCGGAAGGTGACCGGGCTCCGCGTCAGCCACGCGTTCCACTCGCCGTTGATGGAGCCGATGCTTGACGAGTTCCGCCGGGTGCTGGAGGGCGTGTCGTTCGAGGCGCCCACGATTCCGATCGTGTCGACGCTGACCGGTGCGCGGGCGAGTGCCGAGGAGTTGGGTTCGCCGGAGTACTGGGTGCGGCATGTGCGGGAGTCGGTACGGTTCGCCGACGCCGTCGCAGCGCTGGTGGCCGAGGGTGTGGCGACGTTCGTGGAGGTCGGGCCGGGCGGGACGCTGTCCGCGCTCGGCCAGGAGTCGGCGCCCGACGCGACGTTCGTACCGGCGCTGCGCGGCGATCGTCCGGAGGAGTCCGCGCTGATCTCCGCTGTGGCGCGGCTGGGCACGCGGGGCGTGCGGGTGGACTGGACGACGCTGCTCCCCGGCGGGCGCTCGGTCCCACTCCCCACGTACGCGTTCCAGCGCAAGCGCTACTGGCTGGACGCACCTCGTGACCAGCACTTCGACGAAGCGGCCGGTGGTCTCGGCCTGGCAGGCGCGGACCACCCGCTGCTCGGCGCCGCCGTGGACCTCGCCGATGGACAGGGTCTCGTGTGCACCGGCAGATTGGGCATGGACACCCACCCATGGCTCGCCGACCACGCCGTCTCGCGGGTGACCCTCCTGCCAGGCACGGCCTTCGCGGAACTCGCGCTCGCCGCGGGCGGCAGGCTCGGCCTGGACGAGGTGGAGGAGCTGACGCTGGCCGCGCCGCTGGCGCTGCCCGAACGCGGCGGGGTGCGACTGCGGGTGACGGTCGGTGGCGACGACGGCTCCGGCCGCCGGGCGTTGAGTATCGACTCCTGCCCGGACGACCCCGGGTCGTCCGGGAGCGCCGACACCGACTGGACCCGGCACGCCACCGGCTTCCTGACCACCGGAGCCCCCGCCCACCCGGCCGCGACCACTGAGTGGCCGCCCGCCGGAGCCGAACCCGTCGACATCGACGGCCTCTACGACGGGCTGGCGGGGGCCGGGTTCGGATACGGGCCCGCCTTCCAGGGCCTCCGGGCGGCGTGGCGCGGCGAGGGCGCCGTGTACGCCGAGATCGAGTTGGACGAGGCCCAGCGCCGGGACGCCGCGTCGTTCGGGGTCCACCCGGCGCTGCTCGACGCCGCGCTGCACGCCTGCACGCTCGGCGGCCTCGTCGAGGACGCCGGCCGTCCCCGGCTGCCGTTCTCCTGGAGCGGCGTCCGGTGGCACACGACCGGTGCGACAGCGGCGCGGGTACGGCTCACGCCGGCCGGGCCCGACGCCGTCTCCCTAGAGCTGACCGACGCACAGGGACACCCCCTGGCGACGGTCGCATCCCTGGTCCTGCGGCCGATCGCCGCGGACCAATGGGGTGCGCGCCACCGCGATTCACTGTTCCGGTTGGAGTGGGTGGCCGCACAGACCCGTGCGGCCACTCCCGCTCCCTCCCGCGGTTGCGCTGTTATTGGCCCGGACGACCTGAAGGTCGGCGCGGGCCTCGCCGTGTCCGGCATGGCCGTAGAGGAATACGCCGACCTCGCGGCCCTCGCCGAGGCCGGGGTGCCGGGGCTGGTCGTCGTCCCGTGCGTCGAGGACGACTCGGGGCCGGTCTCCGCCGCCCGCACCGCCGCCCTTCGCGCGCTGCGGATGGCCCAGGGGTGGCTGGCCGACGACCGGTTCCTCGACTCCCGCCTCGTCTTCGTGACCCGCTGGGCCGTCGCTACCGGGCCGGACGAGGACGTGCCCAATGTCGCCAACGCGGCGGTGTGGGGCCTGATCCGGTCGGCGCAGTCCGAGAACCCCGACCGGTTCGCGTTGGTCGACGTGGACGTGCACGACGCGTCCTGGGCGGTGCTGCCCGCCGTCCTCGCCGGTTCCGAGCCACAGGTGGCGGTGCGCGCCGGTGACCCGCTGGTGCCGCGCATCGCACCGTCCCGGCCGTCCGCGGCGGAGCACCCGGTCGAGTTCGCACCCGGCGGCACGGTCCTGGTGACCGGCGCCACCGGCACGATAGGCGGCCTCGTCGCCCGGCACCTCGTGACCGGCCATGGCGTCCGGCACCTGCTGCTGGCCAGCCGCAGCGGCGCCGCCGCGCCCGGCGCCGACGACCTCCGCGCGGAACTCGCCGACCTCGGTGCGCACGTCACGCTCGCCGCCTGCGATGTCACCGACCCCGGTGCGCTGGCGGAACTGCTGGCCACGGTGGACTCGGACCACCCGCTGACCGGCGTGGTGCACTCGGCGGGAGTGCTGGACGACGGTGTGATCGGCTCGCTGACGCCTGAACGGATCGACCGGGTGTTCCGGCCGAAGGTCGACGCGGCCTGGCACCTGCACGAGCTGACCCGTGACCTGAAGCTGTCGGCGTTCGTGCTGTTCTCCTCGGTGGCGGGCATCCTCGGTGGCCCCGGCCAGGGCAACTACGCGGCGGCCAACACGTTCCTCGACGCGCTCGCCCACCACCGCAGGGCAGCCGGTCTGCCCGCCACGTCACTGGCGTGGGGCCTGTGGGAGACGACCGGCGCGATGACCGACGGACTGGCGGGGACCGACGTGGCGCGGATGTCCCGCGCCGGTGTCACCGGCTTGACCGAGGAGCAGGGTCTCGCGCTGTTCGACCTCGGGTGCGCGGCGGGTGACGCGGTCGTGGTGCCGATGCGGCTCGACGTCGGCGCCTTGCGCGGCGCGCCCGATGAGGTGCCCGCGCTGCTGCGCGGCCTCGTGCGCCCGCGGGCCACCAGGGCGGCGGGCGTGGCCGGCGCGGGCGGGGAGCGGTTGGCACAGCGGCTGGCCGGGCTGACGGAGGAGGAGCAGGAGCGGGAGCTGCTGCGGGTCGTACGGGACCAGGCGGCGGCCGTGCTCGGTTACGCGTCGGACGACCTCGACGTCTCCGGCTCCCTGACCCAGCTCGGCTTGGACTCCCTGACCGCGCTGGAACTGCGCAACCGGCTCGCGACCGCGACCGGGCTGCGGCTGCCCACCACCGTCGTCTTCGACCAGCCGACCGGCCCGGCGCTCGCCGGGTACCTGCGGCGCGAACTCGCTTCGGGGACCGTGGGCGCTCCTGCCGCGCCCACCGCCCTGGCGGCCGAGGACACGTTCACCGGCCTGTTCCGGCAGTCATGTGACCTCGGGCTGTACGAGGAGGGGTGGCATATGGTGACCGCGGCCGCGCGGGTGCGGCCGGTGTTCGAGTCACCGGACGAGGTGCCCGCACTGCCGTCGATCACGCTGGCGACCGGGCCGGGAACCCCGCTGCTGTGCTTCCCGCCGACGATGGCTCCCTCCGGCCCGCACTACTTCGCCCGGTTCGCCCCCGTGTTCGCGGGCGAACGGGACGTGACCGTGCTGCCTCACCCCGGGTTCGCGGCGGGGGAGGCGCTGCCCGCTACCAGGGACGCGGTCGTACGCTTCCAGGCCGAGGCCGTCAGGAGGCAGGCGGGCGACCGGCCGTTCGCGCTCCTCGGCTACTCGTCGGGCGGCTGGCTGGCCAACGCCGTCGCCGCGCTGCTCGAACAGGAGGGCCGCGCACCGGCGGCGGTGGTGCTGCTGGACACCCACATCGCGACGACCTCGTTCGAGGACCGGCTGGAGGCGGCGCTGAGGGAGCGTCTGTCCACCAGCAAGGCGTTCGAGCTGATGAACGGCGCTCAGCTGACCGGGCAGGGCGGCTACGTGCCCGTGTTCAGCGACTGGGAGCCCGAACCGGTCGAGGCGCCGACTCTGTACGTGCACGCCACCTTCCCGCCGGGGATGTCGGCCGCACTGGAGACCGAGGACGACTGGCGGCCCAAGTGGCCGCTCCCGCACGAGGACGCCGACGTCCCCGGTGACCACTTCACGATCATGGAAGACCACTCCGAGTCGACGGCGCTCGCCGTGCGGGCCTGGCTGGGCGACGGCCGGGGCGACACCACCCTCTGACCCCCTCTGAGCACGACAACGACAGCAGAACGGACGAAGAACATGACAGTTGCCGATGGCAGCGACCTCTGGCTCCGCGGATTCCACCCCGCACCGGCCGCCCCGGTCCGGCTGGTGTGCTTCCCGCACGCGGGCGGATCGGCGAGCTTCTACTTCCCCGTCTCGGCCGCGCTCGCGAACGACAGCGACGTGGTGGCCCTCCAGTACCCCGGCCGCCAGGACAGGCGGACCGAGCCGGGAGTGGACGACATCGGCGTACTGGCCGACCGGATCGCGCCCGTGGTGGCGCCGCTGTTCGACCGGCCCGTGGTGTTCTTCGGACACAGCATGGGCGCGGTCGTCGCGTTCGAGGTCGCGCGCAGACTCGCCGGTCGCGGCCACACACCCGCGATGCTGTTCGCCTCCGGCAGGCGCGCACCGTCGACGCGGCGCGTGGAGACCGTCCACCAGCGGGACGACGACGGGCTGGTGGCCGAGATGAAGGCCCTGAGCGGCACCGACGCCCAGGTACTCGGTGACGAGGAACTGCTGCGGATGGTGCTGCCCGCCATCCGCAGCGACTACCGGGCCATCGAGACGTACGGTCCCGTGGAGGCGACCGTCGACTGCCCGATCACCGCGCTGGTGGGCGACAAGGACCCGAAGGCGACGGTCGCGGAAGCCGACGTGTGGCGCGCCCACACGACAGCCGCGTTCCACCTCCAGGTGTTCCGCGGGGGCCACTTCTACCTCAGCCCGCGTGCGGCGGAGGTGATCGCGGTGGTGCGCGAGGCGCTGAGCGGCGCTGTAGCCGTCGGATAGGCAGTGGGCTGAGCGGCGCTGTAGCCGTCGGATAGGCAGTGGTGAGGGGAGGGCTGGACGCGGAGGCCGTCCAGCCCTCTCGCCGGCGCGAGCGGCGACCTCGATGAGCTGAGCGGAGGGCTGGACGAGGGATCCACGCACGCCGGGTTCCTGCTCGCTCGACGCGGGGCCGCGTCCGGCGACCTGTGCGAGCTGCGACGGATCCGACGCCGGGTACGACGCGGCAGGCAACGAGCTGGACCGGCTGCTGAACGCACCGGCCGACAGACGTCGGGACCGACCGACAGGCGGCGGGACTGAGCATCGCAGGACAGCCCAGGTGGCGGGGGGGGCGGGGCTTCAGTGGTGTGGTGTCCGGCTGCTCGCCGGGACCGAGTCCGTGCCCCAGCTGGCGAGGAGGCGCAGAGCCTCCGCCGACGCGGAGCCCGGCTCCGCGTGGTACACGCACAGGTACTGTTCGTGGTCGTCCGGGAGATGCATCGTCTCGTAGGCGAGGGTGAGGTCACCGACCAGCGGATGTCGCATCCGCTTCACGCCGTGGCCCTTCTCCTTCACGTCGTGCGTGGCCCACAGCCGCCTGAACTCCTCGCTCTTGACGGAGAGTTCACCCACGAGCGCCGACAGCTCCGGGTCCTGCGGGTGCTGGCCCGCGTACAGCCGCAGATAGCTGACCATGTCGGCCGCTTTGGAGTCCCAGTCGAGGAACAGCTCGCGGTAGTCGGGGGAGAGGAAGACCAGCCGCGCCCAGTTGCGCTCGGCGGGCGGCAGCTTGCCCCAGTCGCCGAACAACGCCGCCGCCATTCGGTTCCAGGCAAGGATCTCCGAGCGCGCCCCGCCGATGTACGCGGGCACGCCCTCCATCGACTCAAGCAGCTGCCGCAGCGCCACCCGCACCTGCTGCCGCTTGGGCGGCCGGTACTTCCTGCGCTGCTGCGTCGGCTTGGCGAGGTGGGTGAGGTGCGCGTGCTCGGTGTCGGTCAGGCGCAGGGCGCGCGCGATCGAGTCGAGCACTTCCGCCGACACATTGCGCCCGTTGCCCTGCTCCAGGCGTGTGTAGTACGCCACCGAGACCCCGGCCAGCTGGGCCAGCTCCTCGCGCCGCAGTCCCGGCACCCGCCTGTGCCGCCCGTGCGAGGGGATCTCGACGTCCTCCGGCTTGAGCCGAGCTCGCCGGGTACGCAGGAATTCGCTGAGCTCGGCCCGGCGGTCGAGGCTGTCGGGGAGGGCTGCCTGTCCGTTGTCCGCAGCGGGGGTGTCGTCCATGCCTCCCAGTATTCCCGGTCGTACGACCGGGAGCCTGCCCCTGCCAGTAGTAGGACCACTGAACGTACGCAAAGCGGTGACCTGGGTGAATACGCTGTGACGAGGCAGCCTGGAGCCATGACCACGACTGTTGCCGCATACGCCGCCCCCAGCGCCAAGGCCCCGCTGGAGCGCACCACCATCGAGCGCCGTACGGTCGGCGAGTTCGACGTTCTCATCGACATCAAATTCGCCGGTATCTGCCACTCCGACATCCACCAGGCCCGCGAGGGCTGGGGCGAGGCCATCTTCCCGATGGTGCCCGGTCACGAGATCGCCGGCGTCGTCGCCGAGGCCGGCTCCGGTGTGACGAAGTTCAAGGTCGGCGACCGGGTCGGCGTCGGCTGCATGGTCGACTCCTGCCGCGAGTGCGAGAACTGCGTGGCCGGGCAGGAGCAGCACTGCGTGCGCGGGAACGTCGGCACGTACAACGCCATCGGCCACGACGGCGAGCCCACCTACGGTGGCTACTCACAGAAGGTCGTCGTCGACGAGAACTTCACCGTCCGCATCCCGGACGGGCTGTCACTGGACGTGGCCGCGCCGCTGCTCTGCGCCGGCATCACCACGTACTCCCCGCTCAAGCACTGGGGCGCGGCCCCCGGCAAGAAGGTCGCCGTGGTCGGCCTGGGCGGCCTCGGGCACATGGCCGTCAAGATCGCGCACGCCCTTGGTGCCGAGGTCACGGTCCTCTCCCAGTCGCTGCGCAAGAAGGACGACGGCCTGAAGCTGGGCGCCGACCACTACTACGCGACCAGCGACCCGGCCACCTTCGAGAACCTGACCGGCACCTTCGACATCATCGTCTCCACGGTGTCGGCACCTCTGGACTTCGGCGCGTACCTGAGCCTGCTGAAGACGGGCGGCGCCCTGGTGAACGTGGGCGCCCCCGAGGAGCCCGTCGCCCTGAACCTGTTCGCCTTGATCGGCGGCAACAAGACCCTCGCCGGTTCGATGATCGGCGGCATCGCCGAGACCCAGGAGATGCTTGACTTCTGTGCCGAGAACGACCTCGGTGCCGAGATCGAGCTGATCGAGGCGAGCCGGATCAACGAGGCGTACGAGCGTGTACTCGACTCGGACGTGCGCTACCGCTTCGTGATCGACACGGCGACGATCTGAGCCGCGTGGCTTTACCGAGCGGGTAATCGACGCCCTCCCCGGGCTCCGGACGGGATCATCCCTATCCACCGGATCCCGAGGAGGGCTCGCCCATGACCGGCTACGTCGCAGCCGTCGCGCGTCCCACCGGGGAGTACGGGACAGCCCTTTGGCGTGAGCAGCGGGTAACTACCCTGGTTTCCTTACGGCGTGATGCCCCAGCACTCTTGGCGCGACACCATCCCTATACGCTGTCGCAGCCGAGTTTCAACGACCGAGAGGCCTGCTCATGTCTCAGCCACCGCCTGCTCAAGGCCCCCCGCCGACAGGTGTGTTCGGTCCGCCGGAGTATCCCCCCACATTTGGGAACCCTTACGGTGGTGGGTCTTCACCTGTCGGTCCACCACCACAGCATTCACCGGCAGCGCCGCCTCCGGGAAGCGGCCGGAAAAACCGGCGCCCGCTCATCATCGGGTCCGTACTTGTCGCGCTCGCCGTCATCGTCGGGGCTACCGTGCTGCTGTATCAGGGCGGAGACACACAGGACGAAGCCCAGCCCCCGTCCGGCGACAAGCCGACGGCTTCTTCGGCGCCGGGAACTGTCCAAGCGACGGAAATGTTCCGGGTGCCACCGCCCACCGTGGACGAGGGCGACATGGTGTCCGCGAAGGGGAGTTGGCTGACCGATGACCACTACGTGTCAGGTGCCCCCGACGCGCTGAAGGCCTATCACGCCGATACCGGAAAGCCCGCCTGGACAGTCCCCCTCTCAGGAAATATCTGCCAAGCCTCACGTGACGTCACCCATGACGGAAAGGTCGCTGTCGTCTTCGCGGCGGCAAAAGCGCCGCGAAGCCTGTGCACGCAGATCGCGGTTGTCGACATCACCGAGGGCAGGAAGCTGTGGCAGCGCCCCCTTCCCCAGGATGCCTACCTCGGGCTGGGACTCAGCGTCGCCATCTCGGAGGACATAGCCGCCGCCGGGTGGCCGGGCGGGTCTGCCGGCTACCGGATCAGCACCGCGAAGCGCCTGTGGGACGCGCCGCCGCGAGGCTGTGGGGGAGAGGAGCACCTTGGACGCCGGCAGCTCCTCACCATGATCGGGTGCAGCACGGCGAGCGGTCCTCAATTCCGTGTGGAACGACGCAGTCCGGAAACAGGGGAGGCGACGTGGAAGTACACACTCCCCGGAGGCATTGTCTCAGCGTGGATTGTCTCGGCGGACCCGCTCGTCTTCGCCGTGCGGACGAACGAAGAAGCCCTGGACGCCGACCGGCTCCTGACGGTTTCGTCCGACGGCACGGTGCAGGCGACGATAGACATCGGCGATGATTACGTGTCCGGCTGCGACGCGGACAACGGCGTGTGCGGTGCCATCACGACAACCGCCGATACGATCTATATCGCGAGTGACCCCCACAGCTTCTACAAGGGCAACGCGATTTCCGCCTTCGATATCCGGACGGGGAAGCGTAAGTGGACATCCGCTGCCCCGGACAAGCGCACCGTGATTCCGATCCACGCGGAAGGCGAGAGTGCTATCGCCTACATGAAGTCCAGAGGCTCGAAGGGCAGTACGGTGCTACGTCTCGATCCTGAGACCGGAAAGCAGACCACGCTCATGCAGATGCCGTTCGGCTTCGACAGGGCGGACGCGGAGTCCTCGCTGGTGAGCGATGACATGAAGAATCCGGCTCACTACCGGGACGGACTGGTGTTCTTCCATGACGGCGGGAATCATTTCAAGGACCTCGTGGGCAGCGTCATGACCCTCGGCTACCGGAGAGAGTAAGCAAGCAGCCGGCGAAAAGGGGCAGTTGACCGGTGCCATGGACTGGTCGGTCTTCGGCCGAAGGACCCGGCGTCCTGGCGAATCGAGCAGCTGTCCCACGCCGGGACGCGGTGGGCGTGAAAAGGGTATCGGTCAGGCGACCAGCAGGGCCATGTCCCAGTCGGTCGTGGTGCGGCCGTCCGCGTAGGCGTCGAGGGCGAGGGCGGTGCCGGCGGCGCCTTCCAGGAACGCGGGGACGTCGGTGCCCTGGGGGGCGCTGGTGAGGGTGGCCCGGAACCCGAACCGGTACTCGGGGCGGAAGTGGGCGAGAGTGCGGGCCGCCATGTCGTCGACGAGGTCGGTCAGACGCTTGTCGCCGATGGTCTCGTTCAGGACGGCGAGCAGGTGCATCATCCCGCCCCACCCGTGGCACACGTTGGGGTTGTCGATGCTCCAACTGTCCGGATCGGTGGTCAGGAACGGCAGCAGGGAGCGGTGGGCCAGTCCGCGCCACCCGGCGTGGTCGAGTGCGAGCCCCGCGAGCTGTACCGCGCGGGAGATCCCCGGGGCGCCGTAGCACCAGGAGGGGCGCTGGCGCGGCGGCGGGATGTCCGGCCCGGCCGCCCAGCGTTCGAGGGTCAGATGCGGAGGCCAGAGCGGCCCGCCCTCGCTCTCGTACGTCCAGTACTGGAGGAGGCCGACCAGTCGCTCGATGGCCTCGCGCTGCCCGTCGACGACCGCGCCCTGCTGCCAGGCCAGCGAGAGCAGGGCGAGCGGCCCCGCCACTCCGTGCGAGAGCCCGAGGTTCAGGTGCCCGTCGGGCATCTCGACCTCCTGCCCCAGCTTGGGCGCTGCCCATGTCCACCAGCGGGGCACTTGATGGCCCCGGTGGGTGATCTCGCCGTGCGCCATCTGTGTCAGGTAGGTGAGGACGAGCCGCAGCTCCTCCTCGCACTGCTCCCGGCGCGCCAGCAGGTAGCGGCCGATGCCGCTCATGCCGCGGACCACCTCGAACTCGCCGTTGGTCGGCGACGGGGTGTCACGGACTTCGGGAAGCGCACGGCGGACCAGGCCGCGCTGATGGTCGTCGAGCCGGCCGAGAGCGGAACGGTAGCCGCCGGTGGCGCGGTGGGCGATGAGGACGGCGAAGGCGACGGCGCCCGGGCCGGTGTAGATGCCGCCCGGGACGTGGGCGGTGGCGGCCGTGGCCCGCATCGCCCGGACGAGGTAGGCGTGCGCTCGCGCGGCGTCATCGGGGCCGGGCGTGCCGCGGCCGGTGAACGCCAGGGACACTCCCGGATAGCCACTGGAGAGGGCCAGGTCCTGCCAGAGGGGTTCGCGCAGGCTGATGTGCGAGGCGTCGCCCGGAATACGGGTGTCGGCGGCGGTGGCCTCCGGGTCGGCGAGCCGGTCGAAGACCTGCGCGGCGACGTCCCGGGCCTCGTCCGCGTAACGCGGGGCGGTCATCCGGTCTCCTCCCTGTCCTGGGCGTGGGCCAGACGGCCCAGGTGGTCGCGGGCCACACCGCGCAGTACGGCGTAGCCGGTGTCCTCGCCGGTCCTGTCGATACCGAGAAGGCGGTTGTGCTGCATGTGCAGCAGCGCCATAACGGCTTCGGCGTGCTGTTCGGTGCCGGGCGCCCGTCCCCCGTCGGACAGCAGCAGCGCACCGTATTTCCCGGTCTCCGGAGTGCTGCTCCACAGGGCCGCGAGGGGGGCGCCCAGTACGGGGGCCGCGCTCTGGGCGGTACGTCCGGGCACGATCAGCGACGTGGCCCGCTCCTGGTACTTCCGGTAGGCCGTATGGGCGGGCCCCTTGGGCAGAGCGCGGCTGATCCAGGCCGGCCAGTCCCAGTCGCCGAGTGATTCCAGCAACAGCGCGTGGTTGACGGCCGCGAGGACGGGGGCGGGCAGGGCCAGAGCGCCCCGCGCCCGCATTCCGAGCTGGGCCAGTGCCGACTGGCTGTCGACGCAGAACATCCGCTCCGCGTGGGCGAGCGCGTCGGGCCCGCCGTAGCGGTCGGTTTCGGGCCGGTAGGTGTCGAGGACCATGCCCTTGATCAGCCCTGTCTCCTGCCAGTGCCGGCTCACCGCGGCGAGCCGGGGCAAGGCCGTGGTCCGCAGGGCTTCGGCCTCGCCGTGCAGACGAAGGCGGATGTGGGGCTCGGGATCGCGGTAGCGGATGTAGTGCCAGCTGCGCAGGTTGTCCGCGACCTCGCGCACGAGCGTGGGGAGGCCGGCGTGCAGCAACTCCTCGTGCGTGTCCTGAGCCCCGTAGAACTTGGCGTAGAGCCATTCCTCACCCGGCAGGTGCTGAACGGTGTGGTTCGTGGGCCGGTGTGTGAGCACCGGGCGGCGCGGTCGGCGGGCGGTCTCGCCCTCGGTCGACCGGCGCCGGCCCGGCGGGGTGGACCGGGCGAGCGGAATGACGACTTCGGCGCCGTGTCCGCCGGACCAGCCCAGTTCGCGTCCGCCGTCCGTGAGATCCTCCATGATCGCCAGGGAGCCGCCGCCGCGGACTTCCTGGCGGAACACCTCCCGGCGCCAGGGGTCCGTGAGGTCCACCCGGTACATCCGGTCCCACCTGGCGAGGTTCACCTCGTCGGGTACGCGGTAGCGCGCCCGCCACGCCGCGACCGCCTCCTCCCACCCGGACGTGCCGTCCGCCGCCTCGCGCAGGTGCCGGTCGGGCACCCAGCGCCGGGGGAAGATCGTGACGCGGCCGTACGTCACACGGGGGAGGTAGGGCAGTCCCTCCAGCCCGCACCAGTTCCAGCCCGTCCATGTCCTGGCTCTGCCGGAGACGAGTTCCACCAGCAGCCGGGCGACCGGCGGCGCCTCCCGGTCGAGAGCGAGCATGTGCGGCACGACGGGCAGGACCTCACGCCCGTCGTCCGGCAGTGTCAGCCGTAGTCCGAAAGGACCCGGTGTGACGAGGAGCTGCCGCCAGTCCAGGGTGCCGGGCGCGCTCCGGTCGGCGTACACGCCCACCGGTATCCGGTGCGGCAGCAGGCGCGGGACCTGGGCCATGTTGAGCCCGCGCACCGTGTTCGGCCGGTACACCACCTGGGCCGGGACCGTCCCGGCGTCGCCAAGACCGGCCAGGAGCGAGGCCAGTTCGTCTTCCATCCCGACGAGTTCGGCGAACCGTCCGACGGTCGCCCCGGCGACCCAGGAACCCGGGTACGGCGGGGACAGGAGCCGGAAGTCGCCGCGGTCGATGGCCTGTTCGCTCTCGGCCAGCAGGTGGAAACACAGCTCCAGCGACCTGGGCGGAGGGAGGGTCGCGTCGGTCGTCCGGCCGGCGGCCAGCCGGTCGACGAGGCTTGGGGTGAGACGGACCTCGTCGTCACCGCTCAGCAGCGCCTCCTGCACCAGGTCGTGTGTGAGCAGACGGCGTTCCTTGGGCAGCTGCTCCGGTTCCTGGTGCCCCGTGGACTCTCCGTCGGCGCGCTCGCCGTAGCCGGGCGGGAAGCCGATGCCCCGGTGCCGGTCGACGAGTTGGCCCAGCGGGACCACGCCGCCGGTGCCGTACGCCTCCAGGAACCGGTCCCGGTACGTACGCATGTGAGTGTGGGTCTGCCAGTCCCCGGAGAGCTCCCACATGGCGGAGGCGTAGCGGGCGGCCTCTTCGGTCACCACCCGCGAGATCCGCAGGTCGGCGTCCATGCGCAGATCGACGTGGACGGGCGGCCTGGCAGCGGTGCCCTCGGGGTCGGTCAGCCGCATGAGCCCGCGCCACGCCGCGCGGCCCTCGCCGGGCTTCGCCGCGGCGTAGGCGGCCAGCGCCGCACGGATGGAACGGAGTTCCGCCCCCGCGCCTGGCACGGGGGCGATCGCCGCCGCGATGCGGTCGTACAGCGCTTCGTCCAGGTCCTGTGGGGTGATGGAGGTCAGCAGGAAGCCGTGCCGTACGAGTTGGGACAGCGCGGCGTCGACCCGGCCGGGGGTGAGGCGGGGGAACGACGCGGACGCCTGCTCCAGGAGCTCGGTGTAGCCGACGGGCCGGGTCGTCCGCTCGCACACCCAGGTCACCAGGGCCGTATCGCGGACGGAGGCTTCGCTTCCGTTGCCGGGGACGACGCGCCGCTCGCCCCGCGTTCGGCACAGGTCGTTCAGCACCACATCGACGCCGCGGCGTACCTCGGGCAGTTCGAGCCATTCGGTGACGCGCCGCGTCAGCCAGGCTGCGTCCGGCCGTACCGTCTTCTCGCCGGGGCCGGACAGTGTCACCCGCGTGGTGTCCGCCGCCCGGGCGGGTGCGACACCGGCGAAGAGCCCGAAGGGCGTCGGCCTGGTCTCGGCTCGCAGTGCGTACCGGGAGAGGGCGAGCGCTGTACGGCGCAGCCGCTTGGCCCCGAGGTCGGCCCCCGCGTCGAGCCGGTCGAGATAGCCGGCGAGGCTGCCGCTGGCGACATGCAACGCCTCGCGCAACAGCGGGTCGGCGGCGGCTTCGCGTATCCGCGCGGCCGAGTCGCCGAGGGGAGGTCCACCCGGTCGGGTCCGGGGCATCGCCGTGATCCGTACGAACAGACAGTCCTGCGGTGTGTAGTGATCATCGCGCACGTGTTCCGGCTCCCCCTTGGATCCCCTCGATCCCCTCGATCCCGAGAACTGGCACGGCCCGCGTGGGGCGGGGTACTGGCCCCGCCCCACGCGGGCGCGATGGATCGCTTACCAGCAACAGAGGTTGCAGGGCGACCCGAACGTGCTTGGCGAGGTGGCGCCACCGGATGCGAACGCGGGGCCCTCGCCCTCGGTCTCCGAAATCTGGATGTCGAGGTCCAGCTCGGCGAGGTCGGTGGTGTCTTCCAGCAGAAGGTTGGTGCTCATGAGACTCCTCCCGTTCATTGACTCGCCGACGTCGGTCGGACGCCGGCGAAACGTGCGGTCCTGTTCGAACCAGTCAGGAGCATATGCATGGCGAATGCCAAACACCACGTGCGGGCTGGCAAGTTGACCGAAACGGGCGTTCCCTCACGCCGGAACGGAGACGCTTCCCATGGCTCCACTCCCTGTGCGATGAACGGGCATCCCCGCGTGAAGGAAGTGCTTCCCGAGGTTCCGTCCCCACGGCGACTTCACGCCATGATCACAAAGGCCACAGCGCGGACCGGACATTGCGGTGTCACCTTCCCCCACCCTCACGGAACCTCACACCCGCGGCGCGACGACACACCTCCCGTGCTCACACCGAACGCGGCGAAAGCGACGAAAATCCCCTCATGGACACCACGCAGAAGGTCGCCGTCGTCACGGGAGCCTACGGCTCCTTCAACGTAACGCGCAGCGTGATCGGCGCGATGCTCTCCCGCGACGGCGGCGGGCACATCGTGAACATCTCCACCAGCCTGGTGGACAACGCGGATGCCCGGGTGACCGGGGCGCTCGCGTCCCTGACCAGGGACGCCCACGAACCTCATCAGGTCGCCGCCCACTCAGTGTGTTGGTGAAGCGCCTGGCGGGCGGCTGGTACATCGCCCACTACCAGGTCTCCCTGCTGCCCTGACCCCACAGCCGGACTCCGAAGAATCCCGAACCGCGCCTGCGCTGAACCGACATACGCCGACCACACGACCGGCGGTCAGCCTGTGCGACACGGTCACGCGAGGATCCGCAGCAGCCGCTTCGCCAACACCGCGGCGGAAGCGGGATTCTGCCCGGTGATGAGGTTTCCGTCCTCCACCAGGTACGGTTTCCAGGTCTCGCCGCGGCTGTACTCGACGCCGACCTTGTCCTTCAGTTCGTCCTCCAGCAGCCACGTCGCCCTGGAGGCCAACCCCACACCCTCCTCCTCCTCGTTGGCGAAGCCCGTGACTTTGCGGCCCTTGAAAGGCGACTCACCGTGAATTCTGGTGGCCAGCATCGCGGCGGGGGCGTGACATACGATCGCGAGCGGCTTGCCCGAGGCGAGCTGCGCCGTCAGCAGTCGGCCCGCGTCGGCATCGAACGCCAGGTCCGCCATCGGACCGTGCCCGCCCGGCAGATAGACCGCGTCGTAGTCTTCGAGGCGGACGTCCGACAGCTTGAGCGGCCGCCGCATCACCTCCGCGTCACGGATGATGGCCTCCAGTTCAAGGGCTCCCTGTTCTCCGCCTGCCATTGACGGGCGGAGACTCATCATGTCGACGTTCGGGGTCACGCCGCCGGGTGTCGCGACCACGACGTCATGGCCGGCGTCCGTGATCGCCTTGTACGGGTTCGCGAACTCCTCAGCCCAGTAACCTGTCGCGTATCTGGTTCCGTCTTTGAGCACCCAGTACGTCGCTCCGCTCACTATGAAAAGCACCTTCGCCATCGCACATCTCCCCACGGCGAATTCGAGGAAATCGCCTCATTCCACCCTAGGCACACGTTCGACCAGGCGCATGCGGACGGCCGCCCGACCGCTGGCCCGCCGCCCGGCTCCGTACCCTGCCGACCCGCCGACCTGTCGGCTGGTCCTCAACGCGGACGATTTCATCTCATGGTCCCGGGTCCCCGCGAGCACGTTGAAGAGCTTCGCGAGCCGGTGAGTACCGTTCCGGCAGCGATGTGTCGCTCCTGTGGCGCAGAAGGCGGAAGTCTGCCGGGAACAGGACGGGGCAAACGCTGCCGGACGTCAACTCCCGTTCTCGGGCGGCTCCTTGTGTCCGCGGTGACGGGGTCAGCTGAGCCAGTCGTGGTCGCGTGCGTATCGTGCGGCTTCGTGGCGGGTGCGGGTCTGGGTTTTTTGCATCGCGTGGGAGAGGTAGTTGCGGACGGTGCCTTCTGCGAGGTGGAGCTGAGTGGCGATCTCGGCGGCCGAGTAGCCTTCGCTGGTTGCTCGTAGGACGTCGATCTCACGGTCGGTGAGGGGGCAGTCGTCGACGACTGCGAGGGCGGAGACGTCGGGGTCGATCCATCGTTTGCCTTGGTGCAGGGTTTTGATGACCGATGTGATGTGGGCGGGTTCGGCGGATTTGCTGACGAAGCCCTGGACTCCGAGTTTGAGGGCTTTGCGGAGTACTCCGGGCCGGGCGTGGCGGGTCAGCATGAGGATGGTCTGGTGTGGCAGGGCGCGGCGGATCGCGGTGACGGCGTCGAGTCCGTCCATATGAGGCATTTCGAGGTCGATGACGAGGACATCGGGTTTGTGGTGCAGTGTGGCCTGTACGGCTGCTTCCCCATCGGCGGCTTCGGCGAGCACGGTGATTTCGCCTTCGAGGGGGAGCAGTGATGCCAGTGCTTTGCGCAGGAGAGCTTCGTCGTCGGCCAGCACGACAGTGGTCATCGGTGGTCCTTCCGCGTTTTCGGGGGAGCGTCGGGACGCGGGTGGGGCAGTGTCGCGGCTGTCAGGAAACGGCCGTGTTTCTGTTCCACTGTGAGCTCGCCTCCGCCGTCGGCTACTCGTTCCCTGAGGGTGGCGAGTCCGCTGAGCTGGGGAAGGGGGCCTTCCTGCGCGCCGTCGTTGACGATGGTGATGCCCGTTTTCGAGAGAGTGATCCGTACTTGCTCGGCCTGTGCGTGCCGCAGGATGTTGGTCGTGGTCTCGCGGAGGACCTGGCCGAGGAGCTCGCCCGCGTGGGTGTCGACGTCGGCTTCTCGGTCGACGCGTACGTGGATGCCCGCGGCTTCGAAGAGGTTCTTCGCGTTCTCCAGCTCCGCGGAGAGGTTGAGCCGTCGCTGTGCGTAAGCGAGTTCCTTGGTCTGGGTAATGGTGTCGGAGACCAGGGCGTGAATCTCGCGCAGCTCTTCCTCGGCTCGCTGGGTGTCGCTGTGCACCAGTTTCTGGGCCAGGGCCGTCTTCAGCTTCACCACATGGAGCGTGTGGCCCTGGATGTCGTGCAGATCACTGGCGAACCGTATCCGTTCACGGATGACGGCCAGTTCCGCTTCGCGATCTCGTGACTCCTCCAGCTCGGTGACGAGATCGTAGAAGCGCTTGTTGGGGAACATGAGTCCGGTCAGCACCGCTGTGAGGCCCGCGGGAACAATGACATAGCCGATCAGAACGCCGGAGACACTTTCCTGTGTTACCAGCAGTCTTGCCGCTCCCGTCGCGGCGACGAAGGCGGTCAGCGCCAGGGCTGCCGCGCCTCGGTGGCGCGGCAGCCGGGATACGGCGAGGGGGCCCACGAGGCCGATGCCGAAGAACGCCGACCTGCTGTCGGCCACCAGTGCTCCGAAAGGCCACACCGCCGCGGTGATGACCAGACAAGGCAGTGCGACGCGGGAGATGTCGCCGGCCGCCCACCGTACGAAGGCTACGAGGGCCGCCACCACACCCAGACTCAGAACGGCGACGTCCCACCAGGTCCGGGATTGGGTCGCCACCACCATCACGCCGCCGAGAGCGATCGGCGGGAGCAGCATGGTGAGGTTCAGTCTGCGCAGCCGTGCCTGTGTCGGCTCGGTGTCCTCGGGCATCGTGTGTGCCGCTGTCCGGGCCGGCCTCACCGGTCCGGACCGGGCAGCCGGGCCGTCCGGCCGGGCAGTGGGACGGCCGGAGCGCTCGCCGTGGTGCCGTCCGCGGCCGTCCGCGTCAGCCACTGGCTGCTCTCTCCCGGGGACTCCATGCCGTCGGCGGGAGGAACGGGGGGCTGGTGTCCATGTGCGGCTCTCCGGGATCGAACAGCAGAGTCTGGCCCCAGTATTCTTCCGGCTCCGCGCCACCGCCAGTGACACCATGTCATGGCTTCACGCGAAGAATGTCATGGTGAGGTCATGACATGGTCGCACTGCCCGGCGGGTGTGGCGGCTGCTGAGATCAATGCCATGTCCTCGACACCAATCATCGACGTTGAACGTCTGAGCGTCACCTACGGCGACTTCCCCGCCGTGAAGGACCTCTCTTTTCAGGTGGAGCGGGGGGAGTTCTACGCGCTGCTCGGCACGAACGGGGCAGGGAAGACCTCGACCCTGGAGATCATCGGAGGTCACCGTCCGCCCACTTCGGGCACCGTGCGGGTCTTCGGACAGAGCCCGCGCGACCGGCGCGCCGTGCGGCCCAGGATGGGCATCATGTTGCAGGAGAGCGGGTTCTCCCCGGATCTGACCGTGAAGGAATCGGTCCGGCTGATCGGGAAACTCACCCAGCGTACGGACCGGGTCGAACGCGTTCTCGGCATCGTCGGCCTCACGCACAAGGCCCGCACCAAGGTGTCCCAGCTCTCCGGTGGCGAGAAACGACGTCTGGACTTCGCCACCGCCGTGTACGGAGCGCCGGAGCTGATCTTCCTGGACGAGCCCACCACCGGCCTGGACATCCAGGCCCGGGACGATCTGTGGGACGCCGTGGACAAGCTGCGTGAAGACGGATCCACCATCGTGCTCACCACGCACTACCTGGAAGAGGCGCAGCAGCGTGCCGACCGCATCGGGATCATGCACAGGGGCACCTTCCACCGGGAAGGGACCGTCTCCGAACTGACGCGGACCCTGCCGGCCACTGTCCACTTCTCCCTGTCGGCCGGCGCACCGGAGCTACCGCTGCCGGCCACGCGCGAGAGTGACGGGACGTTCCTCATCGAGACCTTCAGCCTGCAGAAGGACCTGTCCACCTTGCTCCGCTGGGCGGAGAGTCACGCGGTGCAGCTGCGAGAACTCCAGGCGGGACCGACCCGGCTCGACGACGTCTTCCGCTCCATCGGCAGCGACTGAGGGCTGTCTCGTAGCCCGCTCCCGTAGCTCAATTCCGTAGCCACTTCCGGAACTTTCCCAGAACAAGGACCTCCGCCATGCTCTCGATCGCTCTCAGCGAGCTGATCCAAATCTTCAGGAACAGGCTGGTGCTGGTCACCAGTTTCATTATGCCCGTGGCAGTCTGCGCGGTCTTCATCCGCCAGCACGAAGTCTTCGCGGCCGTGGGCAGCCTCGGATACATCGCGGCGGTAGTGGTGTTCACCGTGGGGGCGTTCGGGCTCTACACCACCACGGTGACCACCCTGGCCTCCCGTCGGCAGAACCTCTTCCTCAAGCGGCTGCGTTCCACCGCGGCCAGTGACACCGGCATTCTCTCCGGGCTGCTGCTCCCGGTCACCGTCATCTCGCTGGTCCAGGTGGCCGTGATCCTGGCCGTGCTGGGCACGGTCACGGGCGAGCCGGCCAGCATCGTCCTCCTGGCGGCGGCGGTCCTCTCGACGGTGATCATGATGCTCGGGCTGGGTCTGGCCACCGCGGGACTGACGAACTCTCCCGAGCACGCCCAGGTGACCACGCTGCCCGTCAGTATCGGCACCATCGCCGTGGCCAGCTGGGTGGGGATCTCCGGCACCGAGGAGCTCACCCTGCTCAAACGGCTGCTTCCCGGCGGCTCGGCCACCGAACTCGTCGTCAACGCCTGGAACGGCGGCGTTGCCGTCACGGACTCCCTGATGCTGCTCGCCCCCACGCTGAGCTGGGTCGTCGTCGCCGTCGCGCTGGCCTCCCGGCTCTTCCGCTGGGAACCGCGCCGGTGACGACACTCGAACGGGTCACCTCCAGGCGCAGGTGATGTGGCCGCCACATGGCAGGCCACAGCCGTTTGAGTGCGCCGTGGCGGCACGGTTTCTCGTGTGTGCTCAGCTTGACGTTTGATGTCCGGCCGTTTCTACGCCGGATTCCAGCGATGCGCGCATCGCGTGGATCCCTCGCCGGCAGACGTCAACGGTGATCGGTTCCGGGTTGTTGGGGGCTGTAGCTGTGCTGACCGGCGTGGAGGCTGACACAAACGGGCGTGGCGATGATTTCCGCGCGGGCCGCCGGTCGTTGTGGGGGAGAGGAAAGGAGATCCGCCATGTCAACACAGGGACCCGCGAAGCGGCCCACGACCGAGCTCGACGCCCGCTATAGCTCCGCGCTCAATCCACGCCCGGGTGCCGCGGACGTCACCGCCACCGAGTGGGCCGAGGCCCAGCGGCAGTTGGAGGCGGCCGAGATCTTCTGGGTGTCCACGGTGCGATCCGACGGCCGGCTGCACGTCACTCCCGTGATCGTCACCTGGCACGACGGGGTGCTGTACTTCTCCACCGGCGCGGGGGAGCAGAAGGCGAGGAACCTCGCCCATGATGGGCACTGCGCGCTGACCACCGGGGGAAACTCGCTGACCGAAGGGCTCGACCTCGTGGTTGAGGGCAAGGCGGAGCCTGTTGCGGATCCGGCGGTGCTGGAAGAGGTGATCGCGGCGTACGAGGCGAAGTACGGGTCGCACATCACCTCGCCCGAGGGCACCTTCCACGGGATCGGGGATGCGTTCCGGAAGGGGGACGTGGTGGTGTTCGCGGTGGCCCCGGCCACCGCGTACGGTTTCGGTCGGGACGCCGGGGTTTACACCCATACGCGGTGGACGTTTTGAGTAACAGGACCCAGGCCAAGAGTGGCCCGTCTATGCGTGAGGAGACCAAGGTCTCCTCGCCCACGTCAGTCTTCGTCCGCACTGGACAGAGCTTCGGTGATCAAACGGGTGGCGAAGTCGGGGTCGTCGGTGACGCGGTTGATGTAGTCCGCGAGCAGGAAGGCGGTGACTTCCAGGGGAGTCATCTCGTCCTTGGTCCAGTCCCCATACTGTTTGCGCCACAGGCTGGGGCTCAGATCGGTGCCCGCGGCGACGAGTAGGCCGGCCATGGTGGGGATAGCCTCGGGGCGGACACTCTTGGGCATCATGCGCATCGTGGCCACGAGGTTGGGCACCACGTACTCGATGACGTCCTTGTCGTGATCCTCGTGGGCCATCCGCAGCCACTTCATGAACATGAAGATGAGCGTGCACGCGCCGTCCAGCACGGCATTCGCTCCCTCGGGGCCCAGAGACGCGGTGAACTGGTCGATCAGCGCCTGCTGTTCGGGGTCGGTCTTGGTCTTGCCGTCGTAGACGCCTTTGAGCCGAGAGTCGATCATCAAGAGTGCTGCGCCCACATCGCCGGCGGGAGCGTGCTGGGGGTCGCAGGGCGATGACACAGAAATTCCTCCTCAGGCGACCGCGGCGGGTAGCGCGGTGTGTCCGTAGGGTAGTCCGCCGACGAGACGGGGATCTGACGAATCCCTGTGAAGGGGCAGGCACTCGGAACGGCCGCAGCCACCGGTTTTCGAACGCGGCGACGCCCCTTCAGAGGGTGGCGGTCTTCCCGTGCCGGGCAGGCGGCAGGTTGACGTTGGTCAGCTGCCGGTAGGTGTCGTAGTCGTCGCGCCGTCTGAGTGGCAGCGTGCGCCACCGCGCAACGGACAACCGCCTCCTGGCTGTCCGCGCCCTTCCATCGCAGGGGCGCGGCGAGGATGCGCGGGGTCGCGGCTCCGAGTGGTCCCGGTAACCGTTGGCGGGGTCGGGGCCGGCCGGGCTCAGATCCGTTTCACGATCATCTTGCCGGTGTTTCCGCCGCGCAGCATGGACAGGAACGCCTCCACGATCCGCCCGAAGTCCTCCACGACCGTCTCGTCCGGGGCCAGCCGTCCGCTGCGCAGATGTGGCACGGCGAACTCGTACAACTCCTCCTGCAGATTGCGGTGGTTGCTCACCAGAAAGCCCTCCATCCGGATGCTCTTCTCCACGATGTCAGCGTGGTTGAACCGCACGGGCGGCGCGTCCGGGGTGTTGTACTGGCCGACGGTGCCGACCCGTACCACCCGGCCGCGCTCGCGCAGCGCGCCGATCGCGGCGCCCAGGTGTTCGCCTCCGACGTTGTCGACGTACACGTCGATTCCGGACGGTGCTGCCTTCGCCAGGAGGCCGGCCACAGGTCCCGCGTGGTAGTCGAACGCATCGTCGTAGCCGACCCGTTCCTTCAGATACGTCACCTTCGCCGGGGTGCCCGCGCTGCCGACGAGTCGGCCGGCGCCCATCAGCCGGGCGAGCCGCCCGGTGGCCGTACCGACGCCACCGGCCGCCGCCGAGACGAACAGGTCTTCGCCCTCGCGCAGTTGAGCGATTCTGGTGAGTGCGACGTACGCGGTGAGGCCGGTGCCGCCGAGGATACTCAGGTACGCGGAGAGGGGCACACCCTCGTGGTGCGGGAGGCGTCTCGCCTCGTCGGGGCGTACGACGGAGTGGGTGCGCCAGCCGTGCCGGTGGAAGACGATCTCCCCCTCCGGGAGCGCCGAGTCGCGGGAGTCGATCACACGGCCGAGGGTGCGCCCCTCCAGCGGGGTGTTCAGCTCGAAGTCGCCGTCCATCATCTCGCGGTGGTAGGGGTCGACGGACCAGTAAAGGTTCTCCACGAGGGCCGTGCCGGGGGCGGGCTCGGGGATGGTCGACTCGACGAAGCGGAAGTGGTGTGGGGCGGGGAAGCCGGTCGGACGGGCGATCTGGTGCACGGTGAGCGCGGCAGTGGCGGTGGATGCGTCCATGGACGTGACCGTAGGCGGGAATGCGACGGCCGGGCAGAAGGTTGCGTTCATGGAACGACCGCATCCATGAAGCGTCCTCATACACGCAGGCAGGAGCCCCCCCCCGTGACAACGACCGCGCCGCACCGCGCGAGCGTGACCGTGCCGAGGTCCGCGCCCGCTGGGGACCTCTCGCCACAGGAACTGCGGACTCTTGTGGCCGTCGCCGCCGAGGGCGGCTTCTCGGCGGCGGCCGGCACGCTCGGCATGACGCAGTCCGCGGTCTCCCACTCGGTGCGCGGCATCGAACGCAAGCTGGGCGTCGTGCTCTTCGACCGCGGCCGGCACGGGGCGCGTCCCACGGCTGCGGGCACCCGGGCTGTGGCGCACGCGCGGCGGGTGCTGCGGATGCTGGACACGCTCGCCGCGGAGGCGCGCGGGGTCGGAGCGGGCACGAACGGTGGCGACACCGTCGCCGGGCCGCTGCGTATCGCCGCCTTCCGCGGCGCGGCCCTGCATCTGCTGCCGCTCGCGCTGGAACGGCTGGCCGCGCGGCACCCCGGAATCGAACCGACGGTAAGGGTGGTGAGGGAAGTCGGCCCCGGCACGGCGGGGGAGGTGGCCGAGGGGCGTGCGGACGTGGGGATCGCAACCATTGGCACGAGCTCGCCGGTGCCGCCGGGGCTGATCGGGGACGTACTCCTGGAGGAGCCGTACGCCCTGGTGCACCCGGCCGGCCATCCGGACCCGCGCTCGCTGCCGCTGGTCGACTGGGCCGAGAACTGCTCGTCGTACACCCGGACCTGGTGGGCTGACCAGGACTGGATCCCATGTGCGACGGTCCGGGCCGAGGACGATGGCGCGGTGCTCTCGATCGTGAGCAGTGGACTCGGCATGGCGATCATGCCCGCGCTTTCGCTGACGAGCGCACCGCTCACCATCGAGACCACCGATCTCGGCCCTGACCGGCCCACCCGCTCCGTCGGCTACGTCACCACGCCCGAGTTGGCGACCACGCTCGCGGTCCGCGCACTGATCAGGGAGCTGCGGGCGGTGCGTTCGCGGACGAGCTGAGCCTGCCGTGTGTCCGCCGGTGTCGAAACATGACTCGGACTTGGTCCTTCACCTGGGCGCTCGCCGGACGCGCGGGGGCGGGCGCGGCCTGATCATGTGATCCGGGGGCGTTCCGGACGAGTCGGGGGAGAAGGACTCGGATCTGTCGCGGGGCATGGCGTCCGCGCCGCTCGCGACGTTCTCCAGTGGCGTTCCAGAGACCTTCCCCACCCGACAACCATCACGCCGCGGCGAGATACCAAAGACGCGACGGGTCGGTATCGCAGTTGTAGATGACGGTGGGCGTGTTGTTCAGGACACCTCCGCCCGCCGGGCTGAGGCACTTGCCGCTGTTGTAGTTCACGAGGTGGTACCGGTAATTACCCTTATCGACGAAGTACCAGAGCCGCGACGGATCGTTGTCGCAGTTGTAGATGACGGTCTGGGCGTTGTTGTCCGAACGGCCGCCCTCGGGTGTAAGGCACTTGCCGCTGTTGAGGTTCAGGATCTGGTAGATGTTGTTGCCCTTGTTCACCAGGTACCAGACGCGTGACGGGTCGGTGTCGCAGTTGAAGATGACATTGACGGCGTTGTTGTCCGAACGGCCGCCCTCCGGAGTAAGGCACTTGCCGCTCTTGTTGTTCACGAGAAAGAGGTCGCCCAATGCCGCGGCCGCTCGTGACGATGCCGTCGTTGAGGGCGACACCTGCGCCCCCGCCGGCGCCGGGCTCGATGCCGAGGCGCCCGGTGCCGAGAGGACGCTGCCGCCGATCGCGGCCAGAGTTGCCGCGACCAGCCCCGCTGCCTTGAAGTGAATTTTCGCCATTGTCTGCTTTCCTTTCCGATTGCGGATAATTGAATGCAGGCGGGCATCCTTGATCGTCGGGGCCGTGTACCCGGCGAAGCGCGACAGGTCGACATCCTGTCGGCGCGTGCCTGGATATCGGTCCGGAATCGATTCTCGGGTGCCGCGCAAGGCGCTGTGGAACTTACCGTTGAGGCAGAGTCATGTCGTGAGTAGCCTGGTACTCAGACCCTCCGTATGATGTCGGACCTGGTGTGCGGGGCCGATCCGTGCAGAAGGGCTGTCGATGAATGGCCGAAATGACCGTCCGGCTTCGTCGGAACATTTGGGACATGAGGCAGGTTCATCTCCTCGCTCCTGGCCGCTGACAGGTCGGGACGAAATATTGAGCGAGTTGATATCGCGGCTGGAGCACTCCGACCGGCCCTGCCTGCTGATCACGGGTCCGGCGGGTGTGGGCAAGACGCGGCTGGCGCGCGAACTGCTCTCCAGGACAGACGCCTTCCAGGGGCAGGTGACGGCGGCACCGGCTACCGAGAGCACCGCACAGATTCCGTTCGGGGCCCTGGCACACCTGCTCCCCGCAACGTGGCCCAGCGTCAACGGTCGCCCCAACCTGCTGCGGGTCCTTGCCGACGCGCTGCTCGCCGATGCTGATGGTGGACAGCGAATCCTGCTGGTCGACGACGCGCATCTACTCGACGAAGGCTCGGCCGCCCTGCTGCTGCACCTGGCCGTACGCGGCGGCACCCAGATCGTTCTCACCGCACGCTCCGGAGTGGCGATGCCCGATGCGATCGAGGCTTTGGTACGCGGAGACTACGCCGTCAGAGTCGATCTTCGGCCACTCGATCCCGATTCCGTCAGGCACCTGTTGGAACGGACGCTGCGCGGTCAGGTGCAGAGCACGACCGTGCGTCGGCTCTGGGAGTGCAGCAGCGGCAATGTGCTCTGGTTGCAGCAACTCGTCGATGCCGGACTCGCCTTCGGGGCACTGGCGGTCGTCGAGGAGGTGTGGTGCTGGCAAGGACCGTTCCAACTCAGTACGCGACTGGTCGATGTGGTGGGTCAGCGCATGGGACAGCTCCCCGCGGCGGTGCAACGTGCCGTCGGATTACTTGCCTTCGGGGAGCCGCTGGGCGTGCCGGTCCTCGAAGGACTCACCAGCGCGGCCGTGATGGACGAACTCGACCGTCGCAACCTCGTCGTCAGCGAGGGGGACGGCCGGCGCGTACACCTCCGGCTGGCTCATCCTCTCTACGGTGAGGTCCTGCGCGGGCAAACGCCGCCCCACCGGCGCCGGCGGTACTGCCAGGAGCTCGCAGCGGCGGTCCAGCGGACAGGCCTGCGGCGGCGTGAGGACCTTGCCCGCGTCGGCGGCTGGCTGCTGGAAGCCGGTGATCTCAGCGATCCGCGGTTGCTCCTCTCCGCGGCCGATCACGCCGTCCTGACGATGGACTTCACCCTGGCGGCGCGATTGGCCCAGGCAGCCTGCGACGCCGGTGGTGGAGCGCCGGCCCGGCGGACACTGGCCGACACGCTCGGCTACGCCGGGCACGGTGTGCGAGCGGAGCAGGTCCACAGCGACCTGCCGCAGACCCTCACGTCCAGCCGCGGTCATCTGCAGTCGGTGCAACTGCGCGCCGCCAATATGTACCTGTCCCTCGACCGGCCCGCTGACGCACTGGAATTGCTGCGCCGTACCGAACAGGCGATGACCGATGACGCCGCACGAGCGGAGCTGGCCGCGCTGCAGGCCATCCTGCTCGCGGTGCACGCCGACTGGCCGGCGTACGCACAGGCCGTCACCCGCGCCCGGGGTTGTGCGCCGTCGAGCCCCCGGACAGCGCTCCGGATACGATACGCGGAGTGCGTTGACCACTTCTGTCACGGACGGACCGTTGCGGCACGGCAGTTGATCGAATCCGAGTTATCGGCGACCTCCGGCGATGACGACATACCGATGGTGCGTGCCGGCCTCATGGGCTGGCTGTGCATCATCCAGGCATTCTCAGGGCGATTGGGCGAAGCCGAAGCAACCGCCGTTGACCAGTGCCGGCAGGCTCAGGACTCCGGTTGGATCGGTCAGCTGGGTGCCTGGCAGTTCTTCCTGGGCAGAGTCGCCGCCCGCCAGGGGCGTCTGAAATCCGCTCAACGATACATGCGGGAAGCGGCTTCCACGCTGCGCGACGACAGCACCTGGGGTCAGCAGGCGTTGGTCCTCGGGGAGTGGGCCACCATCGAGGCGCTGATCGGCAACGCCGACAGGGCGAAGTCACTGCTCGACCAGGCGCATCTGGCCCGCGTGGAGTCCTACCGCGTATTCCACATTCCGGCCTTCCAGATGGCCCAGCCGTGGATCCTGGCGACCCAGGGCCGGGGCCGTGACGCCGCGCGGCAGGCGATACGCGCGGCGGACGACGCCCGGCAGCAGCAGTCCCCGCTCTGGGAGGCGGAGCTGTTGCACCTTCCGATACGCCTCGGCCGGCCCGCAGCCGTATCCGGCCGACTCGCCGAACTCGCCGCCGCCTCGGACGCCCCGCATATCAGCGTCTACGCCGAGCACGCCGCCGCGATCGCCGCCCGCGACGCCTCCGGTGTGGAGCGGGTCAGTACCGCGTTCGAGGCCGCCGGTATGCACCTGCACGCCGCGGAGGCGGCGGCTCACGCTGCGCTCCTGTGGTCGCGCGGTTCAAACGGGACGCGCGCCCAGCAGGTCGCCGACCGCTGCCATCAACTCGCGCAGCGCTGCGAGGGCGTCACAACACCGGCCGTCCTCGCCTGCTGGACCCCCGAACTGACCGATCGCGAACGCGACATCGCACGCCTCGCCGCCATCGGCCACAGCAGCCAACGCATCGCCGGGCAACTCGGCATCACCGTACGCACCGTTGACAACCACCTGTACCGGGTCTACCGCAAGACCGGTGTGAGTGGCAGGAGTGAACTGCGGAAGGTTCTCTCCATCGGTCTTCCGGACTCTCCCAAGGAGCTCTGACTCTCCACCGCCGCAGGTGCGCTCTGTTGGGGTCGACGAGAGGGGTGAGTCTCCTCGTCGGTCGACAGCGGCACCGTGTCCCGCGGCGGATGGCGTACCCGGCCTCCGGGGGCCGGCGCGGCCCGGCCAATGCTGTGACCGACCCGACCGCATAGGTTCATCGGGTTGTCCGCGCGGTTGGATGCGCGGTGACGTCCGTACCAACCGCCGGTGCGCGCGGGCACCCTACTGTGTGACGGCACCGTCCTCCATCCGACCGCGAAACCGACCGGATTACCGTGTGGAAGGCACCCTGGATTCCGGTTGTCATCTTCGGCCCGGCTGACCGTTCCACCGCCGCGCCGGTACGGGCCGGCGGTCAGGCAGCGTTGCCACCACGGGCCCCGTCGCGGTACTCGGTGGGGCGGACGCCGAGGGTGCGTTTGAAGGCGACGCTCAGGGCGTACGAGCTGGAATAGCCGACCTGACGTGCCACGGCTGCAACGGTGGCGTCGGTGCTCGCCAACAGGTCCGCGGCCCGGCAGATGCGCCACTCCGCCAGATAGGCCATCGGCGGGCGGTCGACGAGACGGGTGAAGCGCTGCGCGAAGGCGGCCCGTGACACCCCGGCGCGCGCGGCCAGCCGGGCCACCGTCCACGGGCGCGCCGGAGCCTCGTGGATGGCCCGGAGGGCCCGGCCGACCACTGGGTCACTGTGCGCCCGGTACCACGCGGGGGCGTCGGTCGTAGGGAGCTTGAACCACTCGCGCAGGCTGGAGACGACCAGGAGATCGAGCAGCCGGTCGAGGATGACGTCGCGTCCGGGGGCGTCCTCGCCGATCTCGGCGGAGATCATGTCCAGGGTGGGGCAACGGCCGGGCAGTGCGGGAATCCGGGCGACCCGCGGCAGTGAGTCGAGCACCCGCTGTCCGAGCCGGCCATGGACCTGGTAGGCGACCTTGAGCAGCACTGTGGATTCGCCGGGGTGACCAGCGGGGCGGCACATGGGCAGCTCCCCGTCGATCGGGTCCCCGTCGGGCGCCGTACAGGAACCGGACGCACCGAGCACGGCCATGGGCGCCGTGTGCGGCGCGTCGGCGACGGTGAAGGGATCGGGGCCGATCACGAGGACCACATCCCCCGTGCGCAACGGGACGGCATCACCGTGCTCCGGCACCGCCCATGCCTCGCCGCTGAGCATGGTCAACAGGGTCAGTGGCACGGCCTCCGTGAATCGCAGCGACCACGGAGCGCTGACGACCGTCTGGTCGAACAGCGCTCCGGAGGGGCGAATGTCCTGCAACAGGCTCGACAAGGTGTCTCCCATGCCAGCAGCTTAAAGGCTCTCCGACGGATCAGGCATGGACGCACGAACATCGAATCCAGACACTCGACCATCGCCCGTCCAGCCGTCCGGCGGTTGACTGGCCAACATGTCTACGTCACACACGACTTCAGATTCAGTTTCAGACTCAGTTTCAGTTTCAGTTTCAGAGAGTCATGCCGCATCGAGTTCGGCGTCACCGATCCTGGTCACCGGCGGCACAGGCAAAACGGGTCGCCGTGTGGCCGCCCTGCTGGAACGGCATGGCCTGCCCGTGCGGATC
The DNA here is from genome assembly GCF_042789485.1 of Streptomyces sp. NPDC056835. NCBI lineage: Bacteria > Bacillati > Actinomycetota > Actinomycetes > Kitasatosporales > Streptomycetaceae > Streptomyces > Streptomyces sp. NPDC056835. Next base: position 284,532 of record NZ_JBHUBB010000006.1, read on the forward strand.
GCCTCCCGCTCGGGTCCGGTGCGGTTCGACTGGGCGGACGAGTCGACCTGGAGGCCCGCCCTGACGGGCGTTCGCGGTGTCTACCTGGTCGACTCGCAGACCGATCGCGCCGCCGCCGAGGTGCGCGCCTTCACCATGGTCGCCGCCGAACTCGGTGTGGAACGCATCGTCCTGCTGTCGGCCCGGGTCTGGGCCGAGGCGGGCGACCCGACCGGGCTCGCCACCGAGGCCGCGGTGCGGGAGGCCGCCGCGGACTGGACGATCCTGCGGCCCTCCTGGTTCGCGCAGAACTTCGCCGAGGAACCGCTCATCGCCGATGCGATCGGCCGGGGGAACCTACGTCTTCCGACCGGCGAGGGACGCGAACCGTTCGTCGACGCCGAGGACATCGCGGAAGTGGCGGTCGCCGCGCTGACCGGCGACGGCCACGCGGGGGAGACCTATGAGCTGTCAGGACCGCGGGCGCTGACGTGGGGCGAGGCCACCGCGGAGATCGCCCGCGCGACCGGCCGCACCATCCGCTTCACACCGGTCGACGACGAGCGGTATCGCGCCGAACTCGCGGCGTCCGGCAGCCCGGACGACTACGCCGAGGTCACCTCGGCCCTGTATGCCCATATTCGACACGGGCGCGGTGCGGCGCTGTCCGACGGAGTGCGCCGCGCTCTCGGCCGCGAACCGTCCGACTTCTCCGACTACGCCCAGCGCCTCGCCCCCGGCTTCGCCCGGCACCTCGCGGAGTCGGCCGATGCCTAGCCGTATCCGCGTCCGCCGCCCCTGGCTCAGCCTGGCCGTACTCCTGCTGCCGACCCTGCTCATGACCGTCGATCTGGGGGTGCTGTGGCTGGCGACGCCCCCGCTGGCCGCCGATCTCGGGGCGTCCAGCACCGAACTGCTGTGGATCAACGACGCGTACGGCTTCGCCATCGCCTCCTCGCTGGTCCTGGCGGGCAACCTCGGTGACCGCTACGGACACCGCCGGCTCCTGCTGCTCGGCATCGTGGTCTTCACACTCGCCTCGCTGCTGGCCGCCTACGCCCCCGACCCGGGCGTACTGATCGCGGCCCGGGCGATCCTCGGCGCGGCGGGCGCGGCCATCCTCCCGGCGACCCTGTCGCTCATCAGTCAGATGTTCACCGACCCGATGCGACGGGGGCGAGCCATCGCCCTGTGGGTCACGGCCCTGTCGAGCGGCATCGCCATCGGGCCTGTGGTCAGCGGAGTCATGCTGGAGCACTTCTGGTGGGGCTCGGTGTTCCTGGTCGCCGTGCCCGTCATGCTGGCCGTACTGGTCGCCGTGTCGCTGCTGGTGCCCGGACACGCCAACTCCGGGGCAGCACAACTCGATTGGGTCGCCGCACCGCTGCTCCTGCTGACGCTGCTCCCGATCGTCTACGGGATCAAGAGCCTGGGCGAGCACGGTCTCACCCCGACGGCCTTCGCGGCGTCGGCTGTCGGACTGGCCTTCGGAGTGCTCTTCTTCCGCCGTCAACGCAGCGTCAGGGCACCCCTGTTGGACGTGCGGCTGTTCGCCGACCGCACCTTCACCTCCGCCTTGGTGCTGATGTTCCTCGGCCTGGCCGCGATGAACGGCGTGGAGTACCTGATGCCGCAGTACCTCCAACTCGTCACCGGCCTGTCCCCGATCCAGGTCGGACTGCTCATGGTGCTCCCCGCCGTCGGCCTGGCCACCGGATCCCAGTTGACCCCCGCGCTGGTCCGTCGGGTGCGGCCCGCCTACGTGATCGCCGCGGGCGCGGCACTGGCTGCCGTGGCCTTTGCCGTGCTGGCCACGCTCCCCGCAGACGATTCCGGGGCGGCCCGGGCGGCCGGCGCGGCGACCGTCATGATGCTGGGCCTGGCCCCGATCACCGTGCTGGGCACCGGCATCGCCGCCTCGGCCGCCCCGCCGGGCAGGACCGGCCAAGCCACCTCGGCCGGGCAGACCGCCTACGAACTCGGCCTCGCCTTCGGTATCGCCGCCACCGGCAGCGTGACGGCCACGGTGTACCGGGACCAGGTGCATGCCGATGCCCCGGCGGGTGTGCCCGCCGACGTGGTGGCCCACTCGGCCGACAGCGTCGCTGGTGGTCTGGCCGTAGCCGAACGACTCCCCGGCACGCTGGGCGAGTCGATGGCCGCGGCGGTGCACGCCGCGTTCACGTCCGGGCTGCACGCCGCCGCGATCGCCGGCGGCGCCCTGTCCGTCGTCCTGCTCGCGCTCGCGCTGCTGCTCCTGCGGCGCATCGCGCGCACCGACGACCGGGTGCCGGAAACAGAACGACAGCGGCCGACTGTCCGCAGCGAGACCGCGACCAAGGCCTGATCCACCGGACAGGCTCAGGGCCCGGGCGTAATGCCCTGCGGTGGTGGTGACTTGCTTGGCATTGGCCTTGGTGGCAGTGTCCGTTCCGATGCTTGATGTGACAGCCGGGACTGGTTCGGAGGAGTGACGCGAACATAGCGGAGGGGATTCCCAAGCCGATGGCGGTCACACCGGCTGGAGTGGCGCGAGCTCGGGTCGAGACCGCGCTGAGCTTCCCAGCTCCGCTGGTGGCGCTGTGGAAGATGAGGGACGGCCTGCTCACCGAACCCGGTGTAGCCGTGTACTCGGCTGAGTGCATCGGCGAACGCAACACCACCTACGAAGTCGCGCAGTACGCACCGGGGTTCGTCCTCATCGGCGACGACAGCGGTGGCCGCGGGTTCCTCCTGCGTACCGACGATCCTGGCTCCGCCGTATTCTCCTCGGATCTGGGCGATCTGGATCCTGCGGACTTCGAGGTCGAGTCCGTGGACTTCGCGTCCTGGATCGAATCGCTCTCCGACCCCTTCGATTGACGAAGGACGCCTTCGGGTTCGCGAGCACCCACGAGCCGGACGCCCTGGCCAAGAAGCTCCCCCAACGGGCCTGGCAGAAGCTGTCCGCCGGAGCCGGAGCCGGAGCCGGAGCCGGAGGGCAACGCCTCTCGACTGGGCCCACATCGCCCTGCCCGACACCGCCTCCGGCCACCGCCCCCCGCTCATCCGCCGCAACCGCACCACCGGCGAACCTGCCTACTACCACCGCCACTCACCCCAGCCGCTGCCGGTCGGTGTGGCACGCTGACGTACGAACATCTCTACCCGCACTGACCGGGAGGTCCTGACATGACCAGCAAGTTCACCGAGCTTGCGATCGACTGTGCCGATCCCCACGGTCTTGCCCGGTTCTGGTGCTCGGTCCTGGACTACGAAGTGCAGGACGAAGGCGACGGAATTGTCACCATTGGCTCCCCCGTGGTGCCTGAAGGCAAGAATCGCCTTGGCCCAGTGCCACCGACGTTGACCTTTGCACCCGTCCCCGAGGGCAAGACCGCCAAAAACAGGTTCCACATCGACGTCAACCCAACCGACAGGGAGCAGGACGAAGAGGTCCGTCGCCTGCTCGACCTGGGTGCCCGATACGCCGACGTCGGCCAAGGCGATGTGAGCTGGGTCGTACTCGCCGACCCAGAGGGGAACGAGTTCTGCGTCCTTGCGGGCCGCCGCCCCTGATCGGTGGCCGTACACCGCGCCAGACCTACTTCCGGTCGCCTACCCACACTCACGCGAACACAACGAGGAGCCCTTCCGAAGATGGAGAATCCCGCCCCGAGCAAGATCGGACTCTCCCAACCGCTCGACTCATGACAGCGTCGCGAACCGGCACTGCCTGACCAGGTGAGGGAGCCACGAGTGGGGCACCCGAACCGCCCTCGAATTCGTGCCGCGTACCGGGATCGCCTGGGAACACCTGCCGCGAGAGCTCGGCAGAAGCGGCAGTAAACAGACGGTCACCGATGGCAACCGCAACGATGTCACCCAGCTCATCCGGCTGCTGCAGGCCGTGCCGCCGGTGCGGGGCAAGCGCGGTCGGCCACGGAGCCGCCCGGACGTGGTGCTGGGCGACCGCGGCTATGACCACGACAAGTACCGCCGCCTGGTCTGGGACCTCGGCGTGAAGCCACTGATCGCCCGCCGCGGCACCGAGCACGGCTCTGGCCTGGGTACCCAGCGCTGGGTCGTAGAGCGCGCCTTCGCCCACCCGCACTGGTTCGGCCGTCTGCGCATCCGCTGGGAGATACGCGACGACATTCACGAAGCCTTCCTCACCCTCGGATGCGCACTCATCTGTTCGCGACGTCTGAAGTCGTTGCGGCAGTAGTCTTCACCGCATGTGAGAGCAGTCGGAATCAGGGTCCTGCGTGAGGGTGATGACGTCGTCGAGCCGGTCGCGCACAGCGAGCAGGTCGGTGATCCGCTGGTCGATGCGGACACGCTCGGCCGCCAGCTGGTCCAGGAGTGCCAAGGGCGCTTGAGCTGCACCCGAGTCCACGCACGGCAGCACCTCGCGGACCACTCTGCTCGGGAGGCCCGCGGCATACAGCTGTTGGATCAGCCGGACTCGGCCGACGGCGGTGTCGGGGTAATGCCGCTGGCCGCCGGGGCTGCGCCACGCCTGAAGCAGACCCTGCTCCTCGTAGTAGCGCATCGCCCGGACGCTCACTCCCGCCTTGCCGGCGACCTCACCGATGCGCACCGGTCCTCCTCTGTTCGGGCGGCCCGCCCGACTTGCACCTGACACTGACGTCAGCTTTTAGCGTAGTGGGCGTCGGCGCCGGCCGGGCAATCACCCCACTGATCTCACGAACGGCCGGTTCAGGCCGTATGGAAAGGCAGAACGTTATGCGCGCAGTCCGTTATCACGAGTACGGCGGTGTGGAGGCCCTGGTGGTCGAGCAGGCGCCGGACCCGCATCCCGGGCCCGGCGAGATCCGCGTCCGCGTCGCGGCGGCCGGTGTCAACCCCGTCGACTGGAAGGTGCGTTCCGGTGCGGTGCAAGAGGTGCTTCCCGTGGACCTGCCCGCGATTCCTGGGCGTGATGCCGTCGGCGTGGTCGACGAGATCGGTGAGGGGGTGCAGGGGGTGAGCATCGGCGACCGTGTCTTCGGGCTGGGCGGCGTCACCGGCGCGACAGCGGAGCTGGCCGTGCTCTCGGCCTGGGCCCACGCCCCCACCACGTGGACCGACGAGGAGGCCGCCGGCGCCGGTCTGGCATCTGTGACCGCGATGGGCGGGCTGAAGGCGCTCGGTCCCCTGCGGGGGCGCACCCTTCTCATCGAGGGCGCCGCCGGAGGCGTAGGCAGTGCCGCGGTGGAGATCGCGGTGGCTCAGGGTGCAACCGTGATCGGGACGGCCAGCGAGCGAAACCACGAGTTCCTTACCTCTCTCGGAGCCGTTCCCACCACCTACGGCACCGGCCTCGCGGAGCGCCTCGCCACCCTGGCTCCGGACGGTGTCGACATCGTGCTCGACACTGCGGCCTCCGGGTCCCTGGCCGATCTCATCGCGCTCGTGGGCGATCCTGCTCGCGTGTCGACGATCGCCGACTACACCAACGCGCATCGCCTGGGTGTGCGTCTGGCCAACGCGGAGAACGACTCCACACTCCTCGCCGAAGCGGGCGAACTCGGCCGGCAAGGCCGCTACACACCGCGCATCGAGCGGACCTACCCGCTCGAACGGATCGCGGAAGCGCACGCATACGCCGAGCGCGGACACACGCGGGGGAAGATTGTGGTCTGCATCTGAGCTTGTCCCACCGCTCGGGGCTTCCCGTGGCTTCGGCCGCGGGAAGCCCGCACCTCCGGATCACCGGTCCTGGAGTGATCCAACCACCTCAGAGGTCATTTCGTTAGGAGCTCTCAGGGCTTCAGGGCTGTGACCGTGAAGGTTCACCGTGTTGAGGTCGCACCAACGGCCGGTGGGCCCGTGGTTGCGGTTACGAGGAGCGAATCGTGGGTGGGTTGAGGACGTACTCGCCCGGTGCGCTGTTGGCCAGCGCGGCCACGATGTCGGCGTTGGACCGCACTTCGTCCCAGCGGCGCTGGAAGGTGCAGTAGGCGATGGCATCGAGGCCGATATGGATGAGATAGGCGTGGAGGCGCTCGCGCAGGTGGGTGGGGAGCGGACCGGTGGCGCGCCAGTGGGCCAGCAACGCGGCGTAGATATCGACATCGCGCCACTGCGGGTACCACGGCCACCAGTAGATGAGCCAGGCCGCGTCGTAGAGGCTGTCGCCGTACAGGGCGTTGCCCCAGTCCAGTACGGCGGTGACGGTGCCGTCGGCAGCGAGGACGTTGTGACTGAGCAGGTCGCCGTGGATCATGTCGCGCTCGTCGGGCAGGTATGGCGTGAGCGCGGCGAGTGCGGTCAGCCCGGCTTCCACCGGTCCGAGCCCGATCTCGGAGTCGGCCAGCGCTGCTCGCCAGCCGGGAACCCGGGCCGTCTCGGTACTGATGGCCAGCAACGCGTCCGGCCAGGAGTCATACGGGGCTTGCCCGTCCGGGGTCCAGATGCCGTAGCCGGCGGTGCCGGAAAGGTCGATTTCGCCGATGGCGTCGAGTGTGGTCAGCAGGCTCGGCAGCGTCAGCGTCACGTCGGCGGCGGAGAGGTCGTCGAACCCGATCCCGTGCGCGCGGGCCGAGATCGCGTAATGCCAGGTGTCGATCACACCCCGGGCCAGCACCGGTGGCACGGGCAGACCGGGCCTTGCGAAACCGGCGACGAGTTCGTCTTTGGCGAAGTCCGTACCATGCGCCCCGACGCGCAGGACCGCCTCCGCGCCATCGATGGTCAGCTCGAACGCCTGCGACCAGGCGCCTGCCGCCAGCGGCATCGGTTCGGTCGCGCGCGCCCCGAAGGACGTGCGCACCAGCCGCCGGGCCAGGTCCGACAGCGTGGCGGGTGCAGGTTCGTTGGGCATCCGAGCATCTTAGTGCTCTGGCTGTATCGCCGGTTTGGTTCAAATCGTGGCGGCGAGTGGTTGTCCGCCCCCGCGGATGCCTTTCTCGCTGCGGATGCGGGCGCGCTCTTCGCGCTGTGTGGCCAGGACGTCGGGGTGGCGGGCGTTGGCGTTGCGCCGGCGCGGGTAGGTGTGCGGGGCCCGGGTCTGGACGGTGTGGTTGGGGTGGTGGGAGTTGGCGAGGGTGAACTGCCGCAGCGGTCCCAAGTGCGCCTCGATGGGGTCGGCCCAGGATGAGCTGGTCGGGGTGAAGCACGGCTCAACCTTGTACTTCTTCGCCCAGGCACGGATCTTGGTGCCCTTGTGCGCGGAGAGGTTGTCCAGGATCACGTAGATGGGGGCGCCGCCCGGGCGGGCGGTGGCCGTCGCCACGACGAAGTCCTCGTCGTCAGCGCTGAGTTGGCGGGGACGGCCGCCCGCCCACTGAGGGTCCAGGCAGGCCCTGATCGGTAAGCCTGCACACACGAACGGGCTCGGCCGCCGCACCTCCATTGCCGGATCGGATGTTCGCGCCTTAACCACCGGCCTGGCCAACGCGGGCGTGCGCCGCCTGGTGGTGGCCGACGATCTCCCGGCACCGCACCCCTTCATCCACGTGGGGGAGAAATGCCGTGCCGCTGTGCAAGCAGGCCTCGACCTGGCCTACAGCAACGGAGCCACCGAAGACGTCAACAACAAGACAAACCCGCTCAAAGGCCCGGGCGTGCGCCTTTCTGCTATCGGGGCGTCAGATTGCCCGAATCCACTGAATGCCCAGGATTAATGGTCATGACCGGGGTGGTGCGCTGGGCGTGGACCGTGCGGCCCGGCATACGTGGCAGTCCGAGGTGTGGTGCTGGTCGAGACGTCTGCCCACGTTGCGGCCTCGGGACCCGACGCTCCCGAGGCCGCCGACCGCCCCGTCGCGAAGGCGCCGGAGACCAGCGCGACCAGGACCGCGGCGAGGACGACGACTGACGTGGCCGACTCCTGGAGCAGGGTTGCGCCGACCGCGGCGCCGCCGAGCATCGCAGCGACCGAACCGAGCCGGCGGTGGGCCTTCGCCCCGGACCCCCCGCCGAGGGCACTGTCGGCGGTCAGCCCGGTGAGGGTCAACGTCAGCACGGACGTGTTGAGGTCGCGTACTCCGAGGTGGCGGACCGTGCTGTTCTGGAGCCCGGCCGCCAGAGCGAGCAAGGCGATGGATACATACGCGCCGCGCCCGCCGGGTGTGGCCTGCCCACCACCGGCGAGCAGTGCGACGAGGGCGAGTATGACCGCTTCGGCGGCCAGGGCCACGACCAGCCAGCGGCGCGGCCGGCGGGACAGGTGGGCGGCGATACGACCGCCGGTGAGCGATCCCAGGACGAACCCGGCGAGGGCGGTGGCCGAGGCGGCCACCGCCGGATGGGCGCCCGGTCGCAGGCCGGCGCCGAGAAAGATGACGTTGCCGGTCATATAGGCAACGAAGACGTGTCCGAGTTGGAGATAGCTGAAGGTGTCGATGAGTCCGGTCACCGCGGTCAGCACCAGCATCGCGGCCACCGTCGGGCGGCTGTTGAGGGGGGAGGAGACGGCCATGGCGGCTTTCTTTTCGACGGGCCGGGGGCGGAGGGGCGGGGCAGCGGTCGGGGCCGGGGCGAGGCGGCGGACCCCGGAACCCGGCGGGGCGGCCAGGTCCAGGGGTCCCACCGCACGCGGCGGGCCACCTGCTCCGCCTACGCCCCGCCGGATGGCGTCTCAAGCGTCCGCCACGCCTCCTCATCATGTCCAACGATCACAAATGCTGGGCCCAATCGATTTTATCGATGACGCACCCTAGACTCCGGCTATGGAGATCCGCGACCTTGAGTACTTCCTCGCCTGCTGCGAGACCGGGAGCTTCACCGCCGCGGCCCGCAAGGCGCACATTGTGCAGTCCGCGATGTCCAGCGCGATCGCCCGGCTGGAGCGGGACTTGGGCGTACCGCTGTTCGACCGCTCGGTCACGCCTGTTGCCCTGACCGAGCACGGGGACGCCCTCCGTACCGCCGCCCAGCGCGTGCTGAACGCCGTACGGAGCGCGCGGGACGAAGTCCACGCCGCCTCGGGCCGGGTACGGGGGACGGTCGTGCTCGGCAGTACGTTCAGCACAGGACCGCTCGACCTCGCCACGGTGCTTACCGACCTACGGACCCGCCATCCGGAGGTCGTTGTCCAGCTCCGCCAGTCATCGGCCGGCTCCACGGGCAACCTGCGGGCGATCCTTGACGGTTCGCTGGACGTCGCGCTGACGGCGAGCGGCGAGCGGCAGCCCGACGGGATCATGTTCAGGCCGCTGATCGAGGAACCGTTGGTGTTCGCCTGCCGCGCGGACCACCCGCTGGCCGGACGTGCCACGATCACACTGTCCGACCTGTCGGCCGAGCCGATCCTGCGCTTCCCACCGGGCTGGGGAGTGCGGCACACTGTGGACCGGGTGCTCGGCCCGGCGCTGTCAGCAACCGAAGTCGCTGACTACGGGCTGATGAACAAGCTCGTCGGCGCCGGCTTCGGCACGGCTCTGCTGCCCGCCTCGGCGGCCACCGGCGGCGACGGCCAGCTCGTGATCCCTCTCGACGCACCGGGTCTGACATGGCAACTGTCCGTGGCCGTCAGCGCTCGCCGCCGTCCCACGGCGGCCACCGAAGCTGTCCTCGACGCCCTCACCGCCACGGCGAACAATGCCGATCGCTCCCGTACCTAGACCTGGCACGAGAAGCAAGACCGCAACCGCAACCGCAATCACCAACACCGCTACCAGGACAACCTCATACCCACAGCCTGAACAACGGCACCCTCAAAGGACCTGAGCCCAATCCCTCCTCCTTTGCCCAGGTGATGCGGCCCATCTGGCTGTCGCTGGGGTGTCGTCGTCGACCGCCGCGCCGCCGCTTCCGGGGCGGCGGCCAGCCCTGGCAGCCTTATGACCTGTGCCGCGGCTGGTGTACCTACGCCACCGTCACCTGCTGCCCATCGCGGAGGTTCGCCAAGGTAAACAGGGGGGAACCTTGACAACCTGATTCCACATAATCGCCAGGGAGACGGTCTACGGCTACTTCGCCAAGTGGCAGAAGGAAGGCGTCTCTCGCCGGCTCAACAGCTCGCTCCGGGCTTGGTGCGGCAGAGTGAGGGGCGGAACGCGGGTGTGATGACGCTCGTCCCCCCGTACCAGTACACCTCCTCGGAAGTCCCTGGTGGGACGTCCTCCACCCAGGCTGTTCCGGCGGACATGCTGAATGGGCCGTCCCTAACGGCGCACCGCCCAACCAGAGAGCATGACCGTGACCTACTTCATGTACGACACCATGGGCGAAGGATTCGACGAGCCCGACGAGGCGCGAATCCGTGAAATCCTTGCCGAACTGACCGGCGCGGACGAGGAACACCCGGATGTCTCACTGCAACACGAGTCCGGATGGTCGCTGAGCGTCTTCCCGGACAGGTTCGTACGGTGGCAGAACGTCGAATCCGACCGGCCGGAACCGGTGGACGCAACTCTCTCCTCCTGGGACGACATCGTCGGACTGCTCCTCAAGACCGCCCGAGGTGAAACCGAAGAAGTCACCTCCGCCTTGGCAGGACCGTCAGGAGGCTGACGCTGTGGCCTGCCGCCGGCAACGCCACCGACCGCATCAGTCGGGCACGACGGAAAACCGCTGTTTCGAGGCTCGGCCGTGGCAGCGGCAGGCGGGCGTCTCGTACAAGGTCGCGGTCACCGGGCGGCGCCTTCCACACGGGCGTGTCCTAGACGCAGCAGCCTGGCCACCGCATCGGCGGAGCACAAAACGCCCGGCCTCCGTCTTGGGCACGGACCAGTACATGCTGATCGGGCTCGGCGCCGTGTGGTCCGCGCGGGGTACCCCGAGCCACGCGCCGATACCGCGCACGACCGCCTACTCCGAGCGCCGGACCTCCGCCGTCCCTGGGGGCACGAGCACGTCCGCACCGCACCGCACCGCAGCGCCCGCCTTGGCTCTGTCTCTTTGACTGGCCGTTGACGGGTCTTATTGGTTTGCCGCCGGCCAGCCCGGTCGGATAGGAAGCTTGCATGCTAAAGGGCAGCAAGGTGGGGCTCAGGGCCCGGCACGAGGACGACATCCCGATCCTGCGGGCCGAGCTCTACGACGACGTGGTCAACGCCTCGCGGGCCGACGGCCGGCCGTGGCGGCCGATCACGCCCGGCTCGAAGGACTCGCGGCTCGTCGTGGACGACAAGGAGCAGGGGCACGTCCCGTTCTCCGTGGTTGAGCTGGACGGCGGCGCCCTGGTCGGCACCGCGGTGCTGTGGAACATCGACAACCACAACCGGTCCGCGCACATCGGGCTTGGGCTGCTGCCGTCCTCTCGCGGCAAGGGCTACGGCACCGACGTGGTCGCGGTGCTGTGCCACTACGGTTTCGTCGTGCGCGGCCTGCAGCGGCTGCAGATCGAGACGCTGTCGGACAACGCGGCGATGCTGCGCTCCGCCGAGCGTAACGGCTTCGTACGCGAGGGCGTGCTGCGCTCTTCGGCCTGGGTGATGGGCGAGTTTCTGGACGAGGTGCTGCTCGGGCTCCTCGTCCAGGACTGGAAGCCGGCCCCGGGGGTCTAAGAGGCCGAAGTCCCGTCTGCCCGGGGGCGTCTTGCACGCACGCTCGCTCGCCGCGTTGCCGGAATGTCCTCGTAGCTCCGCTACGAGGACAGGCGGTGTTCGACCTGATCGGCGGGTTGCGGAATGACGGCACGGATTACGCCGGTGTCGCAGGTGTCCGCGGATCGCGCGGGAGGAGTAGGCGCGATCCGCGAGGACGGCGTCGGGGCGGTCCTCGGCCTGCCGAGGCCGGTTCGCGGGATCCTGATTCCGGCCATGACCGCCTCGAAGGCCGGCGCGTCGCCGGCCTGACCGGCGGTGACATGCAGAGCAAGCGGCCGTGCCCGACCGTCGCCGACGGAGCGTACCTTCGTGCTCAGGCCGCCAGGTGAGCGTACAAGCGGGTAGCGATGGCCCGGGAGTTTTCAATGGTGCTTATCCGCGGTGCTGCTAACTGTGGGTGACCTCGGAGGAGTGTTGGACCGGTCGTGTGGTCAGTCACGAGCGTTCCATGTGAGGGTATGTGTGACAGTGGACAGACCACCCAATGGTCAGGCTGCTGGTGTGCTGATTGCACAGTGGAGTGCGGTGATCTCTAATCACTCCGGCAGGTCGGGGACGTAGTCTGCGATGCTTCCGGCGGCGGGGCCCAGCGCATACGCCCATCCGGGCTCGACTCCACGCCTCACTAATTGTCCGATCTTGACCCGCGGCTGTCCTCACGCTGAGTCGCTGAGTCGCTGCGTTGGGCGGTCTACGCTGTCACTGTTGCCCATTGCGCTCAACGGCCCCGCGTCCTGGGAGGGAGCCTCGAAGCGTTCCCAGGTCCCCGGATCGTTCCGGCCGTCTGCAGAAGGGACAATGTGATGGATGCTGATATCCGCACCAGGGCCGCGATCGAGGAACACTGGCGGGCATCGGAACGTGGGGATACCGAAGCCGAGCACGCCATCTACGCCGCGGACGCGATCCTCGACTACCCCCAGTCGGGTGAACGATTCCGGGGCCGCGCGACGATCGCGGCGCAACGTGGGGGGCACCCTGCCAGTCGGCACTTCACCGTCCACCGGATCGTCGGCGGCGGGGATCTGTGGGTGAGCGAGTGTGTCATCACGTACGACGGCGTGCCCACCTACTCAGTGAGCATTATGGAATTCGCCCACGGGCACGTGGTGCACGAGACGCAGTACTTCGCCGACCCGTTCGGCGCGCCTGAATGGCGGACAGCACTCGCGGAGCCGATGCCGGGCAGGGATATCGCCAGGGCCTGATCCAGGGCCGGCCTCGGATGTTCATGAGCCTGTGTCAGCTTGCTGACGCGGGCTCTGAACTTCGGTGGATGGGCGTGTTCTGTCTTGTGGGTCGGAGGTGACCGGCCCGAACACTCCGGGCTCGGCCCGAAGCACGGCGATATCGGCGAGGCAGTCGCCGCCGAGCACGCTCAGAGGGCGCCGGGACAAGGAAGTCGCCGGGGCCCACGAGATGGACCACGTGGCGGGGCGATCCGGCTGGACCGCCTTGGCCGGGACGGTGATCCGCTGGATGCTCTGGTGCTGGTCGGTGAGCGGACCTTTCCACGGGCGTGAGCTGTGGGAGCACGTCGGCGCCCCGGCCGGTACGTCCCCGCTGCTGCCGTTGCCGCATTTCAACGTCGTCAACGCCGGTGCGCACGCCGTCAATAAACAGGCAGCCTGATCCACGAGACGTACCATCCTGTGCACCATGCGGAGAGGTACGACATGACAGCGCCCGCGCCGGCCCGCCTCGTTGTCCTGCGGCATGCCAAGTCCGCGTGGCCGCCGGCCTGTGGCGGCGACATCGGTGGCGTCCGGAGCGAAAGTTCGCTGAGGTAACCACCATTCACCAGGTGTAAAATACGCC
>NZ_JBHUBB010000006.1:297818-304644 GCF_042789485.1 Streptomyces sp. NPDC056835
CGGACAGCCACCACATCCCCGCCCCCCCGCGGCCCCCCACGTTTCACCTGCGGCATCCAAAGCCCCCGTGCCCGCCGCCCGGGGGCGCCGAAATGGGGGGCCACCGGCCCCAACGGCCCCTCCGGACGCCACCGTGCACCAGGTCTCTCCTCCGCCCTCGACGGCCAATTGGAAATAAACCTAACCAGCCCTTGACGGGTAACTGGAAACAAACCTAACTTTCAATTACTCCCCGTGGAGCGCACCACGTCCATGGACTCCCCACCTAGATTGTCATGTCCGCCTCATGAAGGGTCTGCCATGCCCTCATCGCTCCTCAAGAAACTGCGTCCCACCGGCGTCCTCGCCCTGGCCGTAGCCTTGTTCCTGGGCCTCGGTGTCACCGCCCAGGCCGGTGCCTCCGCGCCGGCCGGCGGCCAGGACCGCAACCCCCAGGTCGCCCGCGCGGCCGACACCCCGGTCAGCATCAACGGCAAGGTCCGCGTCTGCGGCACCAAGCTCTGCAACGCGTCCGGCGTCCCGATCCAACTGCGCGGGATGAGCACCCACGGCACCCAGTGGTACGCGCAGTGCGTGACCGACGGCTCGCTGGACGCCCTCGCCAACGATTGGAACGGCGACATCCTCCGTGTTTCCACCTATGTGCAGGAGGGCGGCTACGAGACCGACCCGGCCAGGTTCACCGACCTCGCGAGCCGGATCGTCGACCAGGCCAGCGCACGTGGCCTGTATGTGATCGTCGACTGGCACCAGCTCACCCCGGGCGACCCCAACGCCAACACCGCCCGGGCCCGCACCTTCTTCACCGAGATGGCTCGCCGCCACAAGGACAAGGTCAACGTCCTGTGGGAGATAGCCAACGAGCCGAACGGCGTCTCCTGGCCGCAGATCAAGAGCTACGCCGAGACCATCATCCCGGTGGTCCGGGCCCAGGACCCCGACGGCGTCGTCCTCGTCGGCACTCGCGCCTGGTCCTCACTCGGCGTCTCCGACGGCGCCAACGAGACCGAGGTCGTGAACAACCCGGTGAACGCCGACAACATCATGTACACGTTCCACTTCTACGCCGCGTCGCACAAATCGGAGTACCTGAACGCACTCTCCCGGGCCGCGGACCGCATCCCCATGTTCGTCACGGAGTTCGGCACCCAGAACTACGCGGGTGAGGGCGCCAACGACTTCACCCAGTCGCAGCGGTACATCGACCTGATGGCCCAGAAGAAGATCAGCTGGACCAACTGGAACTACTCGGACGACGATCGGTCCGGCGCGGTCTTCAAGACCGGTACCTGCGCACGCGGCCAGTGGACCGGCACCTCGGTCCTCAAGGAGGCCGGTGTCTGGATCCGCGACCGGATTCGCAGCGGCGGCTTCTAGGCCCTGTCTTCAAAGTCCCGCCTGATCGGCGACGTCCGGCACGCACGCTCGCGGCGTTGTCGGGATCACCCCAGTACATCCAGTACTGGGGCGACCCTCCGCCTTGCGATCGCACGCACCGGACGCCTCCGAGCCCGCCCTCCGGGCGGACGGCGCTACTTTGAAGACAGGACCTAGGGGCGCGTCGCGAAAGTCCCGGACGATGGACCAAGGGGTCCTCTCCCAGCCCCGGGAGAGGACCCCGCCCGTATGCGCCGCAACCAGGTGTGTGTCAGCCGAAACCGTTCTGTTGTGCCATCCTGTGTTGATCTGTGGGGACGTCGTCGATCGGTCACCGTGATTGTCATGTTCCGAGGTGCACGGAGGTGCACGGAGGTGACGAGCACTGAGTATCGACAGCGTGCCTCGGAAGTCCACGACCATCGAGGCGCGGACACCGTCGAGGCCAGCGATGAGAACCGCGCCCGCGATGTCGGCGTTGTTGACGAGCAGGGTCTGCTGTTTCTGTTCGTCAACGTCTCCGCCCCCAGGTCTCCTAGGTCCCCCAGGTCCCCCATGGCCACTACACCGGCGACCGCGCGGCGGCGGTGTGGAACGCTGCGGGCGTAGGGGCCGATGAGTTCTCGATGGGGAAACGGTCTACACGGTTATGACTGCTCAGATACTCAAGACTCCCGAGGTCGATCTCGCCTATGACGTCCATGGCCCGCTGCCGACCACTGACGGACGTCCACCGCTGCTCATGATCGGCCAGCCCATGGACGCCAGCGGCTTCCGTGCGCTGACGTCGTACTTCCCCGAGCGCACCGTGATCACCTACGACCCGCGCGGCCTCGGTCGCAGCACCCGCAAGGACGGCCGGGTCGACCATGCGCCCAGGACCCAGGCCGCCGATGTGCGCGCCCTCATCGAGGCGCTTGGCGCGGGCCCGGTCGAGATGTTCGCGAGCAGCGGCGGCGCGGTGACCGCGCTCGCACTTGTGGCGGCATACCCCGATGGTGTGACCACTCTGGTGGCGCACGAGCCGCCGGTCATTCCGCTGCTCCCCGATGCCCGGGCCGCTGAGCGCGCCCGGGCCGGTGTCCGGGACGCGTACGAGGAGAAGGGGTGGGGTGCCGGCATGGCGGCCTTCATCGTGATGACGTCGTGGCAGGGCGAGTTCACCGATGACTACTTCGCCCAGCCCGCGCCGGATCCCGCCGCGTTCGGCATGCCGACCGAGGATGACGGCTCCCGTGACGATCCACTGCTCTCCGACCGGTCTTGGGCGGTCAGCGGCTACCGGCCCGATGCCGACGCGCTGACCGCGGCGCCGACGCGGGTCGTGATCGCGGTGGGCGAGGAGTCCGGGGACACGTTCACTGGACGCACCTCGGTGGCGACAGCCGAACTGCTCGGTCAGCGGGTGACGGTGTTCCCGAGCCACCACGGCGGCTTCCTCGACGGCGAGTCCGGCTATGCCGGGCAGCCTGAGGCCTTCGCGCGCAAGCTGCGAGAGGTCCTTGACAATGTCCATTGAGTAGCGGTAAAGCGGCCGCTCCGGGGCGGGGAGAGCTTCGCGGATGAGTACGCCCAGCCGCGGTGGGGGAGAGCGCGTCAACCGTCGGGCCACATCGACAACGTGGCCCCTTTTGTCTCGCCGGCCGGGAGCCCGAACGCCGGGGGTTTGCCCCAACGGGCTCCGGGCCGGCCGGGCCACGGTAGGGCTATGCGGTGAGCGCGGCGGGCTCGCCCAGGTGGACGGCTGCCGTTCGCCACGCGGTGGTCACCGCGGTCCGGGCCAGCGCCGTTCGTGCGGCGCGGTCGCCGGTCAGCTTCAGCGGGGTGCCTACGTGCACGTGCAGGTCCGGCCTGCGCAGAGGTGCGGTGGCCAGGCCCGCGAGCTGCTTGACGGTGCTGCCCGAGGTGATCCGGCGGGCGCCGGCCTGGCCCAACGGCACGACGGGGGCGCCGGTGCGCTCGGCGAGCCGGGCCAGGCCGCCGCGGAAGGTCCCGGGGGCCGCTTCCGCCGCGTCCCTGCGGCGGGGCAGCCCGCCCTCGGCGTAGATGAGGACCAGCCGTCCCTGCTCCAGGGCGTCGGCCGCAGCGTCCAGCGCTTCCACGGCGCGCCGGTCCCCCCGGAGGACGGGGATGTGTCCTTCGCGGGCGAGAGCGCGCCCCAGCAGCGGGATGCGCCACAGCCCCGCGGTCGCCATGATGACGGGCTCAACGCCGAGGCGGTGGAGGGCTGCGACCACGATGGCGGGGTCGGCGAGCGAGGTGTGGTTCGCGGCGATGATGCTGCGGGGCGCGAGTTCGGCGCCGGGTTCGGCGGTCACCGACAGACGGCCGACGGCGGGCACCAGGATGTCGGCGATGCGACTGAGCACGAGAGGTCTCCGGTCTCGAAGTTGTTGACCTCCATCGTCGGAGACGGGCGCCGACCGGGGCGTGAGTCGTCGTACTCATCTTCCAGGCCGGTCTGCCCAGCGCGGACACCCAGGCTTCTGGCGGCCGCCGGCACGCGGTGCGGAGGCGAGCGCCGCGGGCGTGTGCTGTGGAGTTCCCTGCGCCCGTGGTGATGACGCCGACGGGGTGGAGCACCCGGCCGGCCATCCACCAGGCCAGCGCGGCGGAGACGACGGCGAACGCGACCAGGGACAGGCCGGAGACAGTGAGCAGGCGGCTCAGTGCCGCGTCCCCGGCGACATGGCTCACCGTCTCGGCGACTTGGGATTCGTCCCCGGCGGGCCTGCCCACCGTCTTCAGCTGGGCCGTCTGTTCGGTCGCGGCCGCGCCGGGCTCATCCGTGAGTGTGATCGCGGCGACCGCGCGACCGATCTGGGATTCGAGGCTCTGCTTCAGCAGGAGGTACACGAGGCCGGTCAGCAGTATGCCGGCGAGCATGAGGAGTCCGGTGTAGAGGGTGGTCAGCCGGGCCCTTTCGCTGTTCATCGGTTCGCCCGGACGCGATAGCCGCAGCCGGGGACCGTTTCGACCACGGGTGGGTCACCGAGCTTGGCCCGGAGTTTGGAGAGGGTGACGCGGACCGCGTTCGTGCGGTAGCTGGTGCCCTCTTCCCACACCTGCTCGATCAGGTCGTCGCCGCTGACGACCGCGCCGTCGGCCCGCATCAGTGTCTCCAGCACGGCGAACTCCTTGCGGGACAGGGTGAGGAAGCGGCCGTCCCTGGTGACCTGGCGCCGGGCGGTGTCCAGGACCAGTCCGGCCCGTTCGATGACCGGAGGCAGCGCGGGCCGGGCACGTCGTCCGAGGGCGAGGACGCGCGCCAGGAGTTCGTCGTACACGAACGGCTTGGCCAGGTAGGTGGGGGTGCCGAAGATATGACGCGTGTCGTCGACCTCAAGGGGGTCACCAAGCGGTACGCGGGTGGCGTCATGGCGCTGCGCGGCGTGGACCTGGGCATCGAGAAGGGCGAACTGGTCGGCGTTGTCGGGCCGTCCGGCTCCGGAAAGTCCACACTGCTGCACATCATCGGCACCCTGGACCGGCCCACCTCCGGGTCGGTCTCCATCGCCGGGTTCGACGTCCCTGACCTGTCCGACCGCGAACTGTCCGCCCTGCGCGCACGCCACGTGGGATTCGTCTTCCAGGCATTCCACCTGGTGCCGGGTATCAGCGCACAGGACAACGTGGCGGAAGGGCTGCTCTACTCCGGCCTGCCACGCGCCGAACGGCGCAGGCGGGCCGCCGACGCACTGGAACGTGTCGGTCTCGCGGACCGCAGAGGACACCGGCCGCACGAGTTGTCCGGAGGGCAGAAGCAGCGGGTCGCCATCGCACGTGCCGTCGTCGGCGAACCCGAACTGCTGCTGGCGGACGAGCCGACGGGCGCGCTGGACTCCGTGTCGGGCGAGTCGGTGATGAGGCTGCTGTACGACCTGAGCGCGACGGGGGCGACCATCGCCATCATCACGCACGACCTTGAGGTCGCCGCGCGTTTGCCCAGGCAAGTGCGGCTGCGCGACGGCGAGGTGGTCCAGGACGTGATGAGTGGCGTCAGGGATGGCGGCGCGGGGACGGGCCGGCGGGACAGCGAGGGGACGGGCGTACCGGGCGACGCACCGCCTGACGTACGGCATGGCGCATCACCCGGCCTGCCCAACGACGGCTGGACGGGCGCCTGATGGCCCGCCGCAAGCTCAGGCCCGCCCGGCTCAGCCCGCGCGACGTCCTCCACGTCGGCTCCGCTGGCATGCGCAGGCGCCCGCTGCGCGTCGTCCTGTCCGCGCTGGGCATCGCCATAGGCATCGCCACCATGATCGCGGTGGTCGGCATCTCCGCGTCGAGCAAGGAGCGGCTGTCGCAGCGGCTCGACAGGCTGGGCACCAACATGCTGGTGGCGGAGCCCGGCGAGTCGATGTTCGCCGGGGAGGACGTCAAGCTGCCCAAACACGCCGTCGGCGCAGTCAGCCGTATCGACGGGGTGGAGCAGGCGGGCGCGACCGGCACCGTCAAAGCGTCCGTACGCCGAAGCGAGAAGGTTTCCGAGAACGAGACCGGCGGCATCAGTGTCCTGGCGGCGTCCGAAGGGCTGTTGAAGGTCGTACGGGGCGAGGTGGGCAGCGGAAGCCGGCTCAACGGGGCCAACGGCCGCTATCCGGCCGTCGTACTCAGCCATGTCTCCGCGCGGCGGGGCAGCAGGTCTGGCTGGGCAACCGCTATTTCACGGTCGTCGGCATACTCGAACCGCTGCCACTGGCTCCGGAACTCGGACGCGCCGCCCTGGTCGGCTGGGAGGCCGCCGAGCGGTTCCTCGGCCTCGACGGCCATCCGACCAGGGTGTACGAGCGCTCGACGAACGACACCGTCGAAAACGTCCGCAACCTCCTCGCTGCCGGCATCGACCCGGAGAACCCGCAGAACATCAAGGTCACCGACCCGTCCGCCAAGCTACAGGCGAAGGCCGCGATGGAGGGGGCGTTCAGCAGCCTGCTCCTCGGGCTCGGCGGCATCGCGCTTCTCGTTGGCGGGGTCGGCGTCGCCAACACCATGATCATTTCGGTGCTGGAGAGACGGTTCGAGATCGGTCTGCGGCGTTCGCTCGGCGCGGCACGGGGCCAGATCCGCGTCCAGTTCATCACGGAGTCGTTGTTGCTGTCCGGCCTCGGCGGCCTGGCCGGCGTCGTGCTGGGCGTCGCGGCGACGGGGGTCTTCGCACGCGTCGACGGCCTGCCGTGGGTGGTTCCGCTGTGGGCCGTTGGAGGCGGTTTCGGAGCGACGCTGGTCATCGGTACGGTCGCGGGACTCTACCCGGCGGTGCGTGCGGCCCGCCTCTCGCCGACGCTGGCGCTGCACGCGGCGTAGCACCGGAATCGCCCTCGGCACGGTGTGACCCCACCCGAGTGGGGTCACACCGTGCCGAGGGCGGGGGGGGGGGCGGGGGCAGGACCGGGGTGAGGGAGAGGGCCCCGCCCAGGGGGGGGTGGGGGGGCCGGAACCTGGCGGG
>NZ_JBHUBB010000007.1:0-202114 GCF_042789485.1 Streptomyces sp. NPDC056835
TCGCTGTCGCCGTAGCTGGTGTGGTCGAACGCCAGGGCCGCATAGCCGAGTTCGGCGAGCCGGGCGCCGTAGGCCGCCGGGGACTGCTCCTTGGTGCCGGAGGCGGCTCCGACCACGACGATCCCCGGAGCCGCCCCGGTACGCCCCTCAGGGAGGTAAAGGTGGCCGGCCAGACGGTTGCCGTGGCTGTCAAAGGTGATGTCGATACGCATGGCTGACTTCCTTTCAGGGGAAGTTCTCTCGGGCTCGGTCTTGAGTATTCGGTGGCCTCACCGCCCTGACCAGGGGAAAGAGTCTTCCTGGGAAAGAGCTTTCCTAGGTTCGCCATACCCCTTCATGTCGGTCTGTCCATGGGAGACGACGAGTGGCGTGAGCGCACACACGGACCGTCCCAGGGAACTCGCCGCGTTCCTCAAAGCGCACCGCGGCCGCCTCGACCCGGCGGACGTCGGCCTGTTCACACCCGGGCAGTCTCGCCGCGTGCCGGGCCTGCGCCGCGAGGAGGTGGCCCAGCTCGCCTCGATCAGCACCGACTACTGGACACGGCTGGAGCAACGCCGTCTGGCCGGCGCCTCCCCGAGAGTCCTCGACGTCCTGGCCGGCGCCCTGCGCCTGGGCGAAGACGAACGCGACTACCTCTTCCAACTCGCCGGCAAAACCGACCAGCGGTCCTGTATCCGGTCCCCGGATTGGACGGCGGTATCGCCAAGGGGCAGCGGCTGCTCAACTACGTCTCGTACCGCAACGTCCCAGCCGGCCCCCGCCCTCGACCAACTCACCACCGACCTGCGCGGGTTCGAGTGCCCGGTCTCCGTCCACCCCGGTCAGGTGCAACAGCGGTTCGACGCCACTTCGGACTTAGAGGCCGCGCGGATAGGTGGGGCGGCGTCGCGTGCCGAGGGGCGGCGCCGAGGTCCGGACTCACTGGAATCACCGAGCCCGCCAGTACGAGGGGCATCAAGGGAGCCGGCGACCGCATGGCGGGTGCCACCACATCCGCCTCCGAGCTGAGCTGCACCATCAGCACCTGCTCGGGTGCTGAAGCCGTTGGTCCCCGGCGTCCGCGAGGACGGGGTTCGGGGGCGGATACCTGTGACGGCAACGACACCCGCAACGACAAGGCCGAGGCCAAGCAGTTCTGTCGACGGGGGCAGGCGGGCGTCGAGGACGTAGGAGTAGGTGTATCCGGAGATCGTTTCGGTGGCGATGAGCAGGCCGGCGAAAGTCGTCGACAACCGGCTGGATGCTTCGTTCCACGACCACGTACCGCCCCAGGAGACCACGCACCCCAGCACGGCGCTTACCGCGACAATGCCCCCGATGTCGCTACCGGTCACCCCTCGGCCGGCCTCGACAGGTCCGAGAAGGACAGCCATGGGTACAAGCGCCAACGCGAGCAGGCCGGTGAAGATCCCGACGGTCGCCGACCACGAGGACCCTCCTATCTCGCGGTGCCGGCGCAAGAACGTCGCGTTGCCGATCCCGTAGATCGTCCACAGAGCGACCGCGCCCGCACTTGCCGCGATGCCCAGCACAGCGGCCAGGGAAGACCCTGCCGGCCGCAGCACGTTCGGGCCGCTGACCGTTGCCAGGCCAACGCCGACCAGGATCAGAGGAGGCGCGATCCGGCGCCACGCGTAAAGGCGCTCGCGAATGTTTGACACCGCCGCAACCACCACCGGCGTCGACCCTACGACGACTGTGGCGACGGGAGCGCCGACCGCCTGGATGCCGACCACGAGGAGAAGGTAGTAGCCGACGTTGCCGGTGGCCGCGAACACCAATGCGGGCCGCCAGTGGCGGCGAAGCGTTTCCAGCGTGCCCGGCCGGCGCCGTGTGATGACGGTGAGGACCACAACCGACACCGCCCCGTAGGCCAGGTACCGACCGGTGGTGACCGCCAGTGCCGACCAGCGCGGAACAAGATCCGGAAGGACGAAGGCCAGACCCCAGAGCAGACCGGCCCCCACACCGAACGAGACACCACGTGTCATCTGGACAACCACCTCGGAATGCCGGACAATATGTGTATGAGTGTTGCACATGAGTTGCGAGTCGAGAACCTCCTTGGCGCCTTGTGTGTCGCGGTAGCTGATGAGCTCCGGGTGACGACGGCGGATGCCGCGGTGGTGCAACTGGCGGACCACCCGGGGATCACCATCATGGAGGTGGGTCGCCGAACCGGCCTGACGCACTCGGCGGCAGTGCGGATGGTGGCGCAGCTTGAGGCGCACGGCCTCGTCCGTCGTGGCCGGACCGACAAGGACCGTAGGGCCGTCGCGCTGACCCTGACATCGGCGGGACATGAAAGGGCGGCCGATGTGCTAGCTGCCCGATCGAAGGTGCTCGCGACCGTTCTGGCGCCGCTCCTCCCTGATGACCGCCGGCATCTCGAACGCCTCCTCGCCACCGTCCTTGAAGCCCTGCCTCGAAGCGCAGACCACGCGACTGTCGTCTGTCGGCTCTGCGAACTGTCGGCGTGCCCGCAGCCCGAGTGCCCGGTTGAGCTTTCCTATCTAAACCATCTCAAACCATGACTAGCGGCCCGTTCCGGGCTTGACCTGCCTTCCAAGCGTGGGCCTGGTGAAGGCCCTTTAACCCCAGCTCGGACACCAGGGAGCAAGTAACCCCCTCTGAACTGCGCGGACGCGGTCCAGAGGGGGTCTTGTGCGTTGAGTGCCGGTCCTCGGGGGCAGCGGTCGGCGGTCAGCGGTCGCGTGCCTGGTGTCTGCGTACGGCCACGATCAGGCCCACGCCCGCGGCGATCGCGACGACGCCGATCAGCCCCGTTGTCGAGGCGGTGCCGCCCGTCGTGGCCAGGGACGGGGTGCCGGAGGCCTCGGTGCGGACGGCGTCGAGGATGAGGCTGGTGACGGTCCCGGGGTGGGAGATCATCGCCACGTGCGAGGAATTCACCTCGATGGTGTGGGAGCCCGCCCGTTTGGCCTCGAAGCGCTCCAGGTCCGGGGCTATCGCGCGGTCCTTGGTGGCGACCAGGAACCAGGACGGGATGGTCTTCCAGGCGGCGGCGCCGGCCTTCTCGGTGAAGGCCACGGCGCTGATCGGGCGCTGGGTGGCGGCCATCTGCGCGGCGGTGGAGGCCGCGAGGTCCGCGGCGAAGACCTGGTGGAACTTGTCGGGCTTGATGTACAGATCGGTGCCCGTCGTGCCGTCGCCGTTCCGGAACGGCACCTGTCTGAGCGCCGGATTGAGCTCGCTGCCGGGGAACTTCGCGCCCAGCGCCCCCAGCGTCTCCCCCTTGTCCGGCATGAACGCCGAGATGTAGACGAGCGCTTTGACGTTGCGGTTGCCGGCGGCGGCCTCGCCGATCACCGCACCGCCGTAGGAGTGGCCGGCGAGGATGACCGGTCCCTTGACGCTCTTCAGCACGCTTGCGACATAGGCGGAGTCACTGGCCAGCCCGCGCAGCGGATTCGCCGGGGCTATGACGGGATAGCCGTCGCGCTGAAGCCGCTCCACCACCCCGTCCCACCCGGAGGCGTCGGCGAACGCGCCGTGCACCAGCACCACGGTCGGCTTGGCTATGCCGCCTCCGGCGCCCGAACCGTTGGAAGCGCCGTCGGCGACGGCGGGCGCGGTGAGCGCCGCCACGGAGCACACAGAGGCGAGGGCGGCGACGGGCCGCGAGCGTATGAGCTCTCGGGACGGGCGCAGCGTCATGGCGTTCTCTCTTTCTCTTCTGCCGGTAGGGCGGGCCGAGCGGCGGGCCGAAGACGGACCTAGGGGCGGGCCGAGCATCAGCTTTTCCGGTTTGTGCCGATACGGCGCGCTCTGAGCGGCAGGCGGGTGACGCCGCGCGGCCGAGCAGGTGGTGGGGCCCGCCCGGCGGCGATCGCTTCGGGTGGCGGCGGAGCGAAAGTCGTGCCTCGGCCGGCGTGGAGGGGCGGGACGGAGTCGCCGGAGGGGCGCTGACGTGCGCTGCTACGCGTCGGTCAGCGAGGAGCGAGCGCTGTTTCGGGTACGGCTTCGGGCGCGCTCCGACCGCG
This sequence comes from Streptomyces sp. NPDC056835, assembly GCF_042789485.1. Lineage (NCBI taxonomy): Bacteria > Bacillati > Actinomycetota > Actinomycetes > Kitasatosporales > Streptomycetaceae > Streptomyces > Streptomyces sp. NPDC056835. Next base: position 4,008 of record NZ_JBHUBB010000007.1, read on the forward strand.
GATCAGCGGGGCCGGTTGGACCGTACGAGTGGTGTTCATCCGAAGAACTGCCGGACGGCGGCGTAGCTCCGTGGATTTTCAAGATGCGTCCACATCATGAGGAAGGTATGTAAACCGCTCAACCCGAAAGCGAGGGGTCATGGCCGCCTTCAAGGTCAAGAAACTGTGGACTGTCTTCATCACCGCGTTCTTCGCGGTGCTCGCCTCCCTGGGGCTGACCGCCCCGGCCGCTGCCGCCGGCAACGCCGTGCAGCAGCCGGCCGAGCAGCCCGCGCCGGCTCCCGCCGCCGCGCACCACGTCACCGAGGCCACTCCGGCCAGGGCGACCGTACCCAGGTCGCTGCCACGCGGCCGGTCGCTGCCGCCCACGATCAAACAGCGTATCCACGCGGAGGCGCACGGCTCGTCACCCTCGGTCCGTCATCTGCCGGCGACCGCGCCGAGCGAGGCCGATGCCCGAGCGGCACAGGTGAGCGCGTACGCCGCCGACGCGGCACTCGTCGCGGCATGAGGCGCCGGGAACCCCGTGGTCTCCCGGCGCCCTTCACCTCCGGTGCGCCCGTCACCGAACCCCGTACGCCGGTGGCGCGACGAGGACGACGCGAACAACAAGAACGCGGACAGCAAGAACGCGAACAGCAAGAACGCGGTCGACGAGCCTGTGAGTGCGGTCGACAAGAGGGCAGACGGCAAGAGCGCAGGGGACAAGGACTACAGGCGCGGCGAGTGCCACGCCCGGTCTGCGATCTCCCTGGTCTCCGTGGTCTCCGTGGTCTCCGTGGTCTCCGTGGTCTGTCTGATCAGGGACGGTCGTCCCGGTCGTTCTCCGACGCCTCGGCCTCGGCCTGCTTCGCCTGGACCTCCGGATCCAGCGGATCGACCACATGGCTGCCGTCCACGGACGTCAGCGGACCACGCTCCGAGACCTCGGTAGCGGCCGGCGGCTCCACGAGCCAGTCCGGATTCGCCTGCTTGTCCCACCACTTCCAGGCGGCGAAAGCCCCACCGGCCAGCACGCCGAGGACCGCCAGGCCCTTGGCCAACCGGCCGGCCCTGGCCCGCCGTTCATGCTTCCTCACCAGCTTCTGGATTTCTTTCGCCGTGACCTGCCCGCGCAGAGCGGCCAGGGCGGCCGCGGAACGTGCCGCGGCCTGTTCGGCCACCGGCTGTGCGGTGGCCATCGCCTGATTCACTCGCGGCACCGTGTAATCCGCCGCCTGACGGGCGGCCTGACGAGTGCGCACCGCGGCGCGGTGGGCGGCTTCATCGACCTTTGGGGGTACCCGGGGCGCCACATGGGCGCCGTACTGCACACGAGCCTGCTGAGCGGCCTTCGATACTGTCGGCGCGAGCCGTACACGCGCCTCGCGGGCGTAGATCGCGGCCTGTTCCTTGGCCAGAGCGGCCTGTTCCTTGGCCGTACCGGCGTAAGGGGCCACCACTACCGCGGCGTGCTGCACGCTTTCCTTCGCCGAACCGGTAGCGGCGCGCACGCTGTCCATGCGGGTCACAGGATCATCCTCCTCGGTGGCGTTCCGTATTTCGCCTATCCACCCTTTTCGAGATCATGCCTGCTGGGTTCGGTCTCGGCATGCGTTGCGGGCATCCGGGTCATGGAATGCGACGTGGGTGATGTCCGGACATCGCGGTCCTATGCGTACATTCCGTACGTACATATTCGCGGGCGACGATGTCATGCCTCTCTCCAGCATGCGCGGGTTCCGGCGTGACCACACCGCCCTCTCCGCGACTGCTCGCATTCGGCTGCCCTGAACTCGGGCCTCTCGTCGCTTTGTCTCTCGCTTCCGCGGTCGCCCCGGCACGTCTCCCCGCGTCTCGTTCCCTCTTCTCGCCGCCTCCATCCGGCCCCGAAACCGCCCCAAGACGGGCGTAAAGCCTGTTCGAGGGCAGTGGCCGGGCGGCGATCACGCCTTCCGTGCGAGGATCGTGAGGGTCAGAGAAGACTTACGGAAGGCAGATCGTGGCCGAGCAGCTTTACGCCACCCTGAAGACCAACCACGGCGACATCGAGGTCCGGCTCCTGCCGAACCACGCGCCGAAGACGGTCAAGAACTTTGTCGAGCTCGCGCAGGGCGAGCGGGAGTGGGTCAACCCGGAGACCGGTCAGAAGACCACGGACAGGCTGTACGACGGCACCGTCTTCCACCGCGTGATCAGTGGCTTCATGATCCAGGGCGGGGACCCGCTGGGCAACGGCACCGGTGGCCCCGGCTACCAGTTCGAGGACGAGTTCCACCCGGACCTCGGCTTCGACAGGCCCTACCTGCTGGCGATGGCCAACGCGGGCCCGGGGACCAACGGCTCGCAGTTCTTCATCACCCTGGCGCCGACCTCCTGGCTGAACCGGAAGCACACCATCTTCGGCGAGGTCACCAGCGAGGCCGGCAAGAAGGTCGTGGACGCCATCGGCGGTACCCAGACCAACCCGCGCACCGACCGCCCGCTCCAGGAGGTCGTGATCGAGTCGGTCGTCGTCGAGACGCGCTGACCCGCTCGCACACTGTCCGGTTCCCCGGTTCGGGGAACCATCCCGCCCTGCCCGTCCGTAGTGGTTACATACCGGACGGGCGGGGCGGTGCGCTGTGCCGTGCCGCGCACTGTCCGCCGTCACGAGGACCGAGGGGACCGATGGACCACCCGCCAGGCGGCCACGGAGGCCAGGACCAGCCTGCCGTCACCGAAGGCCTGCCCAACTGTTACCGGCATCCGGACCGGGAGACGGGCATACGCTGCACGCGCTGCGAGCGCCCCATCTGCCCCGAGTGCATGATCAGTGCCTCTGTCGGCTTCCAGTGCCCGGAATGCGTCCGGCAGGGCTCGGGTACGGGGCACGGCGCGACCGCCAACCGGCCGCGGACCCTCGCCGGCGGCACGATCGCGGCCGACCCCCGGCTGATCACCAAGATCCTGCTGGGCATCAATGTCGCGCTGTTCATCGCCGTCTTCGCGGTGGGCGACCGCAACCGGCTCGTCGAGGACCTCGCCCTCATCGGCTATGCCTTCAGCCCTGACCACATCGGTGTCGTCGGCGTCGCGGACGGCCAGTGGTACCGGCTGGTCACGGCCATGTTCCTGCACCAGGAGATCTGGCACATCGCCTTCAACATGCTCGGGCTGTGGTGGCTCGGCGGGCCGCTGGAGGCGGCGCTGGGCCGTGTCCGCTTTCTGGCGCTCTATCTGCTCTCCGGGCTGGCCGGCAGCGCCCTCACGTATCTCCTCGCCGCACCCAACCAGTTCTCGCTGGGCGCGTCCGGCGCGATCTTCGGGCTGCTCGGCGCGACCGTCGTACTGATGCGGCGGCTCAACTACGACATGCGGCCGGTCCTCGTCCTGCTGGCGCTGAACCTGCTCTTCACCTTCACCTGGTCCAACATCGCCTGGGAGGCACATGTCGGCGGGCTGGTGGCGGGCGTGGTGATCGCCATAGGGATGGTGCACGCGCCTCGCGAGCGGCGGGCTCTCGTGCAGTACGGGACCTGCGCGCTGGTGCTGGTGGCGACGGTCGTGATCGTCGTGGCCAGAACGGCCTCGCTCACCTGATCCGTCCGGCTCAGCTCAGCGTGACCCTGTGCGGACGGCCCGTACTCCACAGTTGTCCACAGTGTGTGGCGGATCTTGTGCATCCTGTGGGGAACGTGCGTGCCCCTTGTCGCCGGTGTGGGTTTGACCAGCGGCGACAAGGGGCGAGCGCATCATCAGAATGGCGGATGCAGTCACACCGGCGTCAACGTCCCGTGGAGTTATCCACAGATCGTCTGACCTTTTCCCCTGCTGTGGACAACGTTGTGGATAAGTAGGGGTAGAGCTTGACGGCGGAGCGGTGGACCCGCTACTTCCACTGGGTCGAGACACCGAAGCCGGCGGCGATGAAGCCGAACCCGACCACGATGTTCCAGTTCCCGAAGCTCTGCAGCGGAAGATCGCCCTCGGTCACATAGAAGACGACGATCCAGGCCAGGCCGATCAGGAACAGGGCAAGCATGACCGGGGCCACCCAGCTCCGGTTGGTCAGCTTGATGGTGGCCGTCTGCTTCGCGGCCGGAGGCGGCGTGAACTCGGCCTTCTTGCGGATACGTGACTTCGGCACGAGGGACTCTCCTGTCGATGCGCTGCGTGACCGCGCAGGGGGACTGAAACGGTGTGCCGGGGCGGAGAGCAGGGGGAACACCGCCGCCCCCGGGCGTCCGTTAGCGTAGTGCTTCCGTGGCGCCTAAGGAGATAAGGGTACGTTGAGCAATTCCGCCGACTCTCCCCCAGGGCCGGTCCGCCGACCGAACAGGCGGCCCGTCCGGCTGCTCACGGCTGCCGTCTTCGCCCTCGCCGGGCTGATCTTCGTGACCAGCTTCAACACGGCCAAGGGCACCAACATCCGTACCGACACCTCGCTGCTCAAGCTCTCCGACCTGATCCACGAACGCGACCGCAAGAACGCCGAACTGGGCGATGCCAACGCGGCGGTACGGCAGGACATCGACACCCTCGTCAGCCGCGACCACGGCACCACCGCGGCCGAGGAGGACAGGCTGAACGCCCTGGAGGAGGCCGCGGGCACCAAGAAGGTCACCGGTCAGTCGCTCACCGTCACTCTCGACGACGCGCCCCCGAACGCCACGGCCAACCCCGGCTATCCGGAGCCGCAGCCCAATGACCTCGTCATCCACCAGCAGGATCTGCAGGCCGTCGTCAACGCCCTGTGGAAGGGCGGCGCGGAGGGCATCCGCGTCATGGACCAGCGGCTGATCTCCACCAGCGCCGTGCGGTGCGTGGGGAACACGCTGATCCTCCAGGGCCGCGTCTACTCGCCGCCCTACAAGATCACCGCTGTTGGTGACCAGGGCAAGCTCCGCAAGGCGCTCGCGGACGCCCCGGCGATCCAGAACTACCAGCTGTACGTCAAGGCGTACGGCCTCGGCTGGAAGGTCGACGAGCGCGACAAGGAGACGCTGCCGGGCTACACGGGCACGGTGGATCTGCACTACGCGGAGCCGGTCGGGTAGGGGACGGCCGGCGGTTCGCCGGCTCTTGTGACGAAGAGCAACCCCGAACCTCTGTGCAGCTGACCGATGAACCGCCCATGTGTCGGTGGAGCCCTTTAGTCTGGTGCCGTACCGCCTGGCGCGGTACCGGACGGAAGGGACAGCATGTACGGCTGGATCTGGCGGCATCTGCCGGGCAACGTGTGGCTGCGGGCGGCGATCTCGCTCCTGTTGGCGCTCGCCGTCGTCTATGTGCTGTTCCAGTACGTCTTCCCGTGGGCGGAGCCGCTGCTGCCGTTCAACGATGTGACGGTTGACGGAGAGGGAGCGGGGGCGGCCGGATGAGCGCGCGCGTTCTCGTCGTCGACAACTACGACAGCTTCGTCTTCAACCTCGTCCAGTACCTCTACCAGCTCGGCGCCGAGTGCGAGGTGCTGCGCAACGACGAGGTGACGACCGCTCACGCCCAGGACGGCTTCGACGGCGTTCTGCTGTCCCCCGGGCCGGGCACGCCCGAACAGGCCGGTGTCTGCGTCGAGATGGTGCGTCACTGCGCCGAGACGTCGGTGCCCGTCTTCGGGGTCTGCCTCGGTATGCAGTCGATGGCGGTGGCGTACGGCGGTGTCGTCGGCCGCGCCCCCGAGCTGCTGCACGGCAAGACGTCGCTCGTCACCCACGAGGGCAAGGGCGTCTTCGCCGGGCTGCCTTCGCCGTTCACCGCGACCCGGTATCACTCGCTCGCGGCGGAGCCCGCCACGCTGCCTGCCGAGCTGGAGGTCACGGCGCGCACCGCGGACGGCATCATCATGGGCGTACGCCACCGTGAACTGGCCGTCGAGGGCGTGCAGTTCCACCCGGAGTCGGTCCTGACCGAACACGGGCATCTGATGCTGGCCAACTGGCTGGCGCAGTGCGGCGATCCGGGTGCGGTGGGCCGGTCGACGGGACTGGCGCCGGTGGTGGGCAAGGCGTTCGCGTGACGGCACTCCGCCCCGAACACGAAGCGGGTTACGGAGCCTCGTACGAGCAGGGAGGGTACGAGGTCTCCGGAGCGTTCGAGGCGGCGGTGGACGGGCTGGCGGACCCACTGAAGGATCCGCTCCCGGGACAACCGGGACAACCGGGACCAGTACAAGCGGGACAAGTACAGGGGCGGGGGCAGGGGCAGGTCCAGGATCAAGGACCGCAGCCGGTACGGAAGCAGGGGCGGCACCGGGGCCCCCGGCAGCCGGAGCCCGTACCGGAAGCCACGGCCCCAGGGCCTGAGTGGTCCGGTGACTACTACCGCCAGTACGCGGCGGAGCCGCCCAGGGGACCGGAGTCCGGCGCCCCCTCGTACTACGCGGACGGTGCGACGCCGACGGCCGACCCGGCCCTGATACCCGTACCCGAGCCCCGGCTGGACGATCAGACCGTCGGACTCCGGACGGCGGACACGCGCCGGGCGGCGGACACGGGCCGGGCGGCCGAGCCGGAGCCCGTGACGGGGGGCCGGGCCGAGCGGCGCAGGGCCGCCAAGGGCGGTGGCCGGGGCCGTAGACGCGCGGAAACCGCCGGGGCCGACGCAGGGCACGGCTCCGAGGAGCCGGCGCCCGCCCGGCCGCTCTCCCGGGTCGAAGCGCGGCGCGCGGCGCGTGCCCAGAAGGAGAGCCCCGCCGTCATCGCCAGCCGGGTGGTCGGCGAGCTGTTCATCACCTTCGGCGTCCTGATGCTGCTGTTCGTCACGTACCAGCTCTGGTGGACGAACGTCCGGGCCGACCAGTACGCCGGCAAGGAGACGAACAAGATCCAGGACAGCTGGACGCAGGAGCGGCAGCCGGGCGCCTTCGAGCCGGGGCAGGGCTTCGCCATCATGCATATCCCGAAGCTGGACGTCGTCGTGCCGATCGCCGAGGGCATCAGCAAGTCGAAGGTCCTCGACCACGGAATGGTCGGCCATTACGCGGAGGGCCGTCTCAAGACGGCGATGCCCGCCGACAAACAGGGCAACTTCGCGGTGGCCGGCCACCGCAACACCCATGGCGAACCCTTCCGCTACATCAACCAGTTGAAGCCCGGCGACGAGATCATCGTCGAGACGCGCGACGCGTACTACACATACGCCATGGCCAGCATCCTTCCGCAGACGTCGCCGTCGAATGTGAGCGTGATCGGTCCGGTGCCGCCCGGTTCGGGGTTCACGGAGCCCGGTCGCTACATCACGCTGACGACGTGTACCCCGGAGTTCACCAGTACCTATCGAATGATCGTGTGGGGCAAAATGGTGGACGAACGGCCGCGCAGCAAGGGCAAGCCCGACGCTCTCGTCGGCTGACGCCGATCCGGGCGCGGACACATTTCAGGGACTTGGGGACGGGTGCGGTGGCAGCGAGTACCGAGCACGACGAGCAGGCCGACGCACCGCCGCTGTCGGACGCGGCCACCGCCTCGGCTCCAGTACGGGCCCGCCGTTCCAGGAGCCCGCTCGCGTCCGCCGTCAGCGTCTTCGGCGAACTGCTCATCACCGCGGGCGTGGTGCTCGGTCTCTTCGTCGTCTACTCGCTGTGGTGGACGAACGTTCTGGCCGATCGCGAGGCCGCCAAGCAGGGCGACGACGTACGTCATAACTGGGCGCAGGAGAAGAAGCCGGACGGGGCCCCCCGGGCCTACGACTCCGAGGACGGCATCGGCTTTCTGCACGTTCCGGCGATGGACAGCCGCGAGGTGCTGGTCAAGAAGGGCACCACGACCTCGTCGCTGAACGACGGGATCGCCGGCTACTACACCGAACCCGTCAAGTCGGCCCTCCCCTGGGACGCGAAGGGCAACTTCACGCTGGCCGCGCACCGGGACGGCCACGGGGCGAGGTTCCACAACATCCACAAGCTCAAGACCGGTGATCCGGTCGTCTTCGAGACCCGCGACACCTGGTACATCTACAAGGTCTTCAAGGAGCTTCCGAAGACCTCGAAGTACAACGTGGACGTACTCCAGCCGGTGCCCAAGGAGTCGGGGAAGAAGAAGGCCGGCCGCTATCTCACTCTGACGACCTGCACGCCGATCTACACCTCGGACTACCGCTACATCGTCTGGGCCGAGCTGGAGCGTACGGAGAAGGTCGACAAGAACCGCACGCCCCCGCCCGAGCTCGGCTAGGTCCTGTCCGGCCCAGGCACGGTACGGAACAGCCCCGGCTCCTTGTACAAGGAGCCGGGGCTGTTCGCGTTCAGCCTGTCCTGCTTGTCAGTCCTTACGGAAGTTGGCGCCGGAGGGGCCGCCGAAGAAGCCGCCTCCGTTGTTGTCCCCGTTGTTGCCGCCGCCTCCGTTGTTGTTGCCCTGGCCGCCCACGGTGGTCAGGGTGACGGTGTCGTTCTTGTTGACTTCCTGACCAGGCTGGGGATCGCTGGCTATCACCAAGGCATTGGGGTCGTTCGGTGAGTTCGGCGCGAGGGCGACATTGAGGCCCATGCCCTGGAGCGTGCCCTGTATCTCTCCGAACGTCTTCCCGCGGACCTCGGGGATCCGGACCTTCTCCTGCTGCGGGCCCTTGGAGACCTTCAGGGTGACCTGGGAGCCCTTGGCCGCCTTGGTGCCGCCCTGCGGGTCCTGCTCAAGAACCTGACCCAGGGGCTGCGGCGAGTCCACGTCGTTCCGTACGACCGTGAAGCCGAGCTGTTGCAGCTGGTTCTGCGCGTCGTCGTAGAGTCCGCCGACCACCGGAGGAACCGGAATCTGGCTCTGCGAGGCGATCGTCAGCGTGATCTTGGACGCCTTCTCGACCATGGAGCCGCCCGCCGGGTCCTGCGAGAGCACCGTCCCGGGGTCCTCCTCGGACTCCTCCTGCTTGTAGTCGACCGTGAAGTTCTCGGCCTCCAGGATGTCCGTCGCACTCTGCTTCTTCTTGTCGACGACATCCGGGACCTTGACCTGCGGAGCGCCCTCCGAGACGACGACCTGGATGGTCTCGCCCTGGCTCATCCTGCCGCTGGCCGGGTTCTGACTGCAGATGGAGCCCTTGGGCACGTCGCAGCGTTCCGAGCCGGACTGCGCGACCTTCACGCTCGCGTTGTCCGCGAGCCGTTCGGCCTCGGTCAGCGTCTTGCCGACGAGCTGGGGGACATCCAGCTCGCTGGCACCGCCGCCGTTGTCGCCGAAGACCGACTTGCCGATCAGGATGGCGCCGACCAGTACCAGGACGCCCGCGACCGCCAGCAGGATCGTCGAGGTGTTGGACTTCTTCTGCCGGCGCCGGGCCGGGCGGTCGTCGTAGCCGCCGTATCTGCCGTCGTCCGGCCCGACGGGCGGGAGCATGGACGTCTGGCCGCCCGGGTCTCCCTGGCGCATCGCCGTCGTCGCCTGGTCCGGCGGGCCGCCGTATCCGCCGCCGCCGTAGCCGACCGCGCCCATGGCAGCGGTGGCGGCGACGGGCTGGCCGTCGAGGCACGCCTCGATGTCGGCGCGCATCTCGTCGGCGGACTGATAGCGGTAGTCGGGGTCCTTGACGAGGGCCTTCAGCACGATCGCGTCCATCTCGGGCGTGATCTCCGGGTCGAAGACGCTGGGCGTCTGCGGCTCTTCCCGTACGTGCTGGTAGGCGACGGCCACCGGGGAGTCCCCGATGAACGGGGGCCGGACCGTCAGCAGTTCGTAGAGCAGACAGCCGGTGGAGTAGAGGTCGGAGCGCGCGTCGACCTGCTCGCCCTTGGCCTGCTCGGGGGAGAGGTACTGGGCGGTGCCGATGACGGCGGAGGTCTGCGTCATCGTCATGCCGGAGTCGCCCATGGCGCGGGCGATGCCGAAGTCCATGACCTTGACCTGGCCGGTGCGCGTCAGCATGACGTTCGCCGGCTTGATGTCACGGTGGACGATGCCGTTGCGGTGGGAGTACTCCAGAGCCTGGAGGATGCCGACCGTCATCTCCAGCGTGCGCTCGGGCAGGAGTCTGCGCCCGGAGTGCAGCAGCTCTCTCAGGGTCGAGCCGTCGACGTGCTCCATCACGATGTACGGGAGGGACACCCCGTCGACGTAGTCCTCGCCGGTGTCGTAGACCGCGACGATCGCCGGGTGGTTGAGCGAGGCGGCCGACTGGGCCTCTCGGCGGAACCGGGCCTGGAAAGACGGATCGCGGGCGAGGTCCGCCCGGAGCGTCTTCACGGCGACGGTGCGACCGAGCCGGGTGTCATGCGCGAGGTAGACCTCCGCCATGCCACCACGGCCGAGCACCGAGCCCAGCTCGTACCGGCCGCCGAGGCGACGCGGCTCTTCCATAACGTTCCAGCCCTCTCCGTCAGTCCCGACCGCACCGGTGTGTGGTCCGGCGGTGTGCTGTTCGCGCCTACGCTACCGGGCACGCCGCATGCGGTTGGCCCGTAACGGTCACCTGATATACGACCGGTATCGCAATGTGCAGGAATGGACGTCAGCCGTGACCGGCGTCACTTCTTGCTGTCGAGAACCGCCTTCATCACGCTCTTCGCGATGGGGGCCGCGAGGCCGCCGCCGGAGATGTCGTCGCGGCTCGCGTTGCTGTCCTCGACGACGACCGCGACGGCGACGGGGGAGCCGTTGTCCGCCTTGGCGTACGAGATGAACCAGGCGTACGGGTTCTTGCTGTTGTTCTCGCCGTGCTGGGCGGTACCGGTCTTGCCGCCGACGGTCACGTTCGGAATGCGCGCCTTTTGTCCGGTGCCCTCGTTGACGACCGTCTCCATCATGCTCTGGAGCTTCTGCGCGTTCTCCTGGGTGAGGGGGCGGCTCAGCTCCTCGGGCTCGGTCTTGTCGAGCACGTCCACGTTCGGCGACTCAAGGCGGTCGATCATGTACGGCTTCATCAGCTTGCCGTCATTGGCGATCGCGGCGGTGACCATGGCCATCTGGAGCGGGGTGGTACGGGTGTCGAACTGGCCGATCGAGGAGAGCGCGGTCTGCGAGGTGTTCAGCTCCTCGGGGAAGATCGAGGCGTCGGCGCGTACCGGGATGAACTGCTCCTGGTTGAAGCCGAACTTCTTCGCGGTCTCCAGCATCTTGTCCTTGCCGAGGTCCGCGCCGAGCTTGCCGAAGACGGTGTTGCAGGAGACGCGCAGCGCGGTGCGCAGCGTGGCGTTCTCGCAGGGGATGTTGCCCTCGTTCGGCAGCGGGGTGGTGGTCCCGGGCATGATCCACGGCAGCGGGCTGTCGGTGGCCGCGTCGATGTCCGTCACCTGGCCGTGCTCCAGGGCGGCGGCCGCGGTGACCACCTTGAAGGTGGAGCCGGGCGGGTAGGTCTGGCGCAGCGCGCGGTTGAGCATCGGGTCGTCGGGGTTGTTCTTCTTGTCCAGGCCGACCCAGGCCTTGGTGTCCTTGCTGCTGTTCCCGGCGAACGTGGAGGGGTCGTAGCTGGGGGTGGAGGCCAGCGCCAGGATCTTGCCCGTCTGGGGGTCGATCGCGGCGACGGCGCCCTTCTTGTCGCCGAGTCCCTCGAAGGCTGCCTTCTGGGCGGCGCCGCTCAGGGTGGTGACGACGTTGCCGCCCTTCTTCTCCTCGCCGGTGAACATGCTCATGGTGCGGTCGAAGAAGAGCCGGTCGTCGTTGCCGGTGAGGATGCCGTCTTCGATCTTCTCGATCTGGTTGGCGTCGAAGGCCTGCGAGGCGTAGCCGGTGACGGGCGCCCACATGGGCCCGTTGGTGTAGGTGCGCTTGTAGACGAAGTCGGTGTCGTCCGTCTTGACGGAGCCGGTGATGGGCTTGCCGTCGACGATGATGTTGCCGCGCTCGTTGCTGTACCGCTCGATCAGGACGCGGCGGTTGTTCGTGTGCGAGTTCAGCTCGTCGGCGCGGACGTACTGGAGCCAGTTGTCCCGGAGCAGCAGCGCGAGGACGAGCAGCCCGCAGAAGATCGCGATGCGGCGCAGGGGCTTGTTCACGGTCGGACCACCTGGGTCATCTCGGCGTCGGGTGAGGGTGCCGGGGCCGGGGCGGGCCGGCGCGCGGTGTCGCTGATACGGATCAGGATGCCGATCAGGGCCCAGTTGGCGAGTACGGAGGAGCCGCCGGCCGCGACGAACGGCATGGTCATACCGGTCAGCGGGATGAGCCCCATGACGCCGCCCGCGACCACGAAGACCTGGATGGCGAAGGCGCTGGAGAGGCCGATGGCGAGGAGCTTGCCGAAGGGGTCACGGGCGGCGAGGGCGGTACGTACGCCGCGCTCCACGATCAGTCCGTACAGCAGCAGGAACGCCATCGTGCCGGCGAGGCCGAGCTCCTCGCCGACGGTGGTGAGGATGAAGTCGGCGTTGGCGGCGAAGCCGATGAGGTCGGAGTTGCCCTGGCCGAGCCCCGTGCCGAGCGTGCCGCCGGAGCCGAAGGACAGCAGGGCGTCGCCGATCTGCTGGCAGGCGCCGTCGGTCGCGTAGCAGGAGAACGGGTCCTGCCAGGCGTTGACGCGGGCCTGGACGTGCGGTTCGAAGGTGGCGACGCCGACGGCTCCGCCGACCGACATCAGCAGGCCGAAGACGATCCAGCTGGTGCGCTCGGTGGCGACGTAGAGCATGACCACGAAGAGGCCGAAGAAGAGCAGTGAGGTACCGAGGTCGGTCTCGAACACCAGGATGAGGATCGAGAGCGCCCAGATGCCGAGGATCGGTCCGAGGTCGCGTCCTCGGGGGAGGTAGAGCCCCATGAAGCGGCGGCTGGCCAGGGCCAGGGCATCGCGCTTGACCATCAGGTAGCCGGAGAAGAAGATCGCGATGATGATCTTCGCGAACTCACCGGGCTGGACGTTGAAGCCGGCGATGCTGATCCAGATCTTGGCGCCGTTCCTGGCGGGGAAGAACATGGGCAGGATCAGCAGGAACAGCGCGGCGGCCATCGAGATGTACGTGTAGCGCTGGAGGATGCGGTGATCCTTGAGGAGCATCAGGACGGCCGCGAAGAGCGCGATGCCCAGCGCCGAGTACATCAGCTGCTTCGTCGCGGACGGACTGAAGACGCCGTAGCTGAGTTCGGCGAGCCGGATGAGCCTGGGTGACTGGTCCAGACGCCAGATCAGCACCAGCCCGAGGCCGTTGAGCAGCGTCGCCAGCGGCAGCAGCAGCGGGTCGGCGTAGCGGGCGAATTTGCGCACCACGAGGTGGGCGACGCCGGCGAGCAGGCCGAGGCCGAGGCCGTAACCGAGCATGCCCGCGGGCACCTTGCCGTCGAGCGCGAGCCCGACGTTCAGGTACGCGAACACCGGGATGGCGACGGCGAAGGCGAGCAGGGCAAGCTCGGTGTTGCGGCGGCTCGGTGCTTCGATGGCGCCGATGGTGGTCGTGTTCGTGACTACGCTCATGGTGGTGAAGGGCCCCCTACGGCCGGCTCCTACTGCTTACCGCAGTTCGAGGCCACTTTCTGCTCCTCTTCCGAGAGGCTGGGGCCCGGACTCGGAGCTGCTTTCGGCTTGGTGTCGGTCTTCGCGGAGGTGTTCGTACCGGTCGTGCCGCCGGCCTGTCCTTCGCCGGTGATCACATTGGTCTCGCGGTCGGCCTGGCGGCGCTGTTCGTCCTTCTTGCAGGCTGATGCCTGGACGGCGAGCTCATCGATCTTGTCGCGTCCGCCGGAGAGGCTGCCCTCGGCAATGGTGGCCTCGACCTGCTTGCGCTGGTAGTCCGGAAGGTACTTGAGTTCGATGTCGGTTTCCTTCTCGATCTTCGAGAGGGAGACCCAGCCGAGATCCTGGCTGATACCCCGGTAGAGCGCGACGCGCTCCTGGTTGGCGCCGACGTAGTACTGCGTCTGCGTCCAGTAGTAGCCGCCGTACAGACCCCCGCCGACGACGGCGAGCGCGAGGACGGCGTAGAAGGACGTCTTGAGCCACCGGCGGCGCGGGCGGGGCTTGATGAACTCCTCGTCGTCGTAGGCCCCGAAGCTGCCTCCGGGCGGCATTCCGTCGTAGCCGGCGCTGTCGCCGCTGCCGGGCGGGCCGAAGCCGCCCCCGCCGGGCTGCGGCGGTACGGCGCGGCCGAGGCCGGCGGCGCGGCCGGCCGGGGTCTGCATCGCGGCGGCGTTCTCGGCGGAGCTGAGCGGGAGCTGGTTCTCGGCGACCGCCCCGACCACGACCGGGGTGTCGTTGAGCTGCCCGGCCAGGGTGTCGTTGGACTCGACGTCCAGGACGTCGGCCACGATGCAGGTGATGTTGTCGGGGCCGCCGCCGCGCAGAGCGAGCTGGATGAGCGCCTGGATGGTCTCCTGCGGGCCCTGGTAGCTGGCGAGCGTCTCCTCCATCGTCTGATGGGAGACGACGCCGGAGAGGCCGTCGGAGCAGATCAGATAGCGGTCGCCGGCCCGGACCTCACGGATGGAGAGATCGGGCTCCACATGGTCGCCGCTGCCCAGCGCGCGCATCAGCAGGGAGCGCTGCGGGTGGGTGGTGGCCTCTTCCTCGGTGATCCGGCCCTCGTCGACCAGCCGCTGCACCCACGTGTGGTCCTGGGTGATCTGGGTCAGTACGCCGTCGCGCAGGAGGTAGGCGCGGGAGTCGCCGACATGGACGAGGCCGAGGCGCTGGCCGGTCCAGAGAAGGGCGGTGAGCGTGGTGCCCATGCCCTCCAGCTGGGGGTCCTCCTCGACCATCACGCGCAGCTGGTCGTTGGCGCGCTGTACCGCCGTGCCGAGCGAGGTGAGGAGGTCCGACCCGGGGACATCGTCGTCGAGCTGGACGAGGGTGGAGATCACCTCGGAGGAGGCGACCTCGCCCGCGGCCTGACCGCCCATGCCGTCGGCGATGGCCAGCAGCCGGGGACCGGCGTAACCGGAGTCCTCGTTTCCCTCCCGGATCATGCCTTTGTGCGATCCGGCGGCGAAGCGCAGAGACAGACTCATGCGCACCTCGCCCGTCGGCTCGCCGGTCGACTGTCGCGCCAGCCGGTCTCGAGCCACACTGCCCACCCTCCGGTCGGGAGTCGGCCGCGGTCCGCCGTCGGTACCGCCGCGGCTCGCTCGCTCCGCTCGCTCATTGTCGTACTACTTCCGCAGCTCGATGACGGTCTTGCCGATGCGGATCGGAGCGCCAAGCGCGATCGGTGTCGGGGTCGTGAGCCGGGTCCGGTCGAGATACGTGCCATTGGTGGAGCCGAGGTCCTCGACGATCCACTGGCCGTCGCGGTCCGGGTAGATCCTGGCATGCCTGCTGGACGCGTAGTCGTCGTCCAGCACGATCGTCGAGTCGTGCGCGCGGCCCAGCGTGATGGTCTGTCCCTGGAGCGCCACCGTGGTGCCGGTGAGGTTGCCCTCGGACACGACGAGCTTGGTGGGGGCTCCTCGGCGCTGCCTGCCCCCCTGTTGTTGCTGCTGGCGCTGCTGGGGCGGCGCCGGCGTCTGGCGTGCCTGCTGCGGTCGGGCGTCGGCGTTGCGGCGCGAGCCGCGCTGCGTGACGCGTGTTCCGAACAGGTCGCTGCGGATGACCTGTACGGCCACGATCACGAACAGCCACAGAACGGCCAGGAAACCTAGCCGCATGACCGTCAGGGTCAGCTCTGACATTGCCCCCGCTTCACCCTTCGGCTTGCCGGTAAACGATGGTGGTGTTGCCCACGACGATCCGCGAGCCGTCGCGGAGCGTAGCGCGGGTGGTGTGCTGTCCGTCTACCACGATGCCGTTGGTCGACCCGAGGTCCTGGATGGTCGAGGGCGTTCCGGCCCGGATCTCGCAGTGCCTGCGCGATACACCGGGGTCGTCGATCCGTACGTCCGCGTCGGTGCTGCGGCCCAGGACGAGCGTCGCGCGGGAGATCTGGTGGCGGGTGCCGTTGATCTCGATCCAGCGGCGCACCTGGCCGTGCGGCGGCGCGCCGGGGCCGGGGGCCGGGGGACGGTTCGCCGCGGGTGCGTGGCCGCCGCCGGGCGGCGGGGCCGCCGGCATGGGAGGGACCGCGGCGGGCGGATACCCGTAACCGCCCGGAGCGCCACCCTGGGGGGAGGCGGGGACCGGATGGCCCGCGGGACCGCGCTCGGGCGCCTGGGACGTGCTCGACGCCAGCGTGCGGCTGCGGACGCGGTACAGGCCGGTGTCGAGGTCCTCGGCCTTCTCCAGATGGACCTTGATCGGGCCCATGAAGGTGTAGCGCTGCTGCTTCGCGTAGTCGCGTACGAGCCCGGACAGCTCGTCGCCGAGCTGGCCGGAGTACGGGCTGAGGCGCTCGTAGTCGGGCGTGCTCAGCTCCACGATGAAGTCATTGGGGACGACCGTCCGCTCGCGGTTCCAGATCGTCGCGTTGTTGTCGCATTCGCGCTGGAGGGCACCCGCGATCTCGACGGGCTGGACCTCGGACTTGAACACCTTCGCGAAGGTGCCATTGACCAAACCTTCGAGACGCTGTTCGAAACGCTTCATGACTCCCATGGGGCACCTCCTCCGTAGTGGCCGTCCTGGTACTGCTTACTGATCGTATCCACGCGTCGGGAAATCGGCTGGTTCCCCTTGTCTGCCCCGTCGATGAGTGTCACCTCTCACACGGATCGTAGAGGCGGCCTGACGCCAGTGTCCCGCACCCGGGGTGCACTCAGGAGGAGTGGGGGGCGGCCGCTGTCCGTTCCCTGTTCCGCGGCGGGGTTGTCGAAACAAACGGATGTGAACCCACCCTCCGCACCGTGCTAATCTTCTCGATGTCGCCAGGAGCACACACCAGCAGGTGAGGCACCGAACGGCACACCCAATGCGCGGGTGGCGGAATAGGCAGACGCGCTGGATTCAGGTTCCAGTGCCCGAAAGGGCGTGGGGGTTCAACTCCCCCCTCGCGCACAGATGGAAGCCCCGTAGGTCATCGACCTACGGGGCTTCTTCGTCGTGTCCCGGAGATCTCGGGGATGTCGGGGATCCCGGGGACTCTGGGGATCTTGGGGGCGGGGCGTTTCGTGGCGCCCGGGTGTGAGACATGCCTCCCGCGGGCGGGATCCCGCGGGAGGCATGTCTTTGTGTGCGCTGTGTGAGCGCTGTGCGCGTCCGGGCTGCGTGCGTCCGGGTTGTGCGCGTCGGGGTTGTGCGCGTCGGGGTGTGCGCGTCGGAGTCGCGGGCTCAGGCGGCGAGGCGGGCGGCCAGATCCTTGCCCTTCTGCGTGGCCTCTTCCTCCGCCCTGGCGCGGGACGCCTCGGCGAGCGGGATGAGGTCGGCCATGCCCGGGTTGGTGTGGGCCAGGGTCAGCTCGGGGACGATGAAGTCGATGCGGGTGGTGCCGAACATGTTCGACAGCACCTTCTCCAGGTAGTTCTGGACGAACTCGCAGTCCTCGCGCGGGGTGCCCGCGGCGTACGAGCCGCCGCGGCTGGCGACGATCGTGAACGGGGTGGCGGCCAGCGGGGCGTCGGGGCGGCCCGCGTTGTGGCCGACGATGATCACCTGGTCGAGCCAGGCCTTCAGGGTGGACGGGATCGTGAAGTTGTACATCGGCGCGCCGACCAGTACGGCGTCCGCCTCGGCCAGTTCGGCGGCGAGTTCCGCGCGCAGCGCGTCGTCCGCGCCCGCGGCGGCGGCGCTGACGGTCAGATGGGGCAGCGGGGCGGCGGCGAGGTCGCGGTAGATGACCTTGCCCTCGGGGTGCTGCTCCCGCCAGGACCGGACGAAGGCGGCGGTGATGTCGCGCGAGGCGGAGCCTTCGGGGAAGACGGCGGAGTCGATGTGCAGAAGCGTGGCCATGGGGGTCTCCATGAGGGGTGGCGTATGACGGCGAACGGACGAAACTCCCGTTCGCTCCTATGAATAACACAGTTGCTTACTTTTTTTCATCCCTCCTCGGGAAACCAGTACTCTATGCGTATGGCGGACCACAGTGAGGACGCGTGCAAGAAGGTCGACGTGAGCATCACGCGCGTCTTCGAGCTGCTAGGCAAGCGGTGGACCGGGCCGATCATCTCCGTACTGATGGAACGAGCGGTCTACTTCGCGGAGCTGCGCCGGGCGATCCCCGGCATCAGCGAGCGCATGCTCTCGGACCGGCTCACGGAGCTGGGGGCGGCGGGGCTGGTCGTGCGCGAGGTCGATGAGGGGCCGCCGCTGCGGGTCTCGTACCGGCTGACGAAGGCGGGGGCGGCGATGGAACCCGCGCTGAAGGAGCTGTCGCTGTGGGCCGAATCCCATCTGGGAGGGGTGTCGGAGGGCGGCTGCTAGGCGCTGTCCGAGGGCCCGTCAGGGCCTGTCCCCGGGGCCGTCGCGTGAGCGGACCGGCGTTGTCCACAGGCCGTTGCGGGTGGTTGCGGGGCGGCACGGGTGGTTATCCACAGGGGGAGACGGTGGTCGGGCCCGGCGGTACCGTCGTGTGCGGTTGATCTCGCACGAGTACGGGGGGAGGCGGCACGCCATGGGCGATGTCGGGTCGGCGGCGGAGAAGTCGCGCGCGGTTTCGGGGGGCTTCGGGGTCTCCGGGGTTTCCGGCGCTTCGGGGCTTTCCGGGGCCTCTGGGCTTTCCGGGGTTTCCGGGGTTTCCGGGGTTTCCGGGGTCTCCGGGGTCTCCGGGGTGGAGCGCATGCCGGTGGTGCCGGGGTTCGCGCCGCGTACGGCCGTGGGCGGGGCGGAGACGCCCAAGGGCCGGGGGAAGGCGTTGCGGGACCGGGTGCCGCGGTCCGCGCACGACTCGGTGGTGTTCACGGCGGGGCGGCCCGACGCGGTGCGCGCCGTCGAGGAGTCGAGCCGGGGCCGGGTGCCCGAGCTGGCGCCGCTGCGGGTGGGGCGGATGGCCGCGACGCCGTTCGCCTTTCTGCGGGGCTCCGCCGGGCTGATGGCCCACGATCTGACGGGCACCCCGGTCACCGGGGTCGGCGCGCAGATCTGCGGGGACGCGCACGCGGCGAACTTCGGTCTGTACGGGGACGCGAGCGGCCGGCTCGTCATCGACCTCAATGACTTCGACGAGACCGTGGTCGGCCCCTGGGAGTGGGACGTCAAGCGGCTCGCCACCTCACTGGTGCTGGCCGGCCGTGAGGCGGGCGCGGACGAGGACACCTGTAGGCAGGGGGCGTACGACGCGGTGGGCGCCTACCGGCGCACGATGCGGCTGCTGGCGAAGCTTCCCGCGCTCGACGCGTGGAACGCCATCGCGGACGAGGAACTGGTCTCGCACGCGGACGCGCGCGATCTGGCCGGCACGCTGGAGCGCGTCTCGGAGAAGGCGCGCAACAACACGAGCGCGCGGTTCGCGGCCAGGTCCACCGAGACGGTGCCCGACGGGGACGGAGACGGCGGAGAGGGCGTGCGGCGGCGGTTCGTGGACGCGCCGCCCGTCCTGCGGCGGGTGCCCGACGAGGAGGCCGCGGCCGTCGCCGCCTCACTGGAGGAATACCTGGGAACGCTCTCGGAGGACCGGCTGCCGCTGCTCGCGCGCTACGCGATCCACGATGTGGCGTTCCGGGTGGTCGGCACCGGCAGCGTCGGTACGCGGTCGTATGTGGTGCTGCTCCTCGACCACCGGGGCGAGCCGCTGGTGCTCCAGGTGAAGGAGGCGCGGGCCTCCGCCCTGCTGCCTCACCTGCCGGCCGTCGGATTCGAGGCGCCCGCGGTCGTGCACGAGGGGCGCCGTGTGGTTCTTGGGCAGAAGCGGATGCAGGTGGTCAGTGACAGCCTGCTGGGGTGGACGACGGTGCAGGGCAGGCCCTGTCAGGTGCGGCAGTTCAGGAACCGCAAGGGGAGCGTGGACCCGGCGGCGCTTCCGGCCGACCAGATAGACGACTGCGGACGGATGACCGGCGCGCTGCTGGCCAGGGCCCATACGCACAGCGTGGACCCGCGGCTGATCGCCGGGTACTGCGGCAAGAACGAGGAGCTGGACGGGGCCGTGGCGGCGTTCGCCATGGCGTACGCGGACCGTACGGAGGCGGACCACGCCGAGCTGCTGGCGGCCGTCAGGAGCGGGCGGATAGCGGCCGAGCTGGGGGTGTGACGGTCCGGGACGGGGCGGGGGCCGCCGCGTTCGCCCTTACGCTGGACGGGTGATGCACGACGCCCCTGGGGAGCCGACGATCCGAAACGACGACGAGCAGGACGTACGAGACGCGCCGGACGCGGGGGCGGCGCCGCGTCCGGAGGCCCGGCTGGAGACGGCCGTGCGCGCCGCTGAGCAGGCGCTGATCGAGTTCGAGATCGCGCTGGAGACCTTCCGGATCGAGGTGGAGAACTTCTCCCGCCTGCACCACCAGCGGCTCGGCCCGATGTATGCCCGGCTCGACGAGCTGGACGCGATGATCGCCGAGGCCCGTGCGGCGCGCACCGGCGATCCCGAGGATCTGCGCAAGGCGCGCGAGGCCCGTGCGCTGGTGCAGCCGATGCCGGGCGTGGAGGAGCTGTTTCACGACTGGCTCGACTCCGACGGCCTGTCGCCGGAGGCGGCGGCCATGCTGACGGATCAGCCGGTGCGGCCGCCCAAGCGGGTCAGGCCGAGCGACGAGGCCCGCAAGCTCTATCGCGATCTGGTGCGCAAGGCGCATCCGGATCTGGCGCAGGACGAGAAGGAGCGGGCACGGCGTGAGGAGTTCCTCACACGCGTCAACGCCGCCTACGGGCGTGGGGATGAGCCGCTGCTCCAGGAACTCGTCGCGGAATGGGCGGCGGGGCCGGCGCCGCTGGCGCCCCGGCTGAGCGAGAGCGAGGAGCTCTATGCCCGGCTGGAGTGGCTGGCGCAGCGCAAGGAGATGCTGACAGTGGTCGCCAAGGAGCTGGAGGAGAGCGCGATCGGCGCGATGCTCAGGATGGCTCCGGACGACCCGGACCGGCTGCTGGAGGAAATCGCCGAGCAACTGCTCGCGGAGGTCTCCGAGCGTGAGACGGAACTGGCCAAGCTGGTGCAGTAGGTTTTTTCGGGGCCTCCGGTCGGAAGCCCGCTGATCCGGTGCCGGTGCCGGTGCCGGTGCCGGCACCAGGTACCAGTGCCGGTCCGAATCCTGGTCCTGGTCCGGTGCCGGTCCCGTCCGGAGCTCCGCCCCGCCCCCGGTCACGTACGAGAGAAGGCACTACCCATGAACTTCGCCCCACTGCCCTCGGTCGATGCCGCGGCGGTCCCGGCCGACGGCCTCGTGCTGGATGTCCGGGAGAACGACGAGTGGGCGGCCGGTCATGTCGAGGGCGCGCTGCATGTCCCGATGAGCGACTTCGTGGCCCGCTTCGGAGAGGTGACCGAGGCGGTGGCCGAGGGCCGCAGGGCCTATGTCATGTGCCGGGTCGGCGGCCGGTCCGCTCAGGTCACCCAGTATCTGGTCCAGCAGGGCGTCGACGCGGTGAACGTGGACGGCGGGATGCTCGCCTGGGACGGCGCCGGGCGTGCGATGGTCACCGACAACGGCAGCCCGGCGTTCGTCCTCTGAGACCCGCCCCAGGGCCCTTCCGGCTCGCTCAGCGGTCGAAGTCCAACTCCACTTCCGCGGTGGCCGGATGGGACTGGCAGGCCAGCACGTAGCCCGCTTCCGTCTCTTCCGGTTCGAGCGCGAAATTGCGGTCCATCCTGACCTCGCCCGAGACCAGGAACGCCCGGCAGGTCCCGCAGACCCCGCCCTTGCAGGCGTACGGCGCGTCCGCGCGGCTGCGCAGCACGGTCTCCAGCAGCGAGTCCCCGTCCCTGACCGGCCAGCTGCCCGAGCGGCCGTCGAGGGTCGCGGTGAGCGTGCTGTGCGCGGGGACCGGCGCGCTCGCCGTGCCCGGCGCGGTGGTGATGGTCACCGCGTCGTCGACATGGAAGATTTCCTGGTGGATACGGTCACGGGCCACTCCGAGACCGCGCAGCGCCCGTTCGGCGCCGACCACCAGCCCCAGCGGGCCGCAGAGGAACCACCCGTCGACCTCGGCGACCGGCAGCAGCGCGGGCAGCAGCCCCGCCAGCCGCTCCCGGTCCAGCCGGCCGGACGGCAGCCCGGCCTGCTGCTCCTCCCGGGAGACCACGCTGACCAGCTGAAACCGGTCCGGATAGCGGTCCTTGAGGTCGGCGACCTCCTCCAGGAACATCGTGGACGCGACGGTCCTGTCACTGCGGACCAGACAGAACCGGGCACCGGGCTCCCGCGCAAGCAGGGTGGCCGCGATCGACAGCACCGGCGTGATGCCGCTGCCGCCGACGACCGCCGCGAAGTGTCCGGCACGCGGCTCCAGCGTGAAACGGCCTGTCGGCTCCATGACCTCGACCACGTCGCCCACGGCGAGTTCCTTGAGGGCGTACGTCGAGAACTCACCGCCCTCGACCAGCCGGATCCCCACCCGCAGTACGGGATCGGCCCCGGCGGGCGCGCAGATCGAGTACGTACGCCGGATCTCCTCGCCCTGGGCGTCGGTACGGCGCAGGGCGATGTGCTGGCCGGGGGTGTGCCGGAAGGACGCGCGCAGCTCGGGCGGGACGGCGAAGGTGACGGTCACCGCGTCGTCCGTGAGCGGCACGACCTCGCTGACCCGGAGCGGATGGAACATCTACAACTCCTTGAAGTGGTCGAACGGTTCACGGCAGGCCACGCAGCGGCGCAGCGCCTTGCACGCGGTGGAGGAGAACCTGCTCAGCAGCTCGGTGTCGGTCGAGCCGCAGTGCGGACAGCGGATCGAGAGCGAGAGCGGTACGGGCCCGTCCGCGGCGGCCGGGCGGGGCGGGGCTATCCCGAACTCCGCGAGCTTGCGCCGGCCCTCGGCGCTGATGTCATCCGTCGACCAGGCCGGGGAGAGGACCGTGACGACCGAGACGTCCGGTATTCCGTGTTCACGCAGCACGCGCTCGATGTCCTCGGACATCGTCTCGATCGCCGGGCAGCCCGTATAGGTCGGGGTCAGCTCGACCCGGACCTTGCCGGGGCCCCACACCACGACCGTACGCAGCACGCCCAGCTCCTCCAGCGTCAGCACCGGCAGCTCGGGGTCGGGCACCGCCCCGGCGAGCGCGCGCAGCTCGGTCTCCAACGCGGTCGGACGCGTATCGCCCGAAGCGGCCGGGGCGGCGGGGGCGGGCCGGGAGCCCGTGCCGGTCACCATGACGCCCCCGGGTGGCTGCGGTGCAGATGCTGCATCTCGGCGAGCATCGGCCCGAACGGCTCCGTGTGCAGCCCCTGCCGGCCGGCGCCCGCCCGCCAGGCGCCGGAGCGGGGGCCGTCCGGAGGCGTCAGCGTCGCCCGCTCCAGCACGTCGGTGACGGATTCGCGCCAACTGGCCTCCAGAGCGGGCCAGTCGACGTCCAGCCCCTCCACCGGCTCGAACATCTCGCCGGTGAACCGCCATAGTGCCTCGCAGGCCCGCGCCATCCGCTCATGGCTCTCGGCCGTGCCGTCGCCGAGCCGCAGCGTCCAGTGCGCGGCATGGTCCTGGTGGTACGCGACCTCCTTGACGGCCTTGGCCGCGAGGCCGGTGAACACATTGTCCCCGGCGGCCAGTTGCCGGTACAGGAAGAGCTGGTAGGTGGAGAAGTAGAGCTGACGGGCGATCGTGTGCGCGAAGTCGCCGTTGGGCTGCTCGACCAGCTGGAGATTGCGGAAGGCCCGCTCCTCGCGCAGATAGGCCAGCTCGTCCTCGTCCCCGACGAGGGAGAGCAGGATCCGTGCCTGTCCGAGCAGATCCAGCGCGATATTGGCGAGCGCGACCTCCTCTTCCAGTACGGGCGCGTGTCCCGCCCACTCCCCCAGCCGGTGCGAGAGCACCAGCGCGTCATCGCCGAGGGCGAGGGCCGCGGCTTTGGGCGGGGCGATCGACGGGGCGCTCACCGATGCGTCGTTCACAGGTGCTTCACCCCTTCCGGGATCTCATAGAAGGTCGGGTGCCGGTACGGCTTGTCGGCGGCCGACGCGAAGAACGGGTCCTTCTCGTCGGGGGAGGAGGCGGTGATCGACGAGGACGGGACGACCCAGATCGACACCCCTTCGTTACGCCGGGTGTAGAGATCGCGGGCGTTGCGGAGGGCCATTTCCGCGTCCGGCGCGTGCAGGCTCCCCGCGTGGGTGTGGGACAGCCCGCGACGGGAGCGTACGAACACCTCCCACAGCGGCCAGTCGGTCGAGCTGCTCATGCCGTCGCCTCCATCATCCGGACCCCGTCTTCCGCCGGCACGCCGCCGGCGCCGCGCTTCGTCGCGTACGCCGCCGCCGCGTCCCGTACCCAGGCACCTTCTTCATGCGCCCGGCGGCGCTGCGTGAGGCGCTGTTCGTTGCAGGGGCCGTTCCCCTTCAGGACTTCGCGGAACTCGGCCCAGTCGATGGCACCGAAGTCATGCCTGCCCCGCTCCTCGTTCCAGCGGAGATCCGGGTCGGGGAGGGCCAGTCCGAGGGCTTCGGCCTGCGGGACGCAGATGTCCACGAAGCGCTGGCGCAGCTCGTCGTTGGAGTGCCGCTTGATCTTCCAGGCCATGGACTGCGCGGAGTGGGCCGACTCGTCGTCCGGCGGGCCGAACATCATCAGTGACGGCCACCACCAGCGGTTCACCGCGTCCTGCGCCATCTCGTGCTGCGCCGGGGTCCCGTTGCTGAGCGCGAGCAGCAGCTCGTACCCCTGCCGCTGGTGGAAGGACTCCTCCTTGCAGATCCGGACCATCGCGCGGGCGTACGGGCCGTACGAGCAGCGGCACAGCGGCACCTGGTTGGTGATCGCCGCGCCGTCCACCAGCCAGCCGATCGCGCCGACATCGGCCCAGGTCAGCGTCGGATAGTTAAAGATCGAGGAGTACTTCTGGCGGCCCGCGTGGAGCTTGTCGAGCAGCTCCTCACGGCCGGTGCCCAGCGTCTCGGCCGCGCTGTAGAGATACAGCCCGTGTCCCGCCTCGTCCTGCACCTTGGCCATCAGGATCGCCTTGCGGCGCAGCGACGGCGCGCGCGAGATCCAGTTCGCCTCCGGCTGCATACCGATGATCTCGGAGTGGGCGTGCTGCGCGATCTGGCGGACCAACGAGGCGCGGTACGCCTCCGGCATCCAGTCGCGCGGCTCGATGCGCTCATCGGCGGCCACCGCGGCATCGAACGCCGCCTCGAACCCCTCCGCCGTCGTCTCCATCGTCGCCTCCGCAGCTGTCCCCGCGGTCACTGCCGTCATCCGGACCCCCTACCGACCGATCGTTCGGTTCATGGACTTCAATGGTGAGTCGGCGGCCCGTAGGGTGTCAACCGCTGTGGATAACTGACTGTGGCACCAACGGGGATCGGGGCGGGATGGATTCGTACGACGACGAGGGTGTGCCGGCCGGGCCACCGCCGGGCGCGGGGATAGCCGGCCTCTCCCTGCGCTACCAGGTGGTGGCCGCCGTGGCCCTGGCGGTCATCGGGGTGCTGGCCTGCGGTCATGTGGCCATGGTGTTTCTGCATGTCGCCCCGTCCAACACGGTCACCAAGCAGCACGGCGAGTCCGTCGACGGGTGGATCTACCCCGAGTTCGAACAGAACTGGAAGCTCTTCGCGCCCAACCCGCTCCAGCAGAACGTCGCCGTCGAGGCGCGCGCCGAGGTCGAGACCCCCGACGGCGCGCGCAGGACCACCGGCTGGATCAATCTCTCCGCCGAGGACGGCGCGGCCATCCGCGGCAATCTCCTGCCCAGCCATGTCGACCAGAACCAGCTGCGCCGGGGCTGGGACTTCTTCGTCGGGGCGCGAGACAACAAGAACCGTCCCAACGGTCTGCGCGGGCAGCTCTCCGAGAGCTATATCCGCCGCATAGTGATGCTGCGCCTAGAGGGCCACGATCTGGGCGGTTCCGTGGAACGCCTCCAGCTCAGGTCCGCCACGACCGCCATCGCGGCCCCCTCCTGGAGCAAGGAGAAGGTCAATACGCGACCGTTCTACCGGGTCTTCCCCTGGTGGACGGTGAACGCGTCCGATCTTCCCGGCGGCGTACGGAACGGCCGTACGGAGGCGGGCGAGTGAGCGAGCGGCTGGAGCATGAGCAGGGCGGCCGGCCGGGCGGGCTGCCGGACGAGCGGCCGGGCGGGATGCCGGGTGGCCGGACCGGCAAGCGGGTCACCTTCGACCGCTGGGCCGCCGGAGGTATCCAGCGCGTCACCGCCGGCCCTCTCGGCCGGTACCAGAGCGCCGTCGTCCGGATCGGGTTCGCCGGCACCTGGCTGCTCTTCTTGCTGCGCGAGCTGCCCCACCGCCGTGAGATGTACGGGCCCGACGCCCCGTGGGGCTGGGACATCGCCCAGCAGTTGATCGCCAAGAACGGTGCCTTCACCGGGCTGATGTGGTCGGACAGCACGGTGTGGTTCGAGATCGTGTTCGCCGTCGCCGTGCTGTCCAGCGCGCTGCTGATGCTCGGCTGGCGCACCCGCACGATGTCCGTGCTGTTCATGTTCGGCGTGCTGTCGCTGCAGAACCGCTCCATCTTCATGGGCGACGGCGGCGACAACATCATCCATCTGATCGCGATCTATCTGGTGCTGACACGGTGCGGCCAGGTCTGGTCGCTGGACGCCAGGCGCGCGGCGCGTGCCGCCCGCAAGGCGGCCGATGCCGCTCCGGCCGATGCCGCACCGTCCGGTGCCGCACCGGACCGCGTCGGACCGGTCCTGTGGGTCGTTCTCGGAGGGTTCCTCCTCATCGGCACGTCGCTGGACCGGGTCCATGCGGAGCTGTGGATGCTGATCCTGTTCTGGGGACTCTGGGTCGCGCAGGGCCTGTGGTGGGCGGCGAACCGGTACGCGCCGGACGGCGAGCCCCGCGCCCTGCTCGACGTCCTCGCCAACCTTGTCCACAATGCCGGACTCGCCGTGATCATGGCAGAGGTCTGTCTCGTATACGCCACCGCCGGCTGGTACAAGATCCAGGGCTCGCGCTGGCAGGACGGCACCGCCCTGTACTACCCGCTCAAGCTGGACTATTTCTCGCCCTGGCCGGAGCTCTCCGGGCTGCTCGCCACCAGTGGCGTCATGGTGATGCTGCTCAGCTACGGCACGGTCATCGTGCAGGTCGCCTTCCCGTTCACGCTCTTCAACCGCCGCGTCAAGAATGTGCTGCTGGTCGCGATGATGCTGGAGCACGCGGGCATCGCCGTGCTCCTCGGACTGCCGTTCTTCTCGCTCGCCATGATCGCCGCCGACGCCGTATTCCTGCCGACGAACTTCCTGCAATGGCTCGGCGGCCGGATCGCGGGCCTGTGGGACCGGCTTTTCCTCCAGCGGGGCAAACCGCTTCCGGAGCAACGGAGCGAGAGCCCTGACCAGTCCCGGACCCTTGTCGGGTGACCGACGGGCCGCGAACTGCCTGCTCACCGTGGGTACGCCGTACTCTGAGGCGATGAACGACGCTGAGGCCGCCCTCGCCGTACGGCAGTGGCGCGAGGCCGGCCCCGACCTGGTGGTGCTCGACGGCTTCCACGCGCTGAAACACGCGCTCCGGTTCGGGGCGGACGTACGGTCGGCCGTCACGAGCGACAAGGATTCCGCGCTGGCTCTGGCGGCCGAACTCGCCGACGACCTGACCGACGCGATCAAGGAATCAGTCGTTGAGATTCCGGCCCACGTCCTGCGGGAACTGGTGCCGCGCGTCCATGCCACACAGATCGCCGCGCTGGCGGTCAGACGCGATCGCCGGACCAACCTGGACGCGCTGGCGGCGTTGCCCCGTCCGTCACCCGTCGTCGTCCTCGACAACCCGCGCAATCTGGGGAATGTCGGGGCCGTCGTCCGGCTCGCCGCCGGATTCGGGGCGACCGGTGTGATCACGACCGGCGATATGGACCCCTGGCACGCGAACGCCGTACGCGCCGGAGCCGGGCTCCACTTCGCCACCGCCGTCGAGCGGCTTTCTCCCGACGGCTTTCCTCCGGGACCGCTCTACGCCCTGGATCCGGAGGGCGACGACATCCGGTCCGTGACCATCCCCGATGACGCGCTGCTCGCCTTCGGCTCCGAGCGGCACGGGCTCTCGGCGGACGTCCGGAGCCGGGCCGCCAAGCTGCTGTCGCTCCCGATGCGACCGCAGGTGTCCAGCTACAACCTCGCCACCAGCGTGGCCATGACGTTGTTCCACTGGGGAGGGCCGGCCGGGGCCCTCCCCGAAGGGCGATCGGCGCCGCCCGCCTCCTGACCGGCGGGCGGCGCCCAGACCTCAGGCGTCGGCGCCCGGGTGTCAGCGTCCCGGGCGCCGGCGTCTCAGGTATCCGTGCCTCTCAGGTATCCGCTTTCCGTCCCTCTCAGGTATCCGCGCGCCTCAGGCCTGGCGTCGTACCTCCACCACCCGGAAGCGATTCGCCACGAACGCCGCGTCACACAGCGCCGCGTTCGCCGCCGGGTTGCCGCCGGAGCCGTGGAAGTCCGAGAAGGCCGCCGTCTGGTTCACATAGACCCCGCCCGTGAGATTCAGCGAGAGCTGCGCGGACTCCTCCAGGCAGACCTCCTCGATCGCGCGCTCCGTCTCACCCGAGGTCGTGTACGCGCCGACCGTCATCGCGCCCTTGTCCCGCACCGTGCGCCGCAGCAGTTCCAGCGCGTCCTCCGTCGAGTCCACGGCGACCGCGAAGGACACCGGACCGAAGCACTCCGCGAGATACGGGAGCTCAGCGGCAGCGGCGCTCCCGCCCTCGGCCGCGCCCTCCCACGCCTTCTCCCAGGACTTGCGGGCGCCGTCGGCCTTCACGATCGCGGGGGTGCGGACCACCGCGTCCGGGAACTCCGGGTTGGCGATCTCACGCGAGGCGAGCGCGACGTCCCCGAGCCCGCCCGCCGCGTCGAGACGGGCCTTCACCTCGGGGTTGACCAGCGCGCCCAGCAGCGCGTTGGCGCGGGCGTCGTCGCCCAGCAGTCCGCTCACCGAGGCCGCGAGATCGGCCACCACCTCGTCGTACGACTTCTCGCCCGCGTCCGTCGTGATGCCGTCCCGGGGGATCAGCAGATTCTGCGGGGTGGTGCACATCTGGCCGCTGTACAGCGAGAGAGAGAACGCGAGGTTGGAGAGCATCCCCTTGTAGTCGTCGGTGGAGTCGATCACGACGGTGTTGACGCCGGCCTTCTCCGTGTACACCTGCGCCTGACGGGCGTGGGACTCCAGCCAGTCGCCGAAGGCGGTGGAGCCGGTGTAGTCGATGATCCGGACCTCGGGGCGTACGGCCAGCGTCTTGGCGATGCCCTCGCCGGGCCGCTCCACGGCCAGGGCGACCAGATTCGGGTCGAATCCGGCCTCGGCGAGCACGTCACGGGCGACCCGGACCGTCAGTGCGAGCGGCAGGACCGCCCGCGG
This sequence comes from Streptomyces sp. NPDC056835, assembly GCF_042789485.1. Lineage (NCBI taxonomy): Bacteria > Bacillati > Actinomycetota > Actinomycetes > Kitasatosporales > Streptomycetaceae > Streptomyces > Streptomyces sp. NPDC056835. The sequence goes on from NZ_JBHUBB010000007.1 coordinate 33,098, forward strand.
ATGCGGCTTGACCAGGACTGGGTTGCCGGTGGCCAGGGAGGCGAACAGGCCCGGATAGCCGTTCCACGTCGGGAAGGTGTTGCAGCCGACCAGCAGCGAGATCCCGCGCGCGGCCGGGGTGAAGGTCTTCCGCAGCTCAAGAGGGTCGCGCTTGCCCTGCGGCTTGGACCAGTCGGCCCCGGCCGGCGTACGGACCTGCTCCTGATACGCGTACGCCACGGCCTCCAGGCCGCGGTCCTGGGCGTGCGGCCCGCCCGCCTGGAACGCCATCATGAACGCCTGGCCGCTGGTGTGCATCACCGCGTGCGCGAACTCGTGCGTACGGGCGCTGATCCGGGCCAGGATCTCCAGACAGACCAGGGCGCGCGTCTCGGGCCCCGCGTCGCGCCACGCGCCCATGCCCGCGCGCATGGCGGGCAGCAGGACCTCCAGGTCCGCGTGCGGATACTCGACCTCCAGCGCCGGGCCGTAGGGCGAGATCTCGCCGCCGGTCCAGCCGTCCGTCCCCGGCTGGTCCAGCTCGAAGCGGGTCCCGCGCAGTGCCTGGAAGGCGGCGAGCCCGTCCGCCGGCGCGGTCTCCCCGTACCCCTTGGGGTGCTCGGGATGCGGGGACCAGTAGGCGCGGGTGCTGATCGCGTCGAGAGCCCGGTCGAGCGTGGGCCGGTGCTTGTCGGAGAGCTGCTGGGGACTGAGCTGGGCGGCGGCCATGACGGACCCACTCCTCGGTCGGGCTGAGCATCAGGGACACGGACAGGGACATGAACTGGCGGACAGAGTTAGAGTAACCGAACGATCGGTCGGGACAAGGGTGTCCGGCGAACCTGTGCATAACTCGTCCGCACTCGTCCGCACTCGGCCGTGACTCGTCCGTGGACAACCCGTCCGTGGACGACTCGTCTGTGGACAACTGGCTCACTCGGACAACTGGCTCACTCAATGGCTCACTCATACGGGAGGATTGCGTCCATGACAGCAATCGAGCCCGGCCGCGTCGTCGCGGTCGTCGGCACCGGCACGATGGGGCAGGGCATAGCCCAGGTGGCGCTGGTCGCAGGCCATCCCGTACGGCTCTACGACGCCGTGCCCGGCCGTGCGGAGCAGGCCGCCACCACGCTCGCCGGGCGACTCGACCGGCTCGTCGAGAAGGGCCGGCTCGACGCCGTGGCCCGCGACGCCGCCCGCGCCCGGCTGCACCCGGCCCGGGACCTCACCGAGCTGGCGGACGCCGCACTCGTGGTCGAAGCGGTCCTGGAGGAACTCTCCGTCAAGCGCGAACTGTTCGCGGCGCTGGAGGACATCGTCGCCGACGACACTCTGCTCGCCACCAACACCTCCTCCCTCTCCGTCACGGCGGTCGCGGGCGCGCTGCGCCACCCAGGCCGCTTCGTGGGACTGCACTTCTTCAACCCCGCCCCGCTGCTGCTGCTGGTGGAGGTCGTGAGCGGCTTCGCGACCGACGAGACAGCCGCCGAGCGTGCCTACGCGACGGCGCTGGCCTGGGGAAAGACGCCAGTGCGCTGCGCCGACACCCCCGGCTTCGTCGTCAACCGCGTTGCCCGCCCCTTCTACGCGGAAGCCCTGCGCGTGTACGAGGAGCGGGCCGCCGACCCCGCGACCATCGACGCTGTCCTGCGGGAGTGCGGTGGCTTCAGGATGGGCCCCTTCGAGCTGACCGACCTGATCGGCCAGGACGTCAACGAGGCCGTCACCCGGTCGGTCTGGGAGTCCTTCTTCCAGGACCCGAAGTTCACGCCGTCGCTCGCGCAGCGCCGGCTGGTGGAGTCGGGACGGCTGGGGCGCAAGTCGGGCCGGGGGTGGTACGCGTACGGCGAGGACGCGCCGCGGCCCGTCGCGCACACGGCGGGGCCCGAAAGGGCGCCCGCGTCCGTCACGGTGCGGGGCGAGCTGTTCGCGGCGGACGCGCTGCCCGGCCTGATCGAGGAAGCGGGGATCGGCGTCATCCATAAGGACGACGCCGTTCCCGGCTATCCCGGCTGGATCGAACTGTCCGACGGCACACGCCTCTTCCTGGCGGACGGCTCGGCCGCCGACGACGCGGGGATGCCGGTCATCCACTTCGATCTGGCACTGGACTACCGGGACGCGACCCGGATCGCCCTCGCGCCCGCCGCCCGGGTGGCCCACACGGCTCTGAAGGAGGCCACCGGCCTCTTCCAGGCGCTGGGCAAGGACGTCAGCGTGATCGGTGACATCCCCGGCCTGATCGTGGCCCGTACGGTCGCGATGCTCGTGGACTTCGCCCTCGACGCGGCAGCGCGCCAGGTGGCGGCCCCGGAGGACATCGACCTCGCGATGCGACTCGGCGTCAACTACCCGCGCGGACCACTCGACTGGGGCGACCGGCTCGGCGCGCGATGGGCGCTCGACACGCTGGAGGCGCTGCACGAGGAGTACCCCACGGGCCGCTATGCCCCCTCCCAGGCACTGCGGCGCCTGGCCGCCGCTCAGGAGGACGACGCGTCATGACCACCGCGAAGCGCGACACCTACACGCCCGAGACCCTGCTGACCGTCGCTGTCCGTGTCTTCAACGAGCGCGGGTACGACGGCACCTCCATGGAGCATCTTTCCAAGGCGGCCGGGATCTCCAAGTCCTCGATATACCACCACGTCGTGGGCAAGGAGGAGCTGCTGCGCCGTGCCGTCAGCCGCGCCCTGGACGGTCTCTTCGGGATCCTCGAAGAGGAGGGGGCGACGCGCGGACGGGCCATCGGACGGGTGGAGTACGTGACCCGCCGTACGGTCGAGGTGCTGATCGCGGAGCTGCCGTACGTGACGCTGCTGCTGCGGGTCAGGGGCAATACCCAGACCGAGCGCTGGGCGATGGAACGGCGCCGCGAATTCGACCAGCGGGTCGCGGACCTGCTGAAGGCCGCCGCGGCGGACGGTGATCTGCGCGCCGACATGGACATCAGGCTGGCGACCCGGCTGCTCTTCGGCATGGTCAACTCGCTGGTGGAGTGGTACCGGCCGCACGCGCCCGGCGGCTATGACCGCGACCAGGTGGCGGAGGCGGTCGTACGGCTGGCCTTCGACGGGCTGCGCACCGCCCCGCAGCAGGGCTCGTAGCGGCCCCGTCCCGAACCCGTTAACGGCCTCCTCTTTAATGAGGAGGCCGTTTTCTGAGGAGGCCGTCTTCTACGGAGGGGGCCCATTCAGGTCCGTCTCCTCGAAGACCAGCAGCGTGCGGGTCGAAAGCACCTCGGGGATGGACTGGAGCCTGGTCAGGACCAGCTCCCGCAGGGAGCGGTTGTCGGGGGCGTGCACCAGCAGCAGTACGTCGAAGTCACCGCTGACCAGCGCGATATGGGTGGCTCCCGGCAGCTCCTGGAGCTGTTCGCGCACGGTGCGCCAGGAGTTCTGCACGATCTTCAGGGTGATGTACGCGGAGGCGCCCTGGCCGGCGCGTTCATGGTTGACGCTGGCGCTGAAACCGCGGATCACGCCGTCGTCGATCAGCCGGTTGATACGGGCGTACGCGTTGGCGCGCGAGACATGGACGCGCTCGGCCACCGAACGTATCGAGGCGCGGCCGTCGGCTCGCAGGATGCGCAGAATGTCTTGGTCGATGGCGTCCAGCGGGCGCGCCGGAAGCATGGCTTCCGTACCGCCGCCGCGTGTTTCGGCGCCGGGCCCGACCCCCACCCCGTCGATCTCCTGGTCCGTGCCGTCGGCCATTTGTTCAGCTCCCCTGTCTCCTCGCCTCCGCGCCATGGACGGCCTGCGTCCATCCCAAGCTGTGGAGAACCGTTTGTCCACAGGCTGGAGCCGCGTGTAGCCAAAATGCCCTGACGACCGAACAATCGGTAGGTGAGGCGTGCCACATTTTGGCACCCGTTCGCCCACTCCCACGAGGAGGTGCACGCGTGAAGAAGAGCAGTACGTCGGTTCAGGAACTGCCCGGTGCCGCGGGCCACCTGCCGCACCCGCCCCCGGCGTGGCGGCCGCGTACCGACCCCGCGCCGCTGCTGCCCGACCCCGAGCCGTACCGCGTGCTGGGTACGGACGCCGCGGCCGGGGCCGACCCCGCCCTGCTGCTCCGGCTCTACGCAGAGCTGGTCCGCGGGCGCAGGTACAACACGCAGGCCACGGCGCTCACCAAGCAGGGCAGGCTGGCCGTCTACCCGTCGAGCACCGGCCAGGAGGCCTGCCAGATCGCCGCCGCGCTGGTCCTGCGGGAGCAGGACTGGCTCTTCCCCAGCTACCGCGACACCCTCGCGGCCGTGGCGCGGGGGCTGGATCCCGTACAGGCACTGACGCTGCTGCGCGGTGACTGGCACACCGGCTACGACCCGCACGAGCACCGGATCGCGCCGCTGTCGACACCGCTGGCCACCCAGCTGCCGCACGCCGTCGGCCTGGCGCACGCGGCCCGGCTCAAGGGGGACGATGTGGTCGCGCTCGCTCTCGTCGGCGACGGCGGCACCAGCGAGGGCGACTTCCACGAGGCGCTGAACTTCGCCGCCGTGTGGCGGGTCCCGGTCGTCTTTCTCGTCCAGAACAACGGCTTCGCGATCTCCGTGCCCCTCTCCAAGCAGAGCGCGGCGCCCTCCCTGGCCCACAAGGCCGTCGGGTACGGCATGCCGGGCCGGCTGGTCGACGGCAATGACGTGGTCGCGGTGCACACGGTCCTCGGCGAGGCCCTGGCACGCGCCGGGCGCGGCGAGGGACCGACGCTGGTGGAGGCCGTGACCTACCGCATCGATGCCCATACGAACGCCGACGACGCCACGCGTTACCGAGCCGGCGACGAGGTCGAGATCTGGCGCGCGCACGACCCGGTCCGGCTGCTCGAACACGAGCTGACCGCGCGCGGGGTGCTCGACGAGGACGGCATCGGCAAGGCCGCCGAGGCCGCCGAGACGATGGCCGCCCGGCTGCGTGACCGGATGAACGCAGAGCCGGTGCTCGATCCCATGGACCTCTTCACGCATGTCTACGCGGAACAGACCGTCCAGCTGCGTGAACAGGCCGCCCAGCTCCGTGCCGAGCTTGAGGCATCGGCCGAGGAAGGCTCCGGAGAAGGACGCGCGGAAGGATCCGGTGAGGCGCGATGACCACTGTCGCGGTGAAGCCCGCCACCATGGCGCAGGCCCTGCGGCGCGCGCTGCGCGACGCGATGGCCGAGGACCCCTCTGTCCATGTCCTCGGTGAGGACGTCGGCACGCTCGGCGGGGTCTTCCGGATCACCGACGGGCTCGCGGCCGAGTTCGGCGACGACCGCTGTACGGACACGCCGCTCGCCGAGGCCGGCATCCTGGGGGCGGCCGTCGGGATGGCGATGTACGGGCTGCGGCCCGTCGTGGAGATGCAGTTCGACGCCTTCGCCTATCCGTCGTTCGAGCAGCTGATCAGCCATGTGGCGAAGATGCGGAACCGCACGCGGGGTGCGATGCCGCTGCCGATCACCGTGCGGGTGCCGTACGGCGGCGGGATCGGCGGGGTCGAGCACCACAGCGACTCCTCGGAGGCGTACTACATGGCGACCCCTGGCCTCCATGTCGTCACGCCCGCCACGGTCGACGACGCGTACGGGCTGCTGCGGGCCGCGATCGCCTCCGACGATCCGGTGATCTTCCTGGAGCCGAAGCGGCTCTACTGGTCGAAGGCCACGTGGTCGCCGGACGAGCCGGCCGAGGTCGGACCGATCGGACGGGCCGTCGTGCGGCGCCGGGGCAGCAGCGCCACGCTGATCACCTACGGTCCTTCCGTGCCGGTCTGTCTGGAGGCGGCGGAGGCGGCCCGCGCCGAGGGCTGGGACCTGGAGGTCGTCGATCTGCGCTCACTGGTGCCGTTCGACGACGAGACGGTCGCCGAGTCCGTACGGCGCACGGGGCGCGCGGTCGTCGTCCACGAGTCCACCGGCTTCGGCGGACCCGGCGGGGAGATCGCCGCCCGGGTCACGGAGCGCTGCTTCCACTATCTGGAGGCGCCGGTGCTGCGCGTGGCCGGATTCGACATTCCCTATCCGCCGCCCATGCTGGAGAGGCACCATCTTCCGGGAGTGGACCGGGTGCTGGACGCGGTCGCGCGACTCCAGTGGGAGACGGAGAGCTGATGGCCCAGGTGCTGGAATTCAAACTGCCGGACCTCGGGGAAGGGCTGACCGAGGCGGAGATCGTCCGCTGGCTGGTGTCGGTGGGGGATGTCGTCGCCGTCGACCAGCCGGTGGTCGAGGTCGAGACGGCCAAGGCGATGGTGGAGGTGCCCTGCCCATACGGGGGTGTGGTCACGGCGCGCTACGGCGAAGAGGGCACGGAGCTGCCCGTCGGGGCGCCGCTGCTGACGGTGGCGGTGGGGGCGTCGGAACCGGCCGACGCGCCGACGGCGGCTGCCTCGGCGAAGGCCGCCGCCCCGGCCCCGGCCCCACTCCGGGCCCCCGCGGCTGCCCCCACCTCGGCTCCGGCCTCCGACGAGACATCGGGCAATGTGCTGGTCGGATACGGCACGGGCGCCCCGGCGGCGCGTCGGCGCCGGGTCCGCCGGGCGCCGATGAGCGCGTCCGTCGCCGCCCCCGCCGCCACTCGTGAACCGGTGAACGGCGGTGCCCGAGCGGTGCCGGTCGTCTCCCCGCTGGTACGCAGGCTGGCCCGGGAGCACGGCCTTGATCTGCGGGAGCTGACGGGCTCGGGGCGGGACGGTCTGATCCTGCGGTGCGACGTCGAGCAGGCGATCCGCCGGGGCGTCACGCAGGCACCACCCGCCGTCCCCGTACCCGCCCCAACCTCAGCTCCGGCTCCGGCTCCGGCTCCGGCCACGGTCCGGGGCACGGCTCCGGCCCCGGCTTCGGCCCCCGCTCCGGCCCCGGCTTCTGTGGGAGCCACGCCGTCCGCCCCGTCCGCGCGGCCCGGCGTCACCAGGGTGCCTCTACGCGGCGTACGCGGCGCGGTCGCGGACAAGCTCACCCGCAGCCGTCAGGAGATCCCTGACGCGACCTGCTGGGTCGACGCGGACGCCACGGAACTGATGGTCGCGCGTGCGGCGATGAACGCGGCCGGAGGGGCCAAGATCTCGGTGCTCGCCCTGATGGCCCGGATCTGCACGGCGGCCCTCGCCCGCCACCCCGAGCTCAACTCCACCGTGGACATGGCCGCGCGGGAGATCGTGCGCCTGCCGGAGGTGCATCTCGGCTTCGCCGCGCAGACCGACCGTGGCCTGGTCGTCCCTGTCGTACGGGACGCGCACGTCCGCTCGGCGGAGTCGCTGAGCGCCGAGTTCGCGCGGCTGACGGAGGCGGGCAGGGCAGGCACGCTCACGCCGGGCGAGCTGACCGGCGGGACGTTCACTCTCAACAACTACGGGGTGTTCGGGGTCGACGGTTCGACGCCGATCATCAACCACCCCGAGGCGGCGATGCTCGGGATCGGCAGGATCGTGCCCAAGCCATGGGTGCACGAGGGCGAGCTGGCCGTCCGTCAGGTCGTCCAGCTGTCGCTCACCTTCGATCACCGTGTCTGCGACGGCGGTACGGCCGGCGGCTTCCTGCGCTATGTGGCGGACTGCGTCGAACAGCCGGCGGTGCTGCTGCGCACGCTGTAGTGAGGTGTCCGCTCGAAGAACAGGCCACCTCGGATGCATCGGGCGGGCGGTCGCGGCCCATACTTCAGCCATGACCGCGTATGACGCCATCGTGCTCGCCGGAGGTGCCGCCAAGAGGCTCGGCGGCGCCGACAAGCCAGGGGTACGCGTCGGGGGCCGGTCGCTGCTCGACCGGGTGCTGGCGGCCTGTGAAGGGGCCGCCCGCACCGTCGTCGTGGGCGGCAGGCGGCCCACGGTGCGGCCGGTGCGCTGGGCGCGTGAGAACCCGCCCGGCGGCGGTCCGGTCGCCGCGCTCGACGCCGGGATGCGGTGCGCCGAGGCGGAGACCGTGCTCGTACTCTCCGCGGATCTGCCGTTCATGGGGGAGCCGACGGTGCGCCGCCTGATCGAGACGCTGGACACAACCGGCCGGGAGGGGGCGCTGCTCACCGACGCCGAAGGCCGTGACCAGCCGCTGGTCGCCGCCTACCGCGCCGAACCGCTCCGCCGTGAACTGGCCCTGCTCGCCACCGAGTACGGCAGTCTGCCCGGCCTGCCGCTCCGGCTGCTGGTGGCGGAGCTCGACCTCGCCCGGGTCGACGCCGATCCGCTCGCCTCCTTCGACTGCGACACCTGGGAAGACATCTCCACAGCGCGGGCCAGGATCAGAGAGCATGGGACCGTGCTGGACGAATGGATCACCGCAGTCAAGGACGAACTCGGCATCGAGCTGGATGTCGACATCCGTGTACTCCTCGATCTCGCCCGCGACGCCGCGCACGGCGTGGCGAGGCCCGCCGCGCCGCTGACGACCTTCCTGGTCGGTTACGCGGCGGCCAAGGCTGGTGGGGACGGTCCCGAAGCGGTCGCCGAGGCCGCCCGTAAGGCCGCCGCGCTCGCCGTGCGCTGGGCGGACGAGACGGAGGGCACCGACGGACCGAATGCCAAGGGGGCCGACGCCGGATGACGGCCCAGGACCGCGAGGTCGACGGGTTCGACGATGCCCTGGCTCTGGTCCACAGAGAGCCGGGCGCGGGCCGTGAGCCGGACCGCGCCACCGGCCCGGCCCACGATCCGCATCACGACCCGCATCACAGCCAGGGCCAGGAATGGAACCGGACCAATGGCACCGAGGCAGGTCATGGCACCGAGCCGGGTCACGGCACCGAGCCGGGCCATGGCACCGGCTACGCCACGACTCTTCGGCACCGCGCCGAGCCGTGGGACGCCGCCCGTGCCCTCGCGGCCCGCTCCGCGGGGTCGGCCCCGGCCGCCCGTGCCGTCTCCGTACCCCTCGACCGGGCCGTGGGCCGGGCACTCGCCGAGCCGCTGACCGCACTCATCGATCTGCCGTCATTCGACACCTCCGCCATGGACGGCTGGGCGGTCTCGGGGCCGGGCCCCTGGTCCGTGCGGCCCGTCAAGGGCTCCCCACGAGAAGAGGAGACGGCCGGCGACCTCGGCAGCCGGGGAGCCGGTGACCTCGGCATTCTGGCCGGCTGTGGGGCGGTGGCGCCGCTCCAGGACGGCACGGCCGTACGGATCGCGACCGGCGCCCGTATCCCCGCCGACACGACCGCGGTGGTCCGCAGTGAGCACGCCCGTACGGACAGCCGCGGCCATCTCCATGCCGACCGCGAGGTGATCCCCGGGCAGGACATCAGGCCGCGTGGCCAGGAGTGCCGGGCCGGCGACCGGCTGCTTCCCGCCGGTTCCCTGGTGACCCCCGCCGTCCTGGGGCTCGCGGCGGCGGCCGGCTATGACGAGCTGATCACCGTCCCGCGCCCGCGCGTGGAGGTGCTGGTCCTCGGAGACGAACTGCTCACCAAGGGGCTGCCCCACGACGGGCTGATCCGCGACGCGCTGGGGCCGATGCTCGCCCCCTGGCTCCGTACGCTCGGCGCGGATGTGATCGCCACCCGTCGGATTCGCGACGACGCGGGGGCGCTGTGCCGCGCGATCACCGGATCCACGGCCGATCTCGTCCTCACCACGGGCGGTACGGCCGGCGGACCGGTCGACCATGTCCACCCGGTGCTCCACAAGACGGGCGCCGAGCTGCTGGTCGACGGGGTCGCCGTACGCCCCGGGCATCCCATGCTGCTCGCCCGGCTGCCATCGGGACGGCATCTGGTCGGGCTCCCCGGCAATCCGCTCGCCGCGGTCTCCGGGCTGCTGACGCTCGCCGAGCCCCTGCTGCGCACGCTGGCGGGACGCGCGCCCCGGCCCCCGTATCGCGCACCGCTGCGGGACGCGGTGCACGGCCACTCGTACGACACCCGGCTGGTGCCGTTCGTGCACCATGACGAGGGCCTTGTACCGCTGCACTTCAACGGTCCCGCCATGCTGCGCGGTATCGCCGCCGCCGATGGACTCGTGGTCGTGCCGCCGGGCGGCGCGCGGCCCGGAGACGAACTGGAAGTTCTCGACCTGCCGTGGGCGGCTTCGGTCGATGGAGGGTGTTTCACGTGAAACTTCCCGGCCATGATGCGATGGCCAGGCACGCCGACGAACATCTCGTCTCGGCGCGGGTAAAGCTTCCGCGTCGTACGGCCGTACAGCCGCTGCGCCAGGTCACCCGACGGCTGTTGATGGCGCTGTTCGTCCTCGCCCTGACGGTTTTCATCGTCTATATCGACAGAACGGGCTACCACGACAACGCTGATGAATCGGTCGACTTCCTCGACTCCGTCTACTACGCGACCGTCACGCTCTCGACGACGGGGTACGGCGACATCGTCCCGTACAGCGACAGCGCGCGGCTGGTCAATGTGCTGCTGGTGACCCCACTGCGGGTGCTTTTCCTGATCATCCTGGTCGGTACCACTCTCGAAGTGCTCACGGAGCGCACCCGGGAGGAGTGGCGGCTGAACCGCTGGAGGTCCAACTTGCGTGACCACACCATCATCGTCGGCTTCGGCACCAAGGGGCGCTCGGCGATGCAGACGCTCTGCGCCACGGGTCTGAAGAAGGAACAGATCGTTATCGTCGATCCGTCCAGCAAGGTCATCGACGCGGCGAACGCGGAGGGGTTCGTGGGCGTGATCGGCGACGCGACCCGGAGCGATGTGCTGATCCGTGCCGAGTTGCAGCGGGCGCGTCAGATAGTCATCGCCACCCAGCGCGACGACACGGCCGTGCTGGTGGCACTGACCGCACGTCAGCTCAACAGGGGGGCGAAGATCGTGGCCGCCGTGCGCGAGGAGGAGAACGCACCTCTCCTGCGCCAGTCCGGGGCCGACGCGGTCATCACGAGCGCGAGCGCGGCCGGCCGGCTGCTGGGGCTGTCCGTGCTCAGTCCGAGCGCGGGCACGGTGATGGAGGATCTGATCCAGCAGGGCAGCGGTCTCGACATCATCGAACGCCCCGTCATAAAGGCCGAGGTGGGCCGGAATGTACGGGAGACCGAAGACCTGGTGGTGAGCGTGCTCCGCGGCCACCGGCTGATGGGGTACGACGACCCCGCCGCCAGCCCGCTCCAGCTGACCGACCGTCTGATCACCATCGTCAGGGCGCAGAGCCCTTCGGCGCCGGACAACTCGAACTGACCGTACCCGGGGGCCGTCTCACGGCCCGCTCAACGGCCCGCCGGAGTAGCCTCGCGGCCATGCATGCGATCACGATTCCGGAACCCGGTGGCCCCGAGGCGCTTGTATGGGCCGAGGTGCCCGATCCCGTACCCGGCGAGGGCGAGGTGCTCGTCGAGGTGGCGGCGAGCGCCGTCAACCGCGCGGACCTGCTGCAACGGCAGGGCTTCTACGATCCCCCGCCCGGCTCCTCCCCGTACCCCGGCCTGGAGTGCGCGGGCACGATCGCCGCGCTGGGCCCGGGGGTCTCGGGCTGGGCCGTCGGCGACGAGGTGTGCGCGCTGCTGGCCGGCGGGGGGTACGCCGAGAAGGTCGCCGTCCCGGCCGGGCAGCTGCTTCCCGTACCGCACGGCCTGGATCTGGCCACGGCCGCGGCGCTCCCCGAGGTCACCTGCACGGTCTGGTCGAACGTTTTCCTGGTGTCCCAGCTGCGGCCGGGCGAGACGGTGCTCCTGCACGGCGGGGCGAGCGGGATCGGCACGATGGCGATCCAGCTGGCCAAGGCGGTGGGCGCGCGGGTCGCGGTCACGGCGGGCAGCCCCGAGAAGCTGGCGCGCTGCGCCGAACTGGGCGCGGACATCCTGATCGACTACCGCGAGCAGGACTTCGTGGAGGAGATCCGCAAGGCCACGGACGGCGCGGGCGCGGATGTCATTCTCGACATCGTCGGCGCGAAGTATCTGGAACGGAATGTACGGGCCCTGGCCGTGAACGGCCGACTGGCGGTGATCGGTCTCCAGGGCGGAGTGAAGGCCGAACTCGATCTGGGCGTCCTGCTGAGCAAGCGCGGGGCCATTACGGCGACCTCGCTGCGCGCCCGGCCGCTGGCCGAGAAGGCGGCGATCGTCGCGGCCGTACGGGAGCATGTCTGGCCGCTGATCGCCGACGGTCAGGTCCGCCCGATCGTGGACCGGACGCTGCCGATGCCGGAGGCGGCCGAGGCGCACCGTGCCCTGGAGGCGAGCACGCACGTCGGCAAGATCCTGCTGCTCACATCCGCGAGCGCTTGATACGCCCGCGGCCCGGCACACCACACGGTGCGCCGGGCCGCGCCGGACAGAGTCAGTCGCGCCGGACAGAGTCAGTCAGCGGCGCTGGGCAGGGGCAGTCGCGCCGGACAGGGTCATCGGGCGGTCCGGAGAGTTACAGGTACGGGCCCGAGCGGATCGCGCCGTGCCCCTGCTCTCCGTCGTCCTCCTGGACCGAGCCCGGCGGCAGCGCGCGGCGCATCTGTTCCAGCTGGGCCCTGGCCGCCATCTGCTGGGCGAACAGCGCCGTCTGGATCCCGTGGAAGAGGCCTTCCAGCCAGCCCACCAGCTGGGCCTGCGCGATACGCAGTTCCGCCTCCGAGGGAATGGCCTCGTCCGTGAAGGGGAGCGAGAGCCGCTCCAGCTCCTCGACCAGCTCGGGGGCGAGCCCGTCCTCCAGCTCCTTCACCGAGCCGGCGTGGATCTCCTTGAGCCGTACCCGGCTCGCCTCGTCCAGAGGAGCCGCCCGCACCTCCTCCAGAAGCTGCTTGATCATGCTGCCGATCCGCATGACCTTCGCGGGCTGCTCGACCATCTCCGTCACCGGAATCTCACGTGCGCCGTCGTCGGTTCCACCGCCGCCGAGCGCCATCCCGTCCTGTCCCACCACGAGGACGTGGGGGCTCTCCTGCGACCGTTCGTTCCTCGGCATCTCCATGCCGCCCATTGTCTCGCACATGTGCTTCACCACATGGCGTGCCCCCGTACGAAGGCGGATGACCTTCGTACGGGGGCACGGACGGGCGGGGGGTCACACGGTCGGCGGGGCGAGCCGTGGGGTTACGTCGCCGCCCGGCGGCCGAGCACCCGGTGCGAGCGGGTGACCAGCGCCGCCAGGATCGCGGCGCCCAGCGGGACGGCGATCAGCAGCGCGGCCAGCGTCCCCCAGGGGATCACGATCGGGGCGTTCGGTGGGCTGACGGCGCCCCAGCCCTCGTCGAGCGCCTGCTGGTACCACTTCCACTGGCCGCGTCGGTCCGTCAGCCGTAGCCCGATCGCCGGGAGCACCCCGGCCACCGAGCCGAGCACCACACCCATCACGGCCACCACCCCGCACTGGAACCCGCTGAGCGTCCTGCGGACCCGCGCCGGGGCGCCGACCGCGGCGAGTGTCTTGAGGTCCGCCTCGGCGTCGGCCTGGGCGAGACCGGTGGCGATACCGGCGGCACCGATGGTGATCAGCCCGGCGAAGACGGTCAGCGCCAGCAGCACGATGTTGTTCTCGCTGGTGTAGCCACCCTCGATATGGAGTTTCACATCGCTGCCGGTCTTGGCGAGCTCGCCGTCCAGCTTCTGCTTCTGGGCGTCGCTCGGCATGGCGCCGGTCGAGTAGTACGCGCCGAGCGGGACGGTGCTGAAGCCCGCCGCCTTCGCCGTGTCCGGGGTCAGGATCATCGAGACGCCGTACGCGTTGGGCGACCCCGCGACCTGGTGCGCCGTGAGGGACTTGACGACGCCCGGCGAATCCTTGCCCTTCTCGATGGCCGCGTCGGCTGCCTCGATGTCGGTGACCAGGCGGATGCCGATCTTGCCGTTCGTGTCGATGTTCCGCTTGTCGAACGAGACGATCCGCCCGTCCGCCAGCGCCTTCTCGGCGCCCGCGTCCTTGATCCTGAGGACCGCCAGCAGCTTGGCGTCCCCGATCAGTACACCGCCCTCGACGCTGAGGTAGACCTCGTTCTCCTTGCAACGCCAGTCCTTGGTGAGCTTGCGCCGCTCGGCCTTGCTGAACTTCTCCGTGGGGTCCTCGGTCCCGCTGGTCATCCACAGCGGGCACTGGTTGGCCTTCGGTACGACCACCTCGTACCGGCCGCAGCCCTCCCCGCTGCTGTACATCGAGCAGCCCGGCCTCCCGACGGAGATCCGGTCCACATCGGCCCGTATCTCGGTGGGCAGATTCTTCTGGACGGCCGTACGGACGGTCGGGACATCCCGGCCGCCGCCCTCGTCGAGCATGGCGGAGACCGCACCGTGGGGCAGCTGAGGCGTGTACCCGGCCCGGCCCTGGGCATCGATGCTCGCGGCGTACGTGGCGACCGCGACCGTGCCCGCGACCGCGGCGAGCACCGCGGCCACGGCGGGGGCCGTGCGCCCCCGGTTGCGTACGGCGTCACGCAGCGCCAGCCGCGGTGAGAGCGGCATCCAGCGGCCGATCCGGCCGAACAGACCCACCAGGGCCGGTGTCAGCGCGACCACACCCAGCTCGGCGAGGGCACTGCCGCCCGCGACGATCGCGAACTGTTCGGTCATCGTCGATCCGTACAGCGCGATCGCGGCACCGAGCACGAACGCGATCAGTCCGAGAATCGGCAGCACCCTGCTGCTCTTGCGCACCCCGCGCCGACCGGTGAGCGAGGCCAGGACGGTCTGACGGGAGGCGGTGACCGCCGGGACGATCGCGGCCAGCAGACCGGTGACCACGGCGAGCGCCGCGATACCGATCAGCTCCAGCGGCCGGATCTCGAAGCCGCCGAAGCGCTGCCCCATGTAGTCCTCAAGTACCGGACGCAGGGCGAAAGTGAGGGCGACACCGAGGGCCGTACCGATGACGGCCGAGGCGACACCGATCACCAGACCGCCGGCGAGCACGATGGCCCGGATATGACGCCGGTCGCCGCCGTTCGCCCCGACCAGGCCGAGCTGACGGCGCGAGCGCCGGGCGCCGACCGCGAAGGCGGGCCCCGCCAGCAGACAGATCTCCAGCATCGCGAGACCGACGACGGTGCCGAGCGCGGCCATCGCGGCGGTCTTGGCCGCCGTGCTCTCCTCGTACTTCTCCCAGCCCTCCTGCTGGTAGAGCGGGATGTCCGAGTCGGCGGGCGGGTTCAGCTGTACGGCACGTGAGGTGACGATGACACCCTTGGCGTTGGCCTCCCGCACCATGTTCCACGTGAAACCACCGGGGACGCTGATCAGTTGTGTCGTGGTCGGGGAGGTGCCCGGCAGATCGTCGGCCTTCAGCGCCTTGTCGAGCGGAGCCAGGAACGCGCCGGGAAGCGCGTTGACCTGGTCGGTGTCGAGGGAGCTGGGGAGTTCGTACGCGCCGACGATCCGGTAGTCGGCGTCGAGCCCCCGGGCGGTGAGCTTCGAGCCCACCCGCAGCCCGCTGGACTCCAGGAAGTGCGTGGTCGCGGCGACCTCGCCGCCCCTCTCAGGGAAGCGGCCGTCGAGGAGACGCATGATGCCCCGGGCCATCGGGTCCGACGCCTTGAGCTCACGGATCTCGGTGTGCAGCAGCCCGTGCGTGGTGTGCAGCTTTCCGGACCCGACCGTGTCCTCCAGGACCGTGGAGCCCGCCGGGATGGCCTTCTCGATGTTCGCGGGACCATCGGGCCACGGCTTGTTCTCGAAATCGCCCACCGGCGCGTACTGATCGCCTGTCGGGTCCTGATTGAGGGGCTCACCGGCGAACGAGGGGTCGGTGATCCGCGCGTCGGCCCGGCCGATGTCGCGGCTCAGGCTCTCCGTGGTGGAGAGTTGCGAGCTGCGCACGGTCAGATCAAAGGCGCTCACCCCGAGGATGGGCAGCGCGATCATGGCGAGGACGAGAAAGCTGCGTCCCTTGAAGCGCCAGGCGTCGCGGCGGGCTATCCGTACCGCGGCGCGCCAGGAGTGGAACCAGTTCTTCACAGCTCGGCCGCCTGGCCCGTCAGAAGCGAGTCCGCCTGGCTGCGCAGCGTCTGGTCGACGACCGCGCCGTCCCGCAGGAAGATCACACGGTCCGCCCAGGCCGCGAAGCGCGGCTCATGGGTGACCAGGATGCCGGCCGCGCCCGCGTCGCAGCGCGTGCGCAGCAGCGCGAGTACGGACTCGCCGGTCTCGGAGTCCAGGGCGCCGGTCGGCTCGTCCGCGAGGACCAGACGCCGTTCGCCGACCAGGGCGCGGGCGATCGCCACCCGCTGCTGCTGGCCGCCGGACATCTCGTCGGGGAACCGGTCGGCAAGCTCCTCCAACCCCATCTCACGGAGCGCGGCCAGGGCTTCGACGCGTCCCTTGCGCGCGGAGACGCCGTCGAGTTCGCGGGGCAGCGCGATGTTCTCGGCGGCGGTGAGCGCGGGGATCAGGTTGTAGTCCTGGAAGACATAGCCGATGCTGCGGCGGCGCAGGGCCGCGAGCTTCTTGCGGTCGGCGGTGGTGATGTCGGTGTCCTCGACGATCACACGGCCCGAGGTGGGGCTGTCGAGGCCGCCCGCGATGGTGAGCAGCGTGGACTTGCCGGAGCCGGACGGGCCCATGACCGCGACCAGTTCGCCGGGGAACACATCGAGGTTGATCCCGCGCAGCGCGTGCACCTCGGTGGCGCCGCTGCCGTGGACGCGGGTCAGCTCCTGGAGCTGGAGCACGGGCCGCCGCGACGAGCGCTGGTGCGACGGCTGATCCTGCGACGCCTGATCCTGCGACGGCTGATGCTGCTGTGGCGTCGGATGTGACGGCTGTGACTGGTGTGGCTGATGTGATTTGCGAGCCATGAGGGGTCCCCCCTTTGGGCGTACGCGCACGTACGAGCGGTTCGGTGTGACGGGTGAGGTGGGGCGGGAGATGGTGCGGTCAGCCCCAGAGGCCCTGCGGGCTCCGGCCAGGTGGTTCGGGGTGGCGGCCGGAACCCGCGGGCGGTGGTGTCCGCGACCGCGGTCAGTCGGCCGTCGGGCCGACGGACGGCGTGGACGCGGAAGCCGGTGTGGAGGAAGCCGGTGCGGACGCGGACGCGGGCATGGGCGCGGGCGTGTGCGTGGACCCGGTGCCCGGATTCCCCGAGGTCGTCTGCGAGGTGTCGCCGCTCCGCTTCGGCATCATCGCGAGCCGGATCAGCCGGACCTCGCAGTGGTCGAGCCAGCGGGCCTCGGCCTCGGTCTGGAAGATGAGCTGTTCCAGGACGAGGAGCCAGGCCACCTCGTCCCGGTCGGTCGGGACGGCTTCCAGAGCCTGTGCCTTCAGCCGTGTGTAGTCCTGCATCGCCTGGATGGTGTGGTGCCGCTGCGACTGGATGACCTCCCGGATGTCGACCCCCGGAGCCCCGACCGCCATGGCGAGCTTGATCGCCAGTTCGTCGCGGGGAGGGCTGGCGCGGTCGACGGGTGTACGGAACCAGGACCGCAGCTCCGCACGGCCGGTCTCCGTGATCACGTAGAGCGCGTGCCCCCCCTCGTCCACGCCCTCCTGCGCGACCATGCCGTCGCGCTCCAGCCGGCTCAGGGTCGTATAGACCTGGCCGACGTTGAGCGGCCAGGTGGAACCGGTGCGCGACTCGAACTCCGTACGGAGCTGAGAGCCGTAACGCGGACCGCGTTCGAGGAGGGCGAGAAGCCCGTGGCGAATGGACATACTCAGTATGTATACCGAGTAAGTCCCGGCTCGCAAGGGACCTGAGATGGACCTCATAAGTACGCCATAAGGAGGACCACCGGGAGGACCACCAGGCGGCCACCGGGAATCCACCGGGAGGTCTCAAGAGCCACCAGAGGTCTCAGCGGCGTCGGAGGCGCAGCCCGAGGAAGCCGAGCCCCAGGCCGAGCAGCGTGATCCCGGCGCCCAGGGTCAGTACGGGAATCGGCCGCGTGCCCGATCTGCCGAGGGCCGTCGCGTCAGGCCTGCGGGCGGCGGTGGGCGGCGCGGAGTCGGATGCCGTCGGCTCGCCCGTGTCCGCCTGCGGCTCCGGCGGCCTCGGGGCCTCCCCCGGCTCGTCGGCCGCGTCCCACTCGTCCGCCGCCTCCTCGTCCGTACGCGCCTCGGCGGAGGCAGACGGCTTCGCGGGTGCGGAGGAGGAGGACGACGGCTTACGGGAAGGGGCGTGCGGCTTCGCCGGGGAGGAGGGCCGGCCGGGACGCGCGGGGGCGGCGCTCTCCGCGCTCGCGCTCGGGCCCACGTCCTCCGGTGGCGCGTCCTCCGGCGGCGCGTCCTCGGAGTCCGGGTCCGGCGGCCTGCCCGGCCGTGTCTTCCCCTCCCCGGCGAGCCGCCCGGCCAGCGAGGAGACCGCGGGCTCCGGGGCGACGGACGTGAGTGACGGAGGTGGGGCGGACTCCTCGGCGTACGCGGCTGGTGCGGTCAGCAGCAGGGATGCGACCGCGATCGCGCAAGAGGTGCGGAACCTTGGAGTCACCGATCCAGCGTCACATGGGGCGACAACTCCGGCATCCCGGATGTTCCGTATGTGACGGGGGCGCAGGGGGCGAACGGTCAGTCCGTCGCGAGTGCTACACGCCGCTCGGAAGTACGACGGACAGGGCCTGTCCGAACGGACCGCTGCGGCCCCCAGGCCGACCGCTCCGGCCCCCAGTCCGACTCTTCCGGGCCAATCCCGCTGCTTCGGGCCCGCCCGCACTCCGGGCCCGTCCCGCTGCCGCGGGCCCGTCCCGCTACTCCGGGTCCCCCGTGGAGATCGTCAGCTCGAACTCCTGCTCCTTGGGCAGCACGGCGGCACCCGGCCGCGGGTACTGGCCGATCACGATGTCCTCGGCCTGCGTGCCGTCGTTCTGCTTCTTCGGCTCCGACCAGGTCCAGCCGGCCGCACGCAGACAGTCCTTCACCGAGAGGATGTCCTTGTACCGCAGGTCGGGGACCCTCACCTTGGTCGGGTCGAGGCCGTCCTCCGAGGCGTCCGAGCACTTCGTCGCGTCGATGGTGCGGTTCCGCTCCGGGTCGCGGTGGCCCGCGGCCGGCGCGGCGGAGTCGCTGGTGACCGGATCCCCGTTCGCGTTGTCGTCCGAGCCCTTGTTCATCGAGAGCGCGGTGATCAGCCCACCGATCGCGAGGATCGCGACCGCGATCGAGCCCACGACGACCGGCATGTTGCGTCGGCCGCCGGGCCGGCCGCCCCCGCCGTACGCACCATGCGCACCATGCCCCCCGTGGCCACCGTGTCCCGGCGTCGTCTGGGGCTGGGGTGACATCGTGTACGGCCGCGGAGCAGGCGACGGGGCCTGGTACGCCGACGACGGCGCCTGCGGATAGCCGTAGCCGTAGCCGGGGCCAGTACCGTGGCCGGCACCGGGTCCCGGCGTATGCGTCGGCGCCGGCGTCGGCGGCCCGTAAGGACCCGGCTGGTACGGCGTCCGTACGCCCGCCCCGCTCGGCGGCCCCTGGGCCGACCTGTCCACCGGCGGGAAGACCGCGGAGCCCACGCCCGCGCCGCTGTTCGGCGGAATGCCCTGCACGATCACCGGCGCGCCCGTCTGCCCGCCGGGCAGCACCCGCGCGCATTCGTCGCGCATCGCCTCCGCGCTCGGGAAGCGCTCGTTCGGGTTCTTCTTCAGGGCCCGAGCGACCAGGGCGTCGATCGCGGGGGTGATCGAACGGTTGATGCTGGAGGGGGCGACCGGCTCCTCCTGCACATGCGCGTACGCGATCGCCAGCGGCGAGTCCGCGTCGAACGGCAGCCGGCCAGTCAGCAGCTGGAAGAGCATGATGCCGACCGAGTAGAGGTCGGAGCGCGCGTCGACACCACGCCCGAGCGCCTGCTCGGGCGACAGATACTGCGGCGTACCGACGACCATGCCGGTCTGTGTCATCGACGTCACACCCGACTGCATGGCACGCGCGATGCCGAAGTCCATGACCTTGACGACGCCGCGCTTGGTCATCATCACGTTGCCGGGCTTGATGTCCCGGTGGACCAGCCCCATCTCATGGCTGGTCTCCAGCGCGGCCAGCACATCGGCCGTCACCTTCAGCGCCTTGTCGGCAGGCATCGCGCCGTACTGGGCGATGTCCGCCTGGAGTACGGAGCCGAGCGGCTGCCCCTCGACGTACTCCATGACGATGTACGGCATCAGCGCGCCCGCGAGTTCATCCTCGCCGGTGTCGAAGACGGAGACGATATTGGTGTGCGACAGCTTGGCGACGGCCTGGGCCTCACGGCGGAAGCGCTCGCGGAAGGACTGCTCGCGCCCCAGCTCGGTGTGGAGGGTCTTGATCGCCACCTGGCGGTCCAGGGCCACGTCGTACGCCAGATATACGGACGCCATTCCGCCTTCGCCGAGCAGGTCGCGAAGCTGGTACCGGCCGCCCGCGACCGAACCGCCCGCATGGCGGCCCCGTGCGCCGTCCTGGCTCATGACTGTGCTTCCCCGCTTCCCCCTCGGCGCGCTGACGCGGTGGTGCCACGCGACGACCCGTTGTCGAAGACCCGTTGTCGAAGATCCGCAATGAAGATCCGCTGTGAAGATCCCGCGATACGCGAATACGCGCCAAGTCTGCCCGAGGGCAGTGACACGTCAAGCCGGGTGCCCGTTCCGTGACCGTACGCACAACAAGCGTCTCGGAAGCGTTACAGGAAACCCATGGAATTTGCATGGGCGGCGTGTGAGCGGGTTTCATGACCGGTCCATCCCGGACCGGCGTGTCACATGGAGGCTGTAGCGTGATGTGGCATAGCCACTCCTGAGACATCCCCTGAGACACACAGACATACCGCGGACCGAGCGCGCGGTCGCTCCGCGGACAGAAACGACGGCGAGGACTGATGGCACCCGAACCCGAAGCAGGCGGCGGAGTGCCGGATGCGGCGGACTCCTGGGGCGACAACGGATTGGTCGGCGGAATGGTCGGCGACGGCCGCTACCGCCTGACCCACCGCCTGGGCCGCGGCGGCATGGCCGAGGTGTTCGCGGCCGAGGACGTACGGCTCGGACGCATCGTCGCCGTCAAGCTGCTCCGGGCGGATCTCGCCGAGGACCCGGTCTCCAAGGCCCGATTCACCCGCGAGGCACAGTCGGTCGCCGGGCTGAACCACCACGCGGTGGTGGCGGTGTACGACTCGGGCGAGGACACCGTCAACGGCCAGACCGTGCCGTACATCGTGATGGAGCTGGTCGAGGGCCGCACCATCCGCGATCTGCTGGTCAGCGCGGAGGCCCCGCCGCCCGAGCAGGCACTGATCATCGTCTCCGGGGTGCTTGAGGCGCTCGCCTACTCGCACCAGCACGGCATCGTGCACCGGGACATCAAGCCCGCGAACGTGATCATCACGGACGCCGGCGCGGTGAAGGTGATGGACTTCGGCATCGCGCGCGCCCTGCACGGCGCGCAGTCGACGATGACCCAGACCGGCATGGTCATGGGCACGCCGCAGTACCTCTCGCCCGAGCAGGCGCTGGGCAAGGCCGTCGACCACCGCAGCGACCTGTACGCCACGGGCTGTCTGCTCTACGAACTGCTCGCCCTGCGTCCCCCCTTCACCGGGGAGACCCCGCTCTCGGTCGTCTACCAGCACGTCCAGGACATCCCGGTCCCGCCGTCCGAGGTCTCGGACGTGGCGCCGCCGGAGCTGGACGGCCTGGTCATGCGCGCGCTCGCGAAGGAGCCGGACGACCGGTTCCAGAGCGCCGAGGAGATGCGCGGGCTGATCCAGTACGGCATGCAGATGCTCCAGCAGCAGGGCAGCCATACGGGCACGTGGAACACCGGCGTGGTCGAGCCGCACATGGGCGGCAACACCCCGGCGATGGGCATGGCCGCGACGACCGCGCTGGGTCACCCGCCGCACGGCGACACCTCACACGGCCCGATCCTGCCGCCGATGAACCCGGACGACGGCGGGTACGACGGCGGGCACCAGAACGGCGGCGGTCGCGGCAAGATGTGGCTCTTCGTCGCGCTCGCGGTGATCGCGATCGTGGCGGGGGCGGCCTACGCGATTCAGGGCATGGGCAATACGGGCACCGGCGACAAGGGGGAGAACAAGCCGTCGGTCAGCACGAGCGAGTCGACGCCGAGCGATTCGCCCTCGCCCTCCGACTCCCAGAGCGCGGACGACTCGGAGCAGGACACCTCCACGGAGGGCGACCACTGGCCGAGCTACAAGCCGAGTGATACGCCGTCGGAGACGCCGAGCGAGTCCGGCAAGACGAGTGAGGCGCCGCCGAGCCCTCCGGAGACGGGTTCGACCGGCTCCAGCAACGGGACGAGCACGGGCACGTCGGACGGGGGCACCTCCGACGGGGGCGCGACCGACGGGGGCACCACCGACGGCGGTACGAGCGACGGCGGTACGACCGACGGGGGCGCGACCGACGGCGGCACCACCGACGGCGGCACGACCGCGGGCAACGGCGCCCCCGGCGGGAGCGGCACGACCGGCGAACTCACCGCCGGAGGCGTCACTAACTGACCGTCACTAACTGACCGTCACTGACTGACCGTCACTGACTGACCGTCGGGCCGTGCGCCGCTCCCCGAGCCGGGATCAGCCGGCGAAGGCCTCGCGCACCGCCTCGTACTCCCGCGTCCACCACACCGCGAGGGCCGACACCGCGGCGAACAGCGGGTCGGCCCTTCGGTCGTCCAGCTGGTAGCGCCAGCGCAGCATCCAGAAGTCGTTGAGCCGTTCCCACCACACCCGGTGCACGGCCGCGGCCAGCTCGGAGGCGCGGGCTCCGGCCGCCCGGCGGTAGGCGCGCGCGTACGCCCGTACCTTCGTCAGCTCCAGCTCGCCCGTCGGCCGTACGAAGAAGATCGCCGCGGCCCGTACCGCCTCCTCGGCGCGCGGCTGTACGCCGAGCCGGTCCCAGTCGATGATCGCGACCGGTTCGTCGCCCCGGTAGAGCAGATTCAGCGGGTGGAAGTCGCCGTGCACCCAGCCCGTGGCCGGTTCCGCGCCGGGGGGCGGTCGGCGGTGGGCGTGGAGTTCCAGCAGGTCCCGGCGCTCCATGAGGCGGTGTTCGGCCAGCGCGTCGAAGACGTCCCTGCGGGTACGGCCCCGGGCCAGGGAGAGCAGCTCATCGATGAGGTCGAAGGTGTCGGCGGGGTCGGGGCTGACATACGCGAGCGTCGTCGGGTCCGGTTCCATCACCCGCTCCAGACAGGTGTGCACCAGCCCGAGGAGCGCGCCCAGGTGCCCCGACCCGGCGGTGGACAGCTGCGAGCCGTCGCGATGGCGTCCGTCGATCCACGGGTGCAGGGCGTAGCAGTGGCCGCCGATGACCGCGACGGTGTCGCCGTCGGCGTTCTCGACGGGCGGGGCGACGGGCACGCCGAGCGTCTGGAGCCGCTGGGTGGCGCGGTGCTGGCGGGTGATGGTGTCGCGGTCGCCGTCCAGATGGTGCTTGAGGAAGTAGGCGCCCCGGGTGGTGCGGAGCCGGTAGCCGCGGTTGAGGAGCCCTTGGGCGACGGGCTCGCAGGAGAGCGGTTCGCCCGCGTTCCGGTAGCGGCGGAGCAGCGTGCGGACGGGGGGAGCGGCGGCGTGGAGCGGGAGGGTGGAGTGCAGTGGTGCGGAGGGGTGAGGCGGGGCTGACGGGTGGAGCGGGGCTGACGGGTGGAGCGGGCCTGACGGGTGGAGCGGGGCTGAGGGGTGCGGTGGTGCGGAGCGATGCGGTGGTGCGGAGGGATGTACGGGGGGAAGCACGGTACGAGATGCACGAGCGGCGGCAGGCGCGGGAATGGGGATCACGGCGGTCGCAGCAGGTGCGGCGATTTCATATGAGCGCGGCACTTGTCAGATGTTAGATCACGCAACGTGTTTGCTTCGTCGCTCCAAGGAATAGTCGAGCGTATGTACGGTAACGAACTGGGGTGTAAGCCGTATATAGACCGGATCGAATGGTTCACCGTCCACGCGATGCGGGCCCGTGCCGAACATTTCCCGCTCGGGGGCCGTCGGTTCGATGATCTCGGCGGTGCCGGTGAACTCCACCGACCACCGGTCCGCCTCGTCGCTGCTGAAGTTGTCCGCTCCGTACGCCACCACGCCGCCGCCGCACGCCCGGTGGTAGCCGAGGCCCGCGTGCATGCACAGCAGGACGGAACCGCCGGCCACGACATGGCGGGCGGGCGCCACGAACGGCATCGCGCGCATACTCGTCGCCACCCGCCCGTAAGACACCCGGCTGAGCAGGTCGATGGCTCGGAGTTCCTCGGTGAACATGTTGTCCACTGTCCGTTACCAAAGGGCGCGCCAACAGAGGAGGCGGCCCCGGATGCGCGGGACGTAGGTCCCGATTAGGACCGGGCCGGACGCGGTACGCACCGTCCCGGCACGTACTGCCGCGGAGTCCGGGTCAGGGCTTCTCCGCCTGGAGCCGCGCCACATACGCGGCCGCCTGCGACCGGCGCTCCATCCCCAGCTTGGAGAGCAGGCTGGAGACATAGTTCTTGATCGTCTTCTCGGCGAGATGCAGCTCCTCGCCGATCGCGCGGTTGGTCATGCCCTCACCGATCAGATTCAGGATCCTGCGCTCCTGGTCGGTGAGGCCGGCCAGCTTGTCGTCCTTCGGGGTGTTGCCCGTACGCAGCCGCTCCAGCACCCGCGCCGTCGCCTCCGGGTCGAGCAGCGACCGCCCCGCCGCCACGTCCCGTACCGCTGTGAGCAGCTCATTGCCGCGGATCGCCTTCAGTACGTAACCCGAGGCCCCGGCCATGATCGCGTCGAACAGCGCCTCGTCGTCGGCGAACGAGGTGAGCATCAGGCACTTGATGGACTCGTCCCGCGAGCGGATCTCCCGGCAGACCTCCACGCCGCTGCCGTCCGGCAGCCGGACATCGAGCACCGCCACATCGGGCCGGGTCGCCGGGATTCTGGCCGTCGCGTCCGCCGCCGTACCCGCTTCCCCGACCACCTCGATGTCGTCCTCGACGGACAGAAGCTCAAAGACGCCCCTGCGGACGACTTCATGGTCATCAACAAGAAATACCGTAATTTTTCCGTCCTTGTACACAGAATCCAGTCTCACACATTCACCCCTTCCCTGCCGCAGATCAGCGGGATAACGTGCCGTTGTTCCGGCGGCCTGCAAGGCTGTGACCAGTGGTTGTTCCAGACTTTGGCGATTTACTTGGAAATCCAAGCAAAATTGCAGGTCAGAAGGGGTTTCACAGTAATAGCCCCCACTGGGTAACGTGCCTGTGACAGGGCGCTCGCCGGGGCACCTGTCACGCCTGTCCCGGCCGGGTCGCACCCACCCCGTGCACGCGGCGGAAACAGGCGAGCCGACTGGTTCCCGGCGGATCCCGGGAGCCGGACAGACGGAGGAGCACGCACGTGACCGTGGAGAGCACTGCCGCTCGCAAACCGCGACGCAGCAGCGGCACCAAGCGCGCAAGCGCCAAGAGGACGCCGCAGCCCCAGAGTTCTGAGCCTCAGCTCGTACAACTGCTCAGCCCCGAGGGCGAGCGGGTCGAGCACCCGGACTACGGGATCGACCTGACCCCGGAGGAGTTGCGCGGGCTGTACCGGGACATGGTCCTGACCCGCCGCTTCGACGCCGAGGCCACGGCGCTCCAGCGACAGGGCGAGCTGGGACTATGGGCCTCACTGCTGGGCCAGGAGGCCGCGCAGATCGGCTCGGGTCGCGCGCTGCGCGACGACGACTATGTCTTCCCGACCTACCGTGAGCACGGCGTGGCCTGGTGCCGCGGGGTCGACCCGACGAATCTGCTGGGGATGTTCCGTGGTGTGAACCACGGAGGCTGGGACCCCAACAGCAACAATTTCCACCTCTACACCATCGTCATCGGCTCCCAGACCCTGCACGCCACCGGCTACGCCATGGGCGTCGCCAAGGACGGCGCGGACTCGGCCGTGATCGCGTACTTCGGGGACGGCGCCTCCAGCCAGGGCGATGTCGCCGAGTCGTTCACCTTCGCCGCGGTCTACAACGCGCCGGTGGTCTTCTTCTGCCAGAACAACCAGTGGGCGATCTCCGAGCCGACCGAGAAGCAGACCCGGGTGCCGCTCTACCAGCGCGCGCAGGGGTACGGCTTCCCCGGCGTCCGGGTCGACGGCAATGACGTACTGGCCTGTCTCGCCGTGACCCGCGCCGCGCTGGAGCGGGCCCGCCGGGGCGAGGGGCCCATGCTGGTCGAGGCCTTCACCTACCGGATGGGCGCGCACACCACCTCCGACGACCCGACCAAGTACCGCGCGGACGAGGAGCGGGAGGCCTGGGAGGCCAAGGACCCGATCCTGCGGCTGCGCAGGTACCTGGAGCGGGAGGGCCATGCCGACGAGGCGTTCTTCACGGCTCTGGACGAGGAGAGCGAGACGCTCGGAAAGCGGGTACGAGAGGTAGTGCGGGCCATGCCCGACCCGGACCCCATGGCGATCTTCGACCATGTCTACGCCGACGGGCACGCGCTTGTCGACGAGGAGCGCGCGCAGTTCGCCGCGTACCAGGCGTCGTTCGAGGACACCCAGAGTGGTTCCGCCGGGGAGGGCAAGTAGCCATGGCCGTACAGAAGCTCCCGATCGCCAAGGCGATCAACGAGTCGCTCCGCAAGGCGCTGGAGACCGACCCCAAGGTCCTGATCATGGGCGAGGACGTCGGCAAGCTCGGCGGCGTCTTCCGCGTCACGGACGGCCTGCAGAAGGACTTCGGCGAGGACCGCGTCATCGACACCCCGCTCGCCGAGTCGGGCATCGTCGGCACGGCCATCGGTCTCGCGCTGCGCGGCTACCGGCCGGTGGTGGAGATCCAGTTCGACGGTTTCGTCTTCCCCGCCTACGACCAGATCGTCACGCAGCTCGCGAAGATGCACGCCCGCTCGCTGGGCAAGATCAAGCTGCCCGTCGTGATCCGTATCCCGTACGGCGGCGGCATCGGCGCTGTCGAGCACCACAGCGAGTCCCCCGAGGCGCTTTTCGCGCATGTCGCGGGTCTGAAGATCGTCTCGCCGTCCACGGCGTCGGACGCGTACTGGATGATGCAGCAGGCCATCCAGAGCGACGACCCGGTGATCTTCTTCGAGCCGAAGCGGCGCTACTGGGACAAGGGCGAGGTCAACACCGAGGCCATCCCCGGCCCGCTGCACGGCGCGCGGGTCGCCAGGGAGGGTACGGACCTGACGCTCGCGGCGTACGGTCCGATGGTGAAGGTCTGTCTGGAGGCCGCCGCGGCGGCCGAGGAGGAGGGCAAGTCGCTGGAGGTCGTCGATCTCCGGTCGATGTCCCCGATCGACTTCGACACGATCCAGGCGTCGGTGGAGAAGACGCGCCGGCTGGTCGTGGTGCACGAGGCACCGGTCTTCTACGGCTCCGGCGCGGAGATCGCCGCGCGCCTCACGGAGCGGTGCTTCTACCACCTGGAGGCCCCCGTGCTGCGGGTCGGCGGCTACCACGCGCCGTATCCGCCGGCCAGGCTGGAGGACGAGTACCTTCCGGGTCTGGACCGGGTGCTCGACGCCGTCGACCGCTCGCTCGCGTACTGAGGAGTGCCGTGACCATGACTGCTGACACTTCCACCGCTTCCGGCGCCTCGGCTCGCTACCGCGAGTTCAGGATGCCCGACGTGGGCGAGGGCCTTACCGAGGCCGAGATCCTCAAGTGGTACGTACAGCCGGGCGATTCCGTCACCGACGGCCAGGTGGTGTGCGAGGTCGAGACCGCGAAGGCGGCTGTCGAACTGCCCATTCCGTACAACGGGGTGGTGCACGAGCTGCGCTTCGAGGAGGGCACGACGGTCGACGTCGGCGCGTCCATCATCTCGGTGGACGTGACACCGGGCAGCGCTGAACCGGGGCCTGCCACGCCTCCCGCGTCTGCCACGCCTGCCGCGTCTGCCACGCCTGCCCCCGCTGCCCCTGCTGTCACCGGGGAACCGGCGGAGCCCGCCGAGCCGATGGGGCGTACGCCGGTCCTCGTCGGGTACGGGGTCGCCGAGGCGTCCACGAAGCGGCGCGCGCGCAAGGGCGCTCCGGGTGCCTCGGTGCCGGAGCAGGCGACCGCCGCGGAGGCGGCGACCGCGGCCATCCAGGCGGAGATGAACGGGCACCCGGCCACGCCGCCGCAGTCCCGTCCGCTGGCCAAGCCCCCCGTACGCAAGCTCGCCAAGGACCTCGGCGTGGACCTGGCGACGATCACGCCGACGGGTCCGGGCGGGATCATCACCCGCGAGGACGTCCACGCGGCGACGGCTCCCGCGGCGGCCACCGTCCCGGCGGTCGCGGCTCCCGCCCCGGCTCCGGCCGCCGAACCGGCGACGCCGGCCCAGGTGACGGGCGTGGCGACCGGCCGGGAGACCCGTATCCCGATCAAGGGCGTACGGAAGGCCACGGCGGCGGCCATGGTCGGCAGCGCCTTCACCGCGCCGCATGTCACGGAGTTCATCACCGTCGATGTGACGCGCACGATGAAGCTGGTCGAGGAGCTGAAGTCCGACAAGGACATGGCGGGCCTGCGGATCAACCCGCTGCTCCTCATCGCCAAGGCGCTGCTGGTCGCGATCAAGCGGAACCCCGAGGTCAACGCGGCCTGGGACGAAGCGAACCAGGAGATCGTCCTCAAGCACTACGTCAACCTGGGCATCGCGGCGGCGACCCCGCGCGGTCTGATCGTCCCGAACATCAAGGACGCGCACGACAAGACGCTGCCCCAACTGGCCGAAGCGCTGGGGGAGCTGGTGTCCACGGCCCGCGAGGGCAGGACGACCCCGGCGGCGATGCAGGGCGGCACGGTCACGATCACCAACGTCGGCGTCTTCGGAGTCGACACCGGTACGCCGATCCTCAACCCGGGCGAGTCCGCGATCCTCGCGGTCGGCGCGATCAAGCCCCAGCCGTGGGTCCACAAGGGCAAGGTGAAGCCCCGGCAGGTCACCACGCTGGCGCTCTCGTTCGACCACCGCCTGGTCGACGGCGCACTGGGCTCCCAGGTCCTGGCGGACATCGCCGCGATCCTGGAGCAGCCGAAGCGCCTGATCACCTGGGCGTAGCAGCATGGGGCCCGAGCGCCCCGACGACGGAGCCCCACGGCGCGCACGGCCGTGGGGCTCCTTCGGTCCTCGCGGTCTCCCGCAGGACCGGGACGGAATCAGCGTTTCGACGAGACCGTCACCAGCCAGTCGGAGTTCCGGAAATGAGTGGACACCCCAGTCCCCACCTGGGACTTGTTGGGAGGTCCGGAGCTGGGGAACAGCGAAGGAGCGACAGGACGCCCCAATCGCTCCTCCCACATGATCGCCCACTTCTCAAGCTCCGGGAATGCCTCCCGAACCGCCGTCCGGTTGACGAAACTGTACTTCTGATGAATGAACCCCTTCCGGAGATCTTCATCGGTGAGCTTTCCCGCGTCCCTCAGCTCATCCCATTTCTGCCGGGCCGCGGCCACCATTACATCGGATGAGATGTGAAAGTCGCCGTCGCTGGGTCCGACCGGCTGCCCGTTCTCATCGAGCGCCCCCAGTTTGTACAGCGTTTCGAATGGACGGCGTGCCGGTCGCTCGCTGGGAGGTGTGGAGCCCATCCACTGCCGGAGCCTTTCCAGCGCCAGAGGCTGTCCGGCCAATTCCCGTTCGGTCGGGAAGTTCTTGTGGCGGCCCGAGAAGAAGAACGCCCATGATCCCTGGAGCCGTACGTCGTAGTCCTGAGGACGCTTGCAGTCGGAGCACAGGACCCTGGACAGAGACGACGACATGTCCTTGAACTGCTTCGGAGTCGTCCCCAAGGGTGCCTGGTAGCGGCGCCACCAGTCGACTTGCTGCCGCGTCAGCCCGAGGAACGCCAGGTCCCGGGGCTGGATTCGGTATCCCGTGTCATCGTGTGGCCACGCCCGGATCCCCTCGCGCTGACTTCCCGGGACCCTGCCGTCGGCGTCGATGAGCCCCTTGGCCTGGGCTTCCTGGCGCCTCTTGGCAAAGCCGGGGTCCTCGTCGGCCGACGGGCTCGCTCGGACGGTCTGCGCATGGACGCTCGTGCCGACCGACCAAGGGGTTACCGCGGCGGTCGGAGCGACCGAAGGACCCGACAGAACCAGGGCCGCGGCGGCGAGAACTCCCAGCCGTAGACGCTGTCTTGACACTCTTTACCTCCAGCAGGAACGTTCCCCATGGCCCGCGCTCCTCGCGGTCCGTGACTCAGAATTGCGCATACCTCCGCACGCCACCGGCACAGCCACGCCGACATGGAGGAGTACACGTCGAACCCCTCTACGGCTTGAATTCGGCTCCCAGTTCGAGCGCGGGAGATCGGGGCCGGGCGCTTTTCCTCTTGGGGGAGATTTTCTGAGTAAGGCCGGTGCCCAATCGGGTAATTGCGGGGCGTTCGTTCGAGAATCCACCTGCGACGCGGTGATATGGCCGGGGGTTTGGTGTCGGGTGGGGGCCGCCCCTAGGTTTCAGTTTCGCGGTTCCGGGTCGGGCGTCAAGGGCGCTCCTGCGTCGCGTCGGCTGCGCCGATTGCGCTTCGCTCCACCCTGGACACCCAACCCTCCACCGCAAGTGCTGCTTTGAGGGGGGCGGCCCGGGGGGAGGGGTCCCCGGGGAGGCTCGCTTGTTCCGGGGGCCGGTTGCCGACCGCTGGTCCGGTGGTTGGTCTGCGCGGCAGTGGAGTGGGGCGGCCCGGCCCCGGCAAAGCGTCTGACGGTCGGGAAGTGGCCGGGACTCATGCCCCGCTGGTGAGGGTGTGTGGGTGAGGGGACAGGTGTGACTGATGAGGCGCCGAGTGGGCCGGTCAGGGGCGGTGATGTGTCGTGGTGACGGGTTAACCGACCTCAGGACGCATCACCCGCCGGAGGACCCCCCAAAGCCCCTTCCAAACTGGGACATAGGGAGCAGGTGGCGGGCTCGTCCACCCCTGCCAACAGGTGCCACCCGACAAAGGACCCTCACAGCGGGGCATGAGTCCTGACCAACCATCCACACCAGCCCGCTGAGCCGGTGCCGGGCCGCCCCACTCCACTGCCGCGCCCCCACCCACCGGACCGACGGTCGGCAACGGACCGCCCCCATGCACGGATCCCCTCCGGGGACCCCTCCCCCGGGCCGCCCCCCTCAAAGCTGCACTTGCGGTGGAGGGGCGGGTGTCAAGGGTGGAGCGAAGCGCAATCGGCGCAGCCGACGCGACGCAGGAGCGCCCTTGACGCCCGACCCGGAACCGCGAAACTGAAACCTAGGGGCGGCCCCCACCCGACACCAAACCTACCGGGTCACCCCGACTACCCCTCGGTCCTGACCGGCAGTCGAAGTCCTTCTCCACCAGCGGGGCATGAATCCCAGCCGCCCACGGGGGGCAGCCGCTGAGCCTGTGCCGGGCCGCCCCACTCCACTACTGCGTAGACCACCCACCAGCCAGCAAGCCAAGAACAGAACCGGCCCACAAACCCAGCCCCCCCCCGGCTACTTCCCGCCCCTCACCGTCTCCAGTGTCCGCGTGCGTGTCTGCGGGGGAGTTCGGAGGCGCGGAGGGTGATGTGGACCGGCTCGCGGTGGCAGTAACAGATGTACGTGTACACCTCTTCGGCGGCTGCCGGAGCCTGGGGTGGCTCGTGCTCGGGGCGCCAGGTCGCCGCGTACAGAATGCCGATCACCAGCACGATGAGGCTGATGGCGAGCGCGACGACGCCCCACAGGGCTCTGTCGGTGACGGGATCGATCACCGCGCGGTGCCTGTCCGTACGTTGAGCTCGGCAAAGACGGTCTTGCCGACGCTGCGGGGCTGGGTGCCCCAGCGGTCCGCGAGCTGCGTGACGATGTGCAGTCCCCGACCGAAGCATTCGTCGTCCTCGGTGATGCGCAGGCTCGGCAGTCGCTCTCCGCGCGGGTCGCTGACCTCGATACGGAGGGTCCTCGGCCGGAGGGTGGTTCGTACCTGGAAGAGGCGGTCACGCAAGCTGCCGTGCAGCAGGGCGTTGGTGGCGAGCTCGCTGACCACCAGGGCGGTGGACCAGGCGAGTTCGGGATGCCCCCACTGAGTGACGAGCCGCGCGGCGCGCCGCCGCGCGAGGCTGACGCTGCCGGCGGTGGGGGTGTAGTTCAGCCGGTCCTCCTGGAGAACCGGAGAGAACTCGGGTTCGGACGCCTCTTGTTGGGCTGAGGTCATGGACGCGCACCTTTCCGTGTGCGGCGGGTCTGCCCGCACGTGGTGCGCATGGCAGTGGCGATGCCGCGGGCTGCTCTGGCGCAGGGCAGGGCGGTGCACTTCCACCAAGTTGGCGCCACAGTGCGAGCGGTTGGGCGCTGAACGTAACTGCGTCGGCAACTTGAGAGCAAGATGTCTGGGGAATATATTCCCCAGACGGGTGACGAGGGTCAACCCGAAGGTGCGGACTGCAACACTGTTCGCAAGTCAGCAGGAGGGCGATATGGCGACATCCGGAGCGCGCGCAAATGGCAACCGAGCTTCCACAGTGCTTGGCCGCAGGTTGGGTGGCGAGCTACTCGCTTTGCGAGTGGCTGCGGGCAAGACGCAGCAGGAAGCGGCCCAGATACTGAGCGCGACCGCGACGAAGATCGTCAAGATGGAGCGTGGCTGGGTTCCTATGCGGGACCCGGACATCAAGGCGCTGTGTCAACTGTATGAAGTAAAGGACACCGAGGTCGTCAACCGGATGCTGGAACTGGCGAAGACGGACCGGGAGCGACGCAAAGTGAAAGGGTGGTGGAACGACACTCCCACCATCGCCACCCAAGTCGAGTACATCGAGATGGAAGACGGAGCGCACAGGGTCAGACAATGGCAACTGGCCCTCATCCCAGGGCTCTTCCAGACACCGGAATACGTTCGGGCAATGTGTGTCGCGGACATGTCCTGGGATGACATCGATCGGATTGAGGACGTCGTCACGGGACGGGCGAAGCGTCAGGAGCGGCTGTACGGTGAGCAACCGCTGCGGATCCACGCGGTGATTTGGGAGGGGGCGCTCCGGCAGTTGATGGGCGGACCGGAGGTGATGAGTCGGCAGCTCGCACACCTTTGCGAGCTGGCAGAACTCCCGAATGTTCAGATTCAGGTGCTGCCCTTCCGGGCTGGCGCGCACCCATGCAGCGGTGGTCCGTTCAACATCCTCTCCTTCGGGGAGGATGAGGCTGTCGACGTCGTGCACATGGACGCTCTTGGGTCCACGATCTGGATTGAAAACGCTGAGGAGAGCGCCGTTTTCGCTACGCTCTTCGACCGAGCGGCCAGGGCGAGTCTGTCGCCCTACGACTCCATCCGGTTCATTGGCAGCATTAGCAAGGGATTGAGCAAGTGATGTTGTTTGAGTTCAAGAAGTCGAGCTACAGCGCAGCATCCAACGACTGCGTAGAGGTGGCCCTCAACCTCCCCGGAACCGTCGCCGTCCGTGACTCCAAAGACTCAGCCGGCCCGGTGCTGCTCCTCGCCCCCGCCGCATGGGAGGCGTTCCGGGCCGGCCTGCTCAAGTCGTAGAACCCTGGATCAGTCCTGCTGCGCGTCCGCCGGGAGCGTCCGCAGCTTCATCGTCTTCGCCGTCGACGTCCCGAAGCCGTAGTCCAGCAGCTTCGCCGCGTCCTTGTAACGGTCGGCGCCGTTCAGGACGACACCGACGAGGGTCTTGCTGCCGCGCGTGGCGGCGAAGACCAGGCAGGGGCCGGCAGCCGTGCCGGTTCCGGTCTTGATGCCGATGGCGCCGTTGTAGGAGCCGAGCAGCTTGTTCGTCTGGTACCAGGTGTAGGTGCGCGTGCCGCCGGTGCTGGTCGGCGCCGTGGTCTTGTACGAGGTGGCCTTCACGACCGCGCGGAAGTTGGAGTTCTTCATCGCGTACTGGGCGATCTTGGCGAGGTCGCGCGGGGTGGTGTAGTTGTTCCCGGCCTGCGATATGCCGTCGAAGGAGTCGAACTTGGTGTTCTTGAGCTTGAGTTCGACGGCCTTCGCGTTCATCTTCGCGATGAACGACTTGGTGCGGGCGGCGTTGGTGGAGCCGGTGCCGAAGGTGTCGGCGAGGGCGTAGGCCGCGTCGCAGCCGGAGGGCAGCATCGTGCCGTAGAGCAGCTGCCGCACGGTGACCTTGTCACCGGTCCGCAGGTCCGCCGTGCTCGCGCCCTCCTTGGCGACGTAGTCGCGGTAGGCCTGCTTGACGGTCACCTTGCGGTTGAGGTCGACGCCCTTGGTGCTGAGCACCACGGCGGCGGTCATGATCTTCGTCGTGCTCGCCATCTGACGCCTGGTGTCGGCGGTCTTGCTGTAGACCGTCGCGCCGGTCGCGTTGTTGAGCACGAACCCGCCCTTGGCGCTGACGGACGGCGCGGTGGCCGCCTGAGCGGGTGAGGCCAGGGCCGAGACGGCCATGAGAGCGCCGGCGGTGAGGGAGATAACGGCGGCTCTGCGCGCGCCCGGGAGGCTGGGTATCAAGAGAAACGCTCCGAATCCGCGAATGCGAGGGAAAGCACCAAGTGGGGCCGTCTTGGGAAACGGGCCCCACTAGATGACGCACGAGCGGACCGGAGGGATGTACGCGACACGGGAGGGAATCCGTGATTCAGGTCATGACGGCTCCGGCTCGGATCGCTGCGGTGAGTCGGTACGGCTGCGGAGTACGTAGACCGGTGAGCCGTCCGGGGCCCCGCCCCGCGCCTCGATGCACGCGTGCTTCCGCATGAACCGCAGGCACTCGTTGACGCGGCGGACCGACAGGCCCGTCCTGGCCGCGATGGTCTCCAGCGGCTGACGCAACTCTCCCTCTTCGGCGAGTGCCGGGGCGATGGTGACGGCGACGGCCCAGACGTCCTCCGTCACGGACATCCGCGTCTTCCAGTCGGCGAGGACCGCCTCGGCGGTGGGGCGCGGGGGCTGGGCGGCCGGTGCCGGGGCGGTGGCTGCCGAACGCTCGGTGAGCAGGCCGTCGAGGCGGTCCGCTATCCGCTCCATCGCGCGCGCGGTGGCCTGATGCGCCGCGAGCACCTCACGCTGGGTGGTGAGCGATTCGCGTCGTAACGCGAGGGATTCGCGCTGTACGGCCGCGAACTCCTCGTCCATTCGAACGTTCCGCTCTTCGAGACGGACGATCGCGTCGGCGACCTGTTCGGGCAGCGCGTACGACACGGGTGCCGCCGGCTCCGGCACTGCCCTCGTCGCCGCCGGACCGGCCGACTCCGTTCCGGCTTCGGGGAACGTGTAGGAACCCTCGCGCTGGACCGTCAGGATGACCTCGGTGACCCACTCCTTGAACGGTCTGCACGAGACTTTCGTGCACCCGTTGACGAGAAGAATCAGGCCCTTCAGGTCGATGAGTTGCAAGTCTCGGCGCCACTCTCTACCTGCGGGAATGCTGAGACCATATCCCTGAGTGACGGTCTCAAGAAAGTCTCGATGTCTCTCGGGGACATGGTCGAGAAGAGCTTGTCTCGAATTACTGTGCCCAAGCTGCTTGCATACGTCCACCGCCGGGAACCAGTGCCTCCCGTCCGGCATCGTCAGCCGCCGGATCCGGAAGCCCGTCGCTCCGTACACGAAGTCGTTGATGTCGATCGCCTCGCGCCGTGCGGGCGTGTTCGATTGCCTGCTAGGTCCGTTCATACGAACCACCTCCTTGGCGGAACGTAAAGCGGAGCAAATCGAATATGCCAGCGTCCGCGACGAGGTTCATCACTCTGGGTGACTCATGTCCGAATCCCGGACGCGGCCTGCTGTTGTGCCTCTGTTGTATCTAAGCTGTGCGCATGCCGCCCGCTCCTGCCCCCGCCCCTGCTGCCCCTGCCGCCTCCATGAAGCAACCGCCCGCCGCCGACCGCGTGTACAGCCACATCAAGGAAGCCGTTCTCGACCGCCGTTACGAAGGCGGCACCCTGCTGACCGAAGGTGAGCTGGCCGAAGCCGTCGGGGTGTCTCGTACGCCCGTGCGGGAGGCCTTGCTCAAGCTGGAGGTCGAGGGGCTGATCAAGCTCTATCCGAAAAAGGGTGCCCTCGTGCTCGCCGTCTCCGCGCAGGAGATCGCGGATGTCGTCGAGACCCGGCTGCTGGTCGAGGAGTTCGCCGTACGGAAGGCCGTGCCGGCGTCCGTGCGGTTGATCGCGCGGCTTGAGGAGGTGCTGGACGAGCAGCGGCGGCTGGCCGAGGACGGGGATCTCGCGGCCGTCGCCGTCGCGGACCGGTGCTTCCACGCCGAGATCGTGCGCCACGCGGGCAACGAGATCCTCTCCAAGCTCTACGACCAGCTCAGGGACCGTCAGTTGCGGATGGGCGTCGCCGTACTCGAAGCGCACCCCGACCGCATCGCCAAGAACATCACCGAGCACACCGAGATGCTCGACGCCATCAGAACCGGCGACGCGGACGGCGCCGCGCAGTGTCTGCGCCGGCATGTCAGCCGGGTCAAGGTGCTGGTCCGGGGTGAGGCCCGGTGAGCGCCGCCTCGGTCGCCCTCCCAGGCGATCCACCCGGCGGGCGCCGTGCCACCTGGATATGGGGCATAGGCGTCGCCGTCTACTTCGTCGCCGTCATCTTCCGTACCAGCCTGGGCGTGGCCGGCCTCGACGCCGCCGACCGCTTCGGGGTCAACGCCTCGGCCCTGTCGACGTTCTCCATACTTCAGCTGCTCGTGTACGCGGGCATGCAGATACCCGTCGGCCTGATGGTCGACCGGCTCGGCACCAAGAAGGTGCTGACCATCGGCGTCGTGCTGTTCACCGTCGGGCAGCTCGGCTTCGCGCTCTCCCCCTCGTACGGCACCGCCCTCGTCTCCCGCGCGCTTCTCGGCTGTGGTGACGCGATGACCTTCATCAGCGTGCTGCGGCTCGGCACCCGCTGGTTCCCGGCCCGGCGCGGGCCGATGATCGCCCAGGTCGCCGCGCTCTTCGGGATGGCGGGCAATCTCGTCTCCACCATCTTCATCTCCCGCACCCTGAACGGTCTCGGCTGGACCACGACCTTCGCGGGCAGCGCGCTCGCCGGGGTCTTCGTCCTCGTACTGCTGCTGCTCTTCCTCAAGGACCACCCGGAGGGCCATGAGCCGCCGCCCGCCGAGCACGCGGGCGCCGCGTACGTACGGAAGCAGATCGCCGAGTCCTGGCGTGAACCCGGTACCCGGCTGGGGATGTGGGTGCACTTCACCACCCAGTTCCCGGCGATGTTCTTCCTGCTGCTGTGGGGGATGCCGTTCCTCGTCGAGGCGCAGGGCCTGTCCCGTGCCGTCGCGGGCGAACTGCTCACCCTGATCGTGCTCTCCAACATGGTCGTCGGGCTCGTGTACGGGCAGGTCATCGCCCGCCACCACGCGGCGAGGGCGCCGCTGGCCCTGGGCACCGTCGGGGCGTCGGCGCTGGCCTGGGCGGTGACGATCGTGTACCCCGGTGACCATGCCCCGATGTGGCTGCTGATCACGCTCTGCGCGGTCCTGGGCGCGTGCGGGCCCGCGTCGATGATCGGCTTCGACTTCGCCAGGCCCGCGAACCCGCCGGAGCGTCAGGGCACGGCCTCCGGAATCGTCAACATGGGCGGTTTCACAGCCTCGATGACGACGCTCTTCGCGGTCGGCGTCCTGCTGGACGCGACCGGCGACAACTACCGGATCGCGTTCTCGACCGTCTTCGTTCTCCAGGCGATCGGGATCGTGCAGATCCTGCGGCTGCGGAACCGCACCGCGCGCCGGGAGCGGGAGCGGCTGGTGGCGAGCCGGGTGGAGGCCGTGCACGTACCGGCGTGACCGGCGTGACCGGCGTGACGTGAGGTGACGTGTACGTACGTACCGGCTGACGCGTGCGTACCGGTGACGCCTACGTACCGGATGACGCGTACGTACGAGCCGGGCCCGGTGCCTGCCGCCGTGCCCGGCCGCCCTACGGCGTGACCGCGAACTCCCGCAGAATCGCCTCGGCCAGATCAAGATCACCGTCGATCTTGACGCGATCCGCCACCGCCGCGGGCCGCACGCGTCCGCACGCCAGCCGGAAGTACGTCTCCCAGTCCGTCGCGAGCGTCACCAAGGGGCCGAGCGAGGGGGAGCCGTCCACCGAACCGCGTCCGTCGGCGTTCACCCTGACCGTACGGAGGAACTCCACCGGGCCGCTGACATCGATGACGACCGCCGAGTTCGGCGGCGCGCCCGCCTTCTTGGCGACGACCTTCGGCAGCGCGGCCAGCAGCGCGTCGCGGGCGACCACCGCGCCCGGTGAGTCCAGGTTTCCGGGCCTGTTCAGCGCGGTGCGCAGATCCTGCTCATGCACCCAGATGTCGAACGCCCGCGCGCGCATGGCGGCTTCGAGGGTCTGCTCGGCGCCCAGCGGGGCGCGGACCATGGTGTCGGGGGAGCGGTTCTCGTTCCGCAGCTGCCGGTTGCGGCGGATGATCGTGTACTCCAGTTCGGAGGTCATCTCCGGCGCGGTGTGGTGGCGCCGCACATCGACCTGCATCTCCATGTAGCGAGTGTGGTCGTCCCGTACGTGGTACAGGTCGCGCGGCAGCGAGTGAATGGGCCGCGGGTCCCCGAGCATCTCGCATTCCAGGCCGATGACATGCGAGACGATGTCTCGTACGGACCAACCGGGGCACGGTGTGCGGCGGTTCCATTCGCCCTCGACGAGCGGCTGCACCAGCTCGGCTATGGCATCGATGGAGTGGGTCCAGGCATCGGCGTAGTTTTGAAGGCTGGGATGGACGGTCACGGGACCCCTCGGCGGTTCTGCGGTACGCGGGCTGGCTTGCTGGCGGGCGGGCTGCGGGCTGCGGGCTGCGGGCTGCGTGGGAGGTTTGGCAGCTAAGTTACGCTGCCCGATGGCACCCCGGCAGTGCTTTCGTGTGACGATCGTAGGCCCGTGTTGACGGCTCGAATGCCAGGACGGTGGTACCGTGCGCGCCTCGTTGATTCAGATCGCAGTAGACCCGTACGAATCGGTCGATTCGCGTAGACAGCGCGCGGCGGCGATGGTAATGGAGCAGCGCGGCGCCGATCTGGTCGTGCTTCCGGAGCTCTGGCCGGTGGGGGCCTTCGCGTACGAGTCGTTCGCCGACGAGGCGGAGCCGGTGGACGGGCCCACCTTCCGGGAGATGTCCAGGGCGGCGAGGGACGCGGGCGTCTGGCTGCACGCGGGATCCATCGTGGAGCGGGCCTCGGACGGGCATGCTCCGGACGGTTACGCGCCGGACAAGCACGCTCCGGACGGGACCCTCTACAACACCTCGCTCGTGCTCTCCCCCGCCGGTGAGCTGGTCCGTACGTACCGCAAGATCCACCGCTTCGGCTTCGACAAGGGCGAGGCGACGCTGATGGGCGCGGGCGGCGAACTGGTCACTGTCCGGCTGCCGGAGACCACCCTCGGCCTTGCCACCTGCTACGACCTGCGCTTCCCCGAACTGTTCCGCGGGCTGGTCGACGCGGGCGCCGAGACGCTCGTCGTCCCGGCCGGCTGGCCCGCCCGCAGGCGCGCGCACTGGACGCTGCTCGCCCGCGCACGCGCCGTGGAGAACCAGGCGTACGTCCTGGCCTGCGCGACCGCCGGTACGCACGCCGGGGTGGAGCAGTCCGGGCACAGCATCGTGGTGGACCCCTGGGGCGAGGTGCTTGCCGAAGCGGGGACGGACGAGGAGGTCCTGACCGTGGATCTCGATCCGGCGGTGGTCGCGACGACCCGCGAGCGCTTCCCGGCTCTGAAGGACCGCCGGCTGGGGCTGGAGACGCCGAGAGTGACCGGATAGGCCCGCGGTCAGGCCCGTGGCCGAAGGGCGCCGCGCCCCGCGCGCCCGCTCAGGCCCATGGCCGAAGGCGCCGCGCCCTGCGCCCCGCGCCCCCGCGCCCCGCTCAGCCGCGCCCCCCGAGCCCCCGCTCAGACGTCTTCTTCGTACTCCTTCTCCGCCATCCTGATCACACACACCGCCACGGCGATCAGCAGCGCGTGGTCCGCGTCGTCCCGTACGACATTCACGCCGTACGTCTCCCGCATCCGCAGCCGGCGCCGTGAGACATGGGCCAGCAGTTCGCCGTCGTACTCGATCGCGAACTCCAGGTCCAGGATCCGCCCGCTCACATCGAGCTCGGTGCCCTCGGCCAGGGAGACCCGGTAGTGATTGCGCAGCAGCGAGAGCCGCTTTCTGCGGATCGTCGCGAGCGTCCGGTCGTCCCGCTCGATGATCATGGCGTCCCGCAGGCTGAGCAGTTTCTGCCGCAGGGTGATCAGCACCTGCCCGGTGGGTGCCTTCAGTTCAAGGGTGTCGCGCAGCCGCAGCGCCTTGCCGTCGACGCGGAAGGCCCGCCGGCCCTGTTCGTCCTCGATCCAGTAGTCGTCGCCGATCGCGAAGATCTTGTCGCGCACGAGATATCTCATGGAGGACGGGTACCCGGGGAGCGGAGACGACGGTCGGCAGGGGCGCAGGTGCACGCATACGAGCGCGGGCGCACGCGTACGGCCGTGCGCGGGGTGCGGCGCCCGCGGTTGTGGGGTCCCTGGACGCCGGGGCGTTTTCGGTGGTGGCACCCTTGTTTCATGACCGACGCGACCCCCGCCCCCGCTTCACCCCCGTCCCGCCGCGCCCGGGTCCGTGCCCCCGAGCTGATCGGCAAGGGCGGCTGGCTCAATACCGGCGAGATGTCGTACACCCTCGCCGACCTGCGCGGACGCATCGTCATTCTCGATTTCTGGACGTTCTGCTGCATCAACTGTCTGCATGTCCTCGACGAGCTGCGGGAGCTGGAGGAGAAGCACCGGGACACGGTCGTGATCATCGGTGTCCACTCGCCGAAATTCGTGCACGAGGCCGAGCACCAGTCCGTCGTCGACGCCGTCGAGCGGTACGGGGTGCACCACCCGGTGCTGGACGATCCCGAGCTGGCGACCTGGAAGCAGTACGCCGTACGCGCCTGGCCGACGCTGGTCGTCATCGACCCCGAGGGCTATGTCGTGGCCCAGCACGCCGGTGAGGGTCATGCGCACGCCATCGCGAAGCTGGTGGAGGAGCTGGAGTCCGAGCACGCGGCGAAGGGGACGCTGCGGCGCGGGGACGGCCCGTACGTGCCGCCGGAGCCCGTCGCGACCGATCTGCGCTTCCCCGGCAAGGCGCTGGTGCTGCCCGGCGGGCACTTCCTCGTCTCGGACTCCACCCGTCATCAGCTGGTCGAGCTGGAGGCGGACGGCGAGACGGTCGTCCGGCGGATCGGCGGTGGCGTGCGCGGCTCGGGCCCGGACTCCTTCAGCGAACCGCAGGGGCTCGCGCTGCTCCCCGACGGCAAGGTGATCGTCGCGGACACCGTGAACCACGCGCTGCGGACGTACGACCCGGTCAGCGGCGCGATCGAGACCGTCGCCGGGACCGGCAGGCAGTGGTGGCAGGGCTCGCCGACCGAGGGGCCCGCCCTGGAGGTGGACCTCTCCTCGCCGTGGGACGTCGCGTGGTGGGCGGACCGGGTCTGGATCGCGATGGCCGGGGTCCACCAGCTGTGGACGTACGACCCGGCCGCCGGGACGGTCGCGGTCGCGGCCGGTACGACCAATGAGGGGCTGGTGGACGGGCCCGCCGCCGAGGCGTGGTTCGCCCAGCCGTCCGGACTCGCGGCGGCCGGGGACCGGCTGTGGATCGCGGACTCGGAGACCAGCGCCCTGCGCTACGTGGAGCGGGCGGGAGACGGCGACCGGGACGGCGAAGGGGACGGCGACGGGGACGGGGACGGGTTCGTGATCCGTACGGCCGTCGGCTCCGGGCTCTTCGACTTCGGGCACCGCGACGGCGCCGCGGAACAGGCCCTGCTCCAGCACCCGCTGGGCGTCACCGCGCTGCCGGACGGCTCGGTCGCCGTCTCGGACACGTACAACCACGCGCTGCGCCGCTACGACCCGGCGACCGGTGAAGTGACCACGCTGGCAACGGATCTGCGGGAGCCGAGCGACGCGGTGCTCGTCGGTGAGGACATCGTGGTCGTCGAGTCCGCGCGGCACCGGCTGACCCGGCTGCGGCTGCCCGACGAGGCGGTCAAGGTCGAGGCCGTCGCCCACCGCACCCAGCGCGAGGCCACCGAGGTCGCCCCCGGCGCGCTGACGCTGGACGTCGTCTTCACGGCGCCGACGGGCCAGAAGCTCGACACGCGCTACGGCCCCTCGACCCGGCTGCTGGTCTCCGCCACCCCGCCCGAACTGCTGGCGGAGGGCGGCGGCGCAGGTACGGACCTCCACCGCGAACTGGTGCTGGCCGACGGAGTCACCGAGGGCGTGCTGCATGTCTCCGCGATGGCGGCCTCCTGCGACGACGACCCGGCGAACGAGTACCCGGCCTGCCACGTTCATCAGCAGGACTGGGGCGTGCCCGTCCGGGTCGGCGACACCGGGACGTCCCGGCTCGCACTCGTACTGGCGGGCCTCGGCGCGTAATCCGACGGTGTGACCGGGCCGGAAGGAGCCCGGAAGGAGCCTGGAGGGGGAACGGTGGGAGAAGGGGCCCGAGTGGTGACCGTCCGGGCCATGGGATTCGCGTACCCCGTTCCGTAACAGCCATGCGGGAGCCGGGAGTTCGGCCCGGCGGACGCTCAGCCCTCCAGGAACGCCACCAGGGCGTTCGCCAGCAGATACGGGTCGTCCGCGCCGCACAGCTCGCGCGCGCTGTGCATCGACAGGATCGCCACGCCGATGTCGACGGTCTGGATGCCGTGTCTCGCCGCGGTGATCGGACCGATCGTCGTGCCGCACGGCATCGAGTTGTTGGAGACGAACGACTGCCAGGGCACGCCGGCCTTCTCGCAGGCGGCGGCGAACACGGCCCGGCCGCTGCCGTCCGTCGCGTACCGCATATTGACGTTGACCTTGAGGATGGGGCCGCCGTTGGCGCGCGGGTGGTGCGTCGGGTCGTGGCGGTCGCCGTAGTTCGGGTGCACGGCGTGGCCGGTGTCGGACGACAGGCAGACCGTGCCGGCGAAGGCCCGTGCCCGGTCCTCGTACGTACCGCCGCGGGCGAGCACCGAGCGTTCGAGGACGGTGCCGAGCAGCGGTCCGTCCGCGCCGGTGTCCGACTGTGAGCCGTTCTCCTCGTGGTCGAAGGCGGCGAGCACCGGGATGTACGGAAGCGGCTCGGCGGCGGCGGACGTGGCGACCGCGGCCAGCGCCGCCGTACCCGCGTGCACCGACAGCAGGTTGTCCATCCGGGGCCCGGCCAGCAGCTCGCGGTCGCGGCCGAGATAGGCGGGCGGCTCGATGGCGTGCGGCATCAGGTCCCAGCCGGTGATGTCCGCGGCGTCGACGCCCGCCTCCTGCGCCACGAAGCGGATCAGATCGCCCTCCTGGGGGTCCCCGAGGCCCCAGATCGGCTGCATGTGCCGCTGCCGGTCCAGCTTCAGACCGTCGGTGTTGACGGAGCGGTCCAGGTGCACGGCCAGCTGCGGGACGCGGAGCAGGGCGCGGTCGACATTGATCAGCCGGTGCGAGCCGTCGCGCAGGGAGATACGGCCCGCGAGGCCCAGATCGCGGTCGAGCCAGGTGTTGAGCAGCGTCCCGCCGTAGATCTCGACGGCGATCTGGCGCCAGCCGTACGAGCCGGTGTCCGGCAGCGGCTTCACCCGCAGATTCGGGGAGTCCGTGTGGGCCCCGACGATACGGAAGGGGGTGTGCGGGTCGGCGCCCTCCGGCACGAACCAGGCGATGATCGCCCCGCCGCGCAGCACGAACCGCCCGCCCGCCGATCCGTCCCAGGCGTCCGTCTCCCGCAGCTGCCGGAAGCCGGCCTTCTCCAGCCGCTCCGCGGCGTTGGCCACCGCGTGATACGGCGAAGGACTGGCCGTCAAGAAGGAGATGAGGTCGTCGGTGTGGCCGCGGTCGAAGCGGGCGGAAGTGCTCATGGGGTTCACCATAACGACGGGCCCTGGCACCGGGCCCGCCACCGGTTGGAACGGCACGGAACTGGGCGGGACAAGCTCCCGCACATGGGGAGAACAGGCACGCGGGACGGAGCTTCGGGCGGCTGGGAACGGCAGGACAGACGGCAGGACAGACGGCGGGACAGACGGCAGGACAGACGGCAGGACACCTCCCCGGGGAGAGGTGTCCTGCCGTCCTGTTGTCCTGTCGTCGCGATCAAGCGGGTCCGCGCGGGGCCGCGGGGGCGGGTCCGGTCAGAAGGCCGCTTCGTCCAGCTCCATGAGGGAGTCGTCGACGGACTCGGCGAGCGCGCGCTGCGTCGAGACGTCCGGCAGGACATT
This sequence comes from Streptomyces sp. NPDC056835, assembly GCF_042789485.1. Classification (NCBI taxonomy): domain Bacteria; kingdom Bacillati; phylum Actinomycetota; class Actinomycetes; order Kitasatosporales; family Streptomycetaceae; genus Streptomyces; species Streptomyces sp. NPDC056835. The sequence goes on from NZ_JBHUBB010000007.1 coordinate 77,016, forward strand.
CGCGGCGAAGAACTTCGCCGCCGCGATCTTGCCCTGGTAGAACGCCACGTCCTTCGCGGCGGCCGTCTCCAGCTTCTCGGTGGCCACCGCGGCGCCGCGCAGCAGCAGATAGCCGACGACCACATCGCCCGAGGCCATCAGCAGCCGCGTCGTGTTCAGCCCGACCTTGTAGATGTTCTTGACGTCCTCGCCGGTGGAGGTGAGGTCGGTCAGCATCCGGCCGACGATCGCCTCCAGGTCGACGGCCGCCTTGGCGAGCGCGTCGCGGGCCGGGGCCAGCTCCGTACCGCCGGTGCCGACCGCCAGGAACGTCTTGATCTCCTCGGCGAGCGTGTTCAGCGACTGGCCCTGGTCGCGGACGATCTTCCGGAAGAAGAAGTCCTGGCCCTGGATCGCGGTGGTGCCCTCGTAGAGGGTGTCGATCTTGGCGTCCCGGATGTACTGCTCGATCGGGTACTCCTGGAGATAGCCGGAGCCGCCGAAGATCTGGAGGGACTGCGCGAGCTGTTCATACGACCGCTCCGAGCCGTAGCCCTTCACTATCGGCAGCAGCAGATCGTTCAGCCCGTGCAGCGCCTTCGCGTTCTCGCCCTCGGCCTCCTTGACGGCGATCTCGTCCTGGACGGAGGCGGTGTACATGACGAGGGCGCGCATGCCCTCGGCGTACGCCTTCTGCGTCATCAGCGAGCGGCGTACGTCGGGGTGGTGCGTGATGGTGACCTTGGGCGCGGCCTTGTCCATGAACTGCGCCAGATCGGGGCCCTGGACGCGCTCCTTGGCGTACTCCAGCGCGTTCAGATAGCCGGTGGACAGCGTGGCGATGGCCTTCGTACCGACCATCATCCGGGCGAACTCGATGATGCGGAACATCTGGCGGATGCCCTCGTGCTTGTCACCGATCAGCCAGCCCTTGGCGGGGTGGCGGTCGCCGAAGGTCATCTCGCAGGTGTTGGAGGCCTTGAGGCCCATCTTGTGCTCGACGTTCGTGGCGTACACGCCGTTGCGCGCGCCCAGCTCGCCGGTCTCCCAGTCGAACTCGTACTTCGGTACGAGGAACAGCGACAGGCCCTTGGTGCCGGGGCCGGCGCCGTCGGGGCGGGCGAGGACGTAGTGAAGGATGTTCTCCGACATGTCGTGCTCACCGGAGGTGATGAAGCGCTTCACGCCCTCGATGTGCCAGCTGCCGTCCTCCTGCTCGACGGCCTTCGTACGGCCCGCGCCGACGTCCGAGCCGGCGTCCGGCTCGGTGAGGACCATCGTGGAACCCCACTGCTTCTCGACGGCGAACGCGGCGACCTTCTTCTGTGCCTCGTTGCCCTCGTCGAAGAGGATGCCGGCGAAGGCGGGGCCCGACGCGTACATCCACACGGCGGGGTTCGCGCCGAGAAGCAGCTCCGCGTACGCCCAGATCAGAGAACGCGGAGAGGTCGTGCCGCCGATCTCCTCCGGCAGGCCCAGACGCCAGTACTCGGAGTCCATGTACGCCTGGTAGCTCTTCTTGAAGGCCGCCGGGACCGGAGCCGTGTTGGTCTCCGGGTCGAAGACCGGCGGGTTGCGGTCGGCGTCCGCGAACGACTCGGCGAGATCGCTCTCCGCGAGGCGCGTGACCTCTTCGAGGATGCTCTTGGCGGTCTCCACGTCCATCTCCGCGAACGGTCCGGAGCCGTACAGCTTGTCGCGTCCGAGGACCTCGAAGAGGTTGAACTCGATGTCGCGCAGATTCGACTTGTAGTGCCCCATGGCGACGACTCCGTAAGGCTCGGGGAGGCAGGTTCCTCATACATGTACCGGTAAGTAGCTACGATGATGCTACCCATGGGTAATAAGGCGCAACCCCGTCCGGGATACTGTGACGAGGTCGACTCGGCTCCCCCGGGCACCATTCCTCAGTACTCTTGCGCTCATGTACGGCTACGACCAGAACCCGGGCGCTCAGCAGCAGTACACGCACCCGCCTCAGCAGCCGCAGCAGCAGCCGATGGGCGGCCCCGGCGCGGGCGGATACGGCGAACAGCCGCTGTATCCGGAGCCCTCGCCCCCATCGCTCGGGGACGCCGTGCGGGCGTTCACGACGGGGTCGTTGTCGGCCGAGGACTTCCAGCAGATCTTCGCGACGTCGAAGGTCTACTGCCCGCGGGGTGACAACCCCGGGTTCCTGGCGCTGCACAACACGCAGCAGCCGGTGATCCCCATGTTCAGCACGCTCAAGGAGCTGCGGCGGTACGCGGGCAAGGAGTCGAAGTACTTCGTGATCACCGGCGCCGAGGTGATCGATCTGCTGCCCACGGGCTACGGCTTCGTCCTGGACATAGAGGGCGACCACCGCATGGTGTTCGACGCGAAGGCGGTCGAGCAGATGGTGGACTTCGCCATGCGCCGTATGTACGGCTAGGTCCTGTCGACCGGACAAGGCCCAGAACCCCATTTATCAGCCCGTCCGCCGGGGTGCCGCGGACGGGGGAATCGGTGCGCCTTGCCAGATGTTCACTGTTCAACTAAATTGAACGTTGAATCATCAAGGAGGCCCCCATGCCCGCTGTGACTGTCGAAAACCCGCTGACCCTGCCCCGGGTGGCGGCTCCGGCCGACGCCGTGGCCCGCCCCGTGCTCGCCGTCACGACCGCCCCCGGCGGTTTCGAGGGCGAGGGCTTCCCGGTGCGTCGCGCGTTCGCGGGGATCAACTACGAGTACCTCGACCCGTTCATCATGATGGACCAGATGGGTGAGGTGGAGTACGCGCCGGGCGAGCCCAAGGGCACCCCGTGGCACCCGCACCGCGGCTTCGAGACCGTCACGTACCTGATCGACGGCACCTTCATCCACCAGGACAGCAACGGTGGCGGCGGCACCATCCAGAACGGCGACACCCAGTGGATGACGGCGGGCTCCGGCCTGCTGCACATCGAGGCTCCGCCGGAGTCGCTGGTCATGTCCGGCGGGCTGTTCCACGGCCTCCAGCTCTGGGTGAACCTCCCGGCGTCCGACAAGATGATGAACCCTCGGTACCAGGACATCCGCGGCGGCCAGGTCCAGCTGCTGACCTCGCCCGACGGCGGCGCGCTGCTCCGGGTGATCGCCGGCGCGCTGGACGGGCACGAGGGTCCAGGCATCACGCACACCCCGATCACGATGATCCACGCGACACTGCGGCCGGGTGCGGAGATCAACCTGCCGTGGCGCGAGGACTTCAACGGTCTCGCGTACGTACTGGCGGGGCGCGGCACGGTCGGTACGGACCGGCGTCCGGTCCACATGGGGCAGACGGCGGTGTTCGGCGCGGGCGGCGCGCTGAGCGTGCGCGCGGACGAGTCCCAGGACGGGAACACGCCGGACCTGGAGGTCGTGCTGCTGGGCGGGCGTCCGATCCGGGAGCCGATGGCGCACTACGGCCCGTTCGTGATGAACAGTCACGCGGAGCTCAAGCAGGCGTTCGATGACTTCCAGTCGGGGCGCCTGGGCACGGTGCCGGCGGGGCCGGCGTAACCGGCGGGGGCGTTGTCCGGGGCGCGTTCTCCTCGGCGGGGTGCGCTCCGGGGCAACCGCGCCCACGGACCTCCGGAGGCCCCGGCACCCGGCACCACGACGGACGCACCCGCCCCCGGAAACCGGCCCCCGCCGAGGAGAACGCACCCCGTGCGCACCGTCACCCACGCGGAGCCCTACAGGGGACAGGCCCCCTCCCGCGTGGTCGGGTGGGAGCGTGCAGATCTCGCCGTCGTCCGTCCTCCCCGAGAGCGCCCGGCGCCTCGCCGCATGGTGCGTCGTGGTGCTGGTGATCGCCGGGGTCGGGGCCGTCGGGATCTGGCTGGTCGTCACCTTCAAGACCGCCGTCACGCCCGTACTGCTCGCCATCCTCGGCACGGCGCTGCTCGGCCCCCTGTACCGCCGGCTCGTCGCACTGCGGCTGAACCGGTCGCTCGCCGCCGGGCTCACCTGCGTCGCCGTCGTGGCCGTGGTCGGCGGCGCGGGGTACATCGTCGTCAGCGCGCTGGTCGACAACGGGGACCAGATCATGACCTCGCTGCGGCAGGCGGCGCGGGACCTGGCCCGGCACTTCGGCGCCGCCGGGACCTCGCTCGACGATCTGGCGAAGAACGCCAAGAACCTGATCGGGAAGTTCGGCGCCACCGCCGCCTCCGGGGTCCTCACCGGGATCAGTGTCGTCGGCGAGCTGATCGCCACCGCCGTGCTCGCGCTGCTGCTGATGTTCTTCTTCCTGCGCGACTCGGAGCGCGCGGCCGGCGCGCTCAGGGCCTTCGCCCCGCGTACGACCGGGGACACCGTCGAGGCCATGGCCCGCCGTGCCTTCGGCGCCGTCGAGGGGTTCATGCGCGGCACCACCGTCATCGCCCTCATCGACGCGGTCTGTATCACCGTCGGCCTGCTGATCCTGCGCGTCCCCGGCGCGGTCGGGCTCGGCGCGCTCGTCTTCGTCGGGGCGTACATCCCGTATCTCGGCGCCTTCCTCTCGGGCGCCGTCGCCGTGCTGGTCGCCCTGGCCGACCGGGGCTGGGTGATCGGGCTGTGGGCGCTGGGGGTGGTGCTCGCCGTGCAGGTGCTTGAGGGGCATGTGCTCCAGCCGATGATCCAGAGCCGTACGGTCCAGATGCACCCGGCCGTGGTGATACTGGCGATCACCGCGGGCGCCAGCGTGGCCGGGATTCTGGGCATGCTGCTCGCCGTACCGCTGACGGCCGCCGCGTTCGGTGTCCTCTCCGAGCTCAGGGACCGCTACGGCCACTACGAGGAGGCCCCGGGCTCCGCCCCTCCGCACTCGTAGAGCTCGAACCAGATCGACTTCCCCTCGCCGCGCGGATCCACCCCCCAGGCGTCGGCCAGCACCTCCATCAGCACCAGGCCGCGCCCGCTGGACGCCAGCTCCCCGGGGTGCCTGCGATGCGGCAGTTCGTCGCTGGTGTCGGCGACCTCGACGCGCAGACGCCGGTCTCCCGGCTCGCCGCGCGCCTCCGCGACCAGCAGGGCGTCGCCGTCCGTGTGCAGGAGGACGTTGGTGATCATCTCGGAGACCATCAGCTCCGCGGAGTCGATCTGCTCCTCGTCCGCCCAGTCGTGCAGCAGCTCGCGCAGCTGCCGCCGTACGCCCGCGATCCGCTCGGGCTCGGCCTGGGCGACGGTCAGCGCGGCACGCCGGGGAATCCCGCCGGGGAGCCGGGCCGTCGCGAGGTCCCGGGAGAGGAGCAGGAGCGCGATGTCGTCCTCGCGGCGGTCCGCGAGCGGTCCGGTCGTGTAGTGCGAGGTGGGGCCGTGCACGGCCTGGATGAGACTGTCGGCGAGCTTCTCCAGGGATCCGCCGCTGTCCTGCTCCAGTACGGGCCGCAGCCGTGCCCAGCCGCTCGCCAGATCGTGTCCGCGGTCTCGATGAGCCCGTCCGTGTAGAGCATGAGCGTTTCGCCGGGCCCCAGGACGAGCCGGGTCGTCGGATAGTCGGAGTCGGTCTCGATGCCGAGCGGCAGCCCGCCTTCGGTCTGCCGGACGAACGCCGTCCCGTCCGCCGTGCGGATCACCGGGTCGGGGTGGCCCGCGCGGGCGATGTCGATGGTGCCGTTCTCCGGGTCGACCTCCAGATAGAGGCAGGTCGCGAAGCGCGGGCCCGCCACGGAGTACCACTCGTTCATCACGGCGGCGCCCGCGTCCCTGGGTGGTCCGCCGTCGCGCCCCGGGTAGTGGTTGAGACCGGCCAGGAAGCGGGAGGCGCGGGCGAGCACCGCGTCCGGCCGGTGGCCCTCCGAGGCGTACGCGCGCAGGGCGATCCGCAGCTGGCCCATGAGGGCGGCGGCCCGTACGTCATGGCCCTGGACATCCCCGATGACCAGCGCGAAGCGCCCGCGCCAGCGGCCCTCGGAGTGCGATGTGCCGCCGGGCAGCGGGATCATGTCGTACCAGTCGCCGCCGATCTGGAGCCCGCCGCCGGTCGGTACGTAGCGGGCCGCCATCGTCATACCGGGGATCTGGGGCCCGAGCGTCGGCATCATCGTGCGCTGGAGGCCGAGGGACAGCTCGCGCTCGGTCTCGGCGGCACTCGCGCGGGCCAGCGCCTGCGCCAGCATGCGGGCCACCGTCGTCAGGACGGACCGCTCGTCGGGCGAGAACGCGACCCGGTGTTTGAAGGCGGCCATCCAGGTGCCCAGCGTGCGGCCCGCGACGATCAGCGGGAGGAAGGCCCAGGAGCGGCGGCCGAAGCGCTTCACGTAGCGCCAGGTGGCGGGGTACCGGTCGGCATACGCGTCCGGGGTCGGCAGGTAGATGGCCCGGCCGGTCCGTACGACCTCGGACGCCGGGTAGTCGGAGTCCAGCGTCATGGTCTCGAACGGGGCCGTGTCCTCGGGGGCGTGCCCGTGGTGGCCGATGATCGTCAGCCGCTCGCCGGAGACGCCGTAGACCGCGAGGCCGTCCGGCGAGAAGCCGGGCATGGAGAGGGAGGCGGCGACCCGCAGCACCTCGGCGGTGGAGCGCGCCTCGGCCAGCGCGCGGCCCGCGTCGAGCAGGAAGGCCTCGCGGGAGCGGCGCCAGTCGCCGGTGACGGAGGACCGTTCGACGGTGGCGTCCGGGTGGGGCTCGGTGACCTCCTGGACCGTGCCGACCATCTCGTGGTCCCCCTCGGCCGGGGACGCGATGATCGGCCTGGCCCTGACCCGTACGGTACGGAGCACCCGGCCGCCCTCGTCCACGACCCGCAGCCGGGCCTCGGCGAGGGTCCCCTCGGCGAGCGCGAGATGGACGATGCCGTCGATCTCGTTCCAGTCGATGGGGTGGAAACGGGAGCGTGTGGCGGACTCGGTGAGCGTCACGGGTTCTCCGGGCATGGCGAGCAGCCGGGCCGCCTCCCCGTCGAGGGTGACTGTGCCGGACGCGTTCTCCCAGCGCCATAGACCGGTCGCGATCGCGGCCAGGACATCCTCGGTGCGCATTGTCCCACTTTATGAATATGAGTAGAACAAACGCCACCGAGGGGTGTGTCATGGCCGGGCGGTAACCTGTTACGTCGTACGACGTAACGCTGTCGTCCGACGCAGCGCTTCCGCCCGGCCACCCCCGACTTGCCAAGAACTGGATGAAACGACGATGCATCGGTACAGGTCCCACACCTGCGGCGAGCTCCGCGCCTCTGACGTCGGTGCCGACGTCCGGCTGAGCGGCTGGCTGCACAATCGCCGAGACCTGGGCGGCATCCTCTTCATCGATCTCCGCGATCACTACGGTCTGGTCCAGCTCGTGGCCCGCCCCGGCACCCCCGCGAACGAGGAGCTGTCCAAGCTCACGAAGGAGACCGTCGTCCGTATCGACGGCAAGGTCTCCGCGCGCGGTGCGGAGAACGTCAACCCGGAGCTGTCGACCGGCGAGATCGAGATCGAGGTCTCCGAGGTCGAGATCCTCGGCGCGGCGGGCCCGCTGCCGTTCACGGTCAACGCCGAGGACGGAGTGAACGAGGAGCGGCGCCTGGAGTACCGCTTCCTCGACCTGCGCCGCGAGCGCATGCACCGCAACATCATGCTGCGTACGTCCGTCATCTCCGCCATCCGGCACAAGATGACGGCGCTGGGCTTCAACGAGATGGCCACGCCCATCCTCACCGCGACCTCCCCCGAGGGCGCCCGTGACTTCGTGGTCCCGTCCCGGCTGAACCCGGGCAGGTTCTACGCGCTGCCGCAGGCCCCGCAGCAGTTCAAGCAGCTGCTGATGATCTCGGGCTTCGACCGCTACTTCCAGATCGCGCCGTGCTTCCGCGACGAGGACGCCCGCGCCGACCGCTCGCCCGGCGAGTTCTACCAGCTCGATGTCGAGATGAGCTTCGTCGAGCAGGAGGATGTCTTCCGGCCGATCGAGAAGCTGATGACCGAGCTGTTCGAGGAGTTCGGCAACGGCCGCCATGTCACCTCGCCGTTCCCGCGCATCCCGTTCCGCGAGTCGATGCTGAAGTACGGCAACGACAAGCCGGACCTGCGGGCCAAGCTCGAACTGTCCGACATCTCGGATGTCTTCGAGGGCTCCGAGTTCAAGGCGTTCGCCGGCAAGCACGTCCGCGCGCTGCCGGTGCCGGACACGGCGGGCCAGTCGCGGAAGTTCTTCGACGGGCTCGGTGAGTACGCCGTCGAGCACGGCGCGAAGGGCCTGGCCTGGGTGCGGGTCGGCGAGGACGGCGCGCTGAGCGGCCCGATCGCCAAGTTCCTCACCGAGGAGAACGTCAAGCTGCTCACCGAGCGCCTGGGGCTCGTCCCCGGCCACGCCGTCTTCTTCGGCGCCGGTGAGTTCGACGAGGTCTCCAAGATCATGAGCGCGGTGCGCGTCGAGGCCGCCAAGCGCGCGGGCCACTTCGAGGAGGGCGTCTTCCGGTTCTGCTGGATCGTCGACTTCCCGATGTACGAGAAGGACGAGGAGACCGGGAAGATCGACTTCTCGCACAACCCGTTCTCGATGCCGCAGGGCGGTCTGGAAGACCTGGAGACGAAGGACCCGCTGGACATCCTGGCGTGGCAGTACGACATCGTCTGCAACGGAATCGAGCTGTCCTCCGGTGCGATCCGTAACCACGAGCCCGAGCTGATGATCAAGGCGTTCGAGATCGCCGGCTACGACCGCGAGACCGTCGAGCAGGAGTTCGCGGGCATGCTCCGCGCGTTCCGCCTCGGCGCCCCGCCGCACGGCGGTATCGCCCCGGGCATCGACCGCATCGTGATGCTGCTGGCCGACGAGCCGAACATCCGCGAGACGATCGCCTTCCCGCTCAACGGCAACGCGCAGGACCTGATGATGGGCGCGCCCACGGAGCTGGCGGAGTCCCGCCTCCGCGAGCTGAACATCGCGCTGCGCAAGCCGGCCGCGAAGTCCGGCGAGAAGTCCGGCGAGTAGTCCCTCCAGACCCACCCGAAGGGGCCCGGAACCACACGGTTCCGGGCCCCTTCCGCGTGTCCGGCCGCCGGGTCAGTCCCTGCTCGGCGGTCACCGTCACTCTGTGCGTCGCGGGCGACTCGCCGGGGACCGTCGAGGACGCCCCGCGCGTTGATCACCGGCGCAGACTTCGGCAGAGCACCTGCGATCGCTCCCAGCACTACCGAGCATCCCCGGAACGCGAGATGAAAGAGGCCCGTACATGTCCGTGCGCCCTGTCCGCCCTGTCCGCAGAGGCCCGCTGATCGCCGCGCTGCTGGCGACCGGCCTGCTGCTCACCGGCTGCTCGGGCCTCACCGGCACCACGGACCACGCGGACAACGTGGGCTCGGCGCCGGGCGGGACGGCCGCGAAGGACAAGCCCGGCGCCGATGCCACCAGCGGCGCCGCCGGACAGCCCGCCCCCGAGCCGCAGATCGTCGAGCCGGAGGAGATCCCCGGGCTCGGTCCCGCGACCCGCGCCGAGATCTCCCCCCAGGCGTTCCAGGCCGTCGTGGTGACCGGCAAGGACCGGAACTCCAGCACGGCCTCGGCCGTCGTCTACGAACGCGATCCGGTCACCGGCTGGCATGCCGTCTCGGACGTCTGGCCCGCCCACAACGCCGTGCGCGGCTGGACCGACGACCACTTCCAGGGCGATCTGCGTTCGCCCATCGGGGTGTTCGACCTCACCGATGCGGGCGGCAAGCTGCCCGACCCCGGCTCGAAGCTCCCGTACGACCGCCGTTCCATCTTCGAGGCGTCGGGCGACGGCTTCGAGGGCGAGGCGCTCGCGGGGTCCTTCGACTATGTGGTCGCGATCAACTACAACCGGCTGCCAGGCACCTCACCCCTTGACTGGACCCGGCCGCTCGGCGAGGACAAGGGCGGCGGCATCTGGCTCCACGTGGACCACGGCGGGCCCACCCAGGGGTGTGTCTCGCTGCCGCGCCGGCGCATGAAGGAGCTGCTGAGGATGCTGGACCCGGCGAAGCGGCCGACCGTGGTGATGGGCGACGCGGATTCGCTCAGCGACTGATCGGTGACGCGGGCTCGCTCGGCGACTGACGCTACGAAGGCGCTCGCCCCGTTCCGTACATACGTCCGTACGTACGCGCGAGGGCCCGGGACCTGCCGTCCCGGGCCCTCGCCCTCCAGCTGTCAGCGGCAGCCGCGTGTTACGCGTCCGCGCGTTACGCCGCCGCCGGGTCCTCGCCGCCGAAGCGCTCCCGGTACGCCGCCAGGTCCTCGTCGCTGATCTTCGCGAAGAGCACCGGCGGGACGGTGAACGCCGTACCGGCCGGAACGGACGCCAGCGCCTTCGCCTCCTCGGCCGTGACCCAGCGCGCCGTGTCGTCGGTCAGCGCGAACGCCTCCCGCATGGCCCTGGAGGACGCCGGGATGAACGGCTCGGAGATCACCGCGTACAGATGGATCAGGTTCATCGCCGTCCGCAGGGTCAGCGCCGCACCCTCCTCGTCGGACTTGATCTCCAGCCACGGAGCCTTCTCCTCCAGATACGAGTTGCCCGCGGACCACAGGGCACGCAGCGCGGCGGCGGCCTTGCGGAACTGGAGCGTCTCCATGTGGCCCTCGTACTCGGCGAGCAGCCCCGCGATCTCCTCGCCGAGCTTCGCCTCCGCCTGGCCCGCCGGCTTGCCGGCCGGCACCGCGTCGCCGAAGCGCTTGCGCGAGAAGGACAGGACGCGGTTGACGAAGTTGCCGAGGGTGTCGGCGAGGTCCTTGTTCACCGTCGCCGTGAAGTGCTCCCACGAGAAGGACGTGTCGTCCGACTCCGGCGCGTTCGCGATCAGGAAGTAGCGCCAGTAGTCGGCGGGCAGCAGGTCCAGCGCGGCGTCGGTGAAGACGCCCCGCTTCTGTGAGGTGGAGAACTTGCCCCCGTAGTAGTTGAGCCAGTTGAAGGCCTTGACGTAGTCGACCTTCTTCCAGGGCTCGCGGGTGCCGAGCTGGGTGGCCGGGAACATCACCGTGTGGAACGGGACGTTGTCCTTGGCCATGAACTCCGTGTAGCGGACGGCGTCGTCGGCCTTGTACCACCAGGACTTCCAGTCGCGGTTCGCCGGGTCCTGGTCGGACCACTCCTTCGTCGCGCCGATGTACTCGACGGGCGCGTCGAACCAGACGTAGAAGACCTTGCCCTCGGCGGCCAGCTCCGGCCAGGTGTCGGCCGGGACCGGTACGCCCCAGTCCAGGTCGCGGGTGATCGCGCGGTCGTGCAGGCCCTCGGTCAGCCACTTGCGGGCGATCGAGGAGGCGAGCTGCGGCCACTCCGTGCTGGTCGCGTCGATCCAGGTCTCGACCTCGCCCGCCAGCTTCGACTGGAGGAGGAAGAGATGCTTGGTCTCGCGGACCTCCAGCTCGCTGCTGCCGCTGATCGCGGAGCGCGGGTTGATCAGGTCGGTCGGGTCCAGGACGCGGGTGCAGTTCTCGCACTGGTCGCCGCGGGCCTTGTCGTAGCCGCAGTGCGGGCACGTACCGACGATGTAGCGGTCCGGCAGGAAGCGGTCGTCGGCGATCGAGAAGACTTGGCGGATCGCCCGCTCCTCGATGAAGCCGTTCTCCTTCAGCCGACGCGCGAAGTGCTGGGTGATCTCGCGGTTCTGCGCGGACGAGCTGCGCCCGAAGTAGTCGAAGGCCAGCTCGAAGCCGTCGTAGATCGCCTTCTGGGCGTCGTGCTGCTCGGCGCAGAAGGCGTCGACCGGTACGCCCGCCTCCTTGGCCGCCAGCTCGGCGGGGGTGCCGTGCTCGTCGGTGGCGCAAATGTACAGGACCTCGTGGCCGCGCTGGCGGAGGTACCTGGCGTACACATCCGCCGGGAGCATGGACCCCACCATGTTGCCCAGGTGCTTGATCCCGTTGATATACGGAAGGGCGCTGGTGATGAGGTGTCGAGCCATTGCGGGCTGCTCCCAAGTCGCTACATGGAGTGACCGATTGGTCTACGGAATGTCAATATCGTATCCGACCCATCAAGCGCGAGTCGCCCGCGTTTGCCGGGGGTGCCCGAGGGTGCGCGGGGGTGCGCGGGGGGGCCGAGGCGCGGGGGGCCGGGTGGAAGCGCGTGGAAGCACTGGGGCGTGGAGAGAGCTTTCCGAAACACCCCTTCCAGTAGACAGGCACATCCCGGGAGAGAAAGGGCATCATGTACGAGGCGGGGCTGGGTGCAGGGGCAGGGGCAGGGGACGGCAGCATGCGGGTACTGGTCGCCGAGGACGAGGAGGTCCTGGCCGAGCTGGTGGCCACCGGGCTGCGGCGGGCGGGATTCGCCGTCGACACCGTGTACAGCGGTGACGCCGCCCTCGCCTATCTGGGACTGCACGACTACGACGTCGTCGTCCTCGACCGCGATCTGCCACGTGTCCACGGCGACGACGTCGCGCGCAAGCTGGTCGCCGAGTCGTCCCGTACGCGCATCCTGATGCTCACCGCGTCCGCCTCCATGGAGGAGCGCGTCGAGGGGCTCGATCTGGGCGCCGACGACTATCTGGGCAAGCCCTTCGACTTCCCCGAACTGGTCTCGCGGGTGCGCGCGCTGCGGCGGCGCAGCGCCAGGCCCGTACCACCGCAGCTGGAGCGGCACGGCGTACGGCTCGATTCCGTACGCCGGACGGCGTCGCGGGACGGGGTGGCGCTCGACCTCTCGCCCAAGGAGTTCTCGGTGCTCCAGATCCTGCTGGAGGCGGACGGGGCGCCGGTCTCGGCCGAGGAGCTGCTTGAGCGGGCCTGGGACGCGCACGCGGATCCGTTCACCGGCGCGGTCCGGGTCTGTCTCAGCAAGCTGCGGGCGAAACTCGGGGATCCGCCGCTGATCCGTACGGTCCAGGGGGTGGGGTACGCGCTGTGATAGGCGACGCGAGCGCGCGCGCCGCGAAGGGAACGGGGCGAACGGGCCGCACATGCCGACCTGGGCGGGGCAGGGCGCTGGGGCCCGGCTCCACCATCCGTACCCGCATGGCCCTGATCTACGGGGGCGTCTTCGTCGTCCTCGGCGGCTGTCTGCTCACCGTCGTCAATCTGCTCTCCACCGTCGGTACGCAGAACGAGGCGCAGGAGATCGCCGCCCGGGTGGCGCCGGTCCAGGTGTCGCCCGCGCTCCCCGACTCGCCGGGGAGCGGGCTGATCCGCCGGCAACAGGGCCAGCCCATCGCCGTGTACCAGCTCACGGACACGGTCACGGACGCCGCCTCCGACGAGATGCTGTTCTGGTCGGTCGCCGCGCTGCTGGTCATGGCGGCGTGCGCGGTCGGGGTCGGCTGGTGGACGGCGGGGCGCGTGCTGCGTCCGGTGCACGCGATGACGGCGAAGGCCCGCCGATTGTCCGAACACAATCTTCACGAACGGATCGGCGCGAGCGGCCCGGACGATGAGCTGAAGGAGCTGGGCGACACCCTGGACGCGCTCCTGGCGCGCCTGCAGAAAGCTTTCGACAGCCAGCGCCGGTTCATCGCGAACGCCTCGCACGAGCTGCGCACCCCGCTCGCTACCCAGCGCGCCGCGATCCAGGTCGGGCTGGACGACCTCTGCACGCCGGACGAGCTGGCCCGTACGAAGGAGACCCTGCTCGACAACAACCGGCGCAGCGAGCGGCTCATCGAAGGGCTGCTCGTGCTGGCGCGCAGCGAGCGCGAGGTGGAGGACCTGGAGCCGGTCGATCTGGGCGAGGCGGTGGCGGAGGAGACGGCGCGCTACGGGCGGCGGGTGTCCCTGTGTGTCGTTGACGCCGGAGTGGTACGCGGAAACCGGCTGCTGCTCGGGCAGTTGATGGGAAACCTGCTGGCCAACGCGGTGACGTACAACGTGCCCGGGGGGACCGTGGACGTCGATGTACGCGGCACGGAGCTGGTGGTGCGCAACACCGGCCCTGTCGTCGCCGAGGCGGACATCCCCGCGCTGTTCGAACCGTTCCGGCGGGGTGAGGGCCGCGACCGGATGGGGCTCGGCGCGGGGCTCGGCCTCTCCATCGTCCGCTCGATCGCGGTGGCGCACGGGGGGACGGCCACGGCGGAGCCGGGCGGCGCGGGCGGGGGGCTGAGCGTGACGGTGTCGCTGCCGAAGGCGGAGCGCGACGGTGGCTGACGGCGGCCACTACAGCGGCTTCTACGGCGGCCAAAACGGTTGCCAGCACTGCGACTTGGGCCGCGACGGAAACCGCCGCCGGCGCCGCGTACGGGACGCGGGCCGACGGCGGTAAGGGCCAGTAAGGGTCGGTAAGAGCCGGTAAGTGCCGTTAAGGGCAGGTCAGTTGGCGGGGGCGGACGGCTGCCAGGTGGCGAGCAGTTCGCGGTAGAACGTGGCGTCCGGGACCTCGCTGGGCGCCGGACCCGCGTGGTAGAAGCCGACGTTCGCCGTGGCCTCGTCCGCGCCGAGCTTCCGCGCGAAGTCGAAGCCCTTGGCGTCCTCCTCGCCGAATGCCACGAACTGCCAGAAGAGCGGCAGCTTCGCGGCCTCGGCGAGAGCCTGCTCGGCGAGGCGTACGGCGCTGGGCGCACCGTCCGTCTGGAAGATCACCAGGGCGGGCCCGGCCGAACCGGACTTCTCGTGCAGCGTGACGACCTCTTCGACGGCGCGGTGGTAGTTCGTACGCCCCATGCGCCCGAGGGAGCCGTGCAGTTCGTCGATCTTCCCCTCGTAGTCGGTGAGACCGATCTCGCCGGTCCCGTCGATCTCGGTGGAGAAGAACACGACGGAGACGGTCGCGCTCTCGTCCAGCTGCGCGGAGAGCGCGAGGGCCCGCTCGCCGAGGTGCTGGGCGCTGCCGTCCTTGAAGTACGGCCGCATGGAGCCGGACCGGTCGAGCACCAGATAGACGGTGGCCCGCTGCCCGGCGAGGCCGCGCTTCTTGAGGGCGGCGCCGGCGGCCTTGTAGTGGTCGGCGAGGCCGGGGGCGCGGGACTTGACGCGGGCGAGGGTGAAGGCGGGGCGGGCGGCGGCACCGGTGGTGGTGCCGGCGTCGGCGGCGACGGGCTCGGGCTCGGGGACGGTTTCCCGCTCCGGCTCCGGCTCGGCGGCGGGCGCCGGTACGGGCTCGGCTTCACGTACGGGCTCGGCTTCGAGTACGGGCGCGACCTCGGCCTTGACCTCGGCCTTGACCTCGGCCTTGGCTTCCGCCGTGACCTCGGGTTCGGGTTCCGGTTCCCGTTCCGGCTCCGCCGGAACAACCGCCTCCCGTACGGGAGGCACATCGAGTTCGGGCTCCGCCGTGGCCTGCGCGGGGACCGTGGGCGTGGGGGCCGCGGCAGGGGTGGCAGCCGGGGCGGGCGAGGCCGTGGCCGCCGGCGGCTCCTCGATCGCGCTCGTCCTCGGCAGCTGCGAAGGGACGGCGCGGTCCGGGTCGGCCGGACGGGGGTTGTCGAACGCCGCGGCCACCAGATCCGCCGCCGCCCCTCCGACGTCCCTGGGCTCCGCCAAGTCCCCGGGCTCCACGGATTCCTTGGGCTCCACCGATTCCTTGGACTCAACCCGGGCGGGAGCGGCGGCAGGCGCCGGGTCCGAGGCCGAGGCCGTAGCCGAGACCGTGGCCGTGGTCGCGTCCGGGACGGCCGTCGTGTCCGTATCCGTACCCGAGTCCTTGGGCGTCGGCTCCGCCGGATCCGTACGGTCGGAACGCCCCGCCTGAGACGGTACCGAGGCCGAGACCGGCGCCGACTCGTGGTGCTCCTCCGCACGGTCGCGTCCGAACACCTTGCGCAGCAAGCTCCGAATGCCCATGGGCGAGGCCTTTCAGATGAGTTGGGTGCGGTGTCCGCCACCGGGGAAACACGCATCCCTGGCCAGGGCGGATACGTAAGGTTAGCGGCCGCCGCGAATGATCTCCGGCAGGGTCGGTCCACGTGTAGGACGGGCCCTACGGGCAGGACGGTACCCTCCCCGCCGCCCGCGCCATTACTCTTCCCCGACCATGCGGTCGGCGCAGATTCATGTGTCGTTCACCTGGAGGCCGCCATCGTGGTGGCGACCGCACCTAGCGTCACCAGCCGAGACATCCCGACACCCTGTCGGCGCGGTGCGCGCCGAACACATCGCATTCCTGGAGGCGAACGTGCGCAAACTGCTGCCGCTGCTCAACTCAAGTTCCAGCCCTCACCCGGGCGGGCGTTCGGCCCTGACCTGCCGCTTCCGCTGCGGCGACGCCTGTTTCCACGAGGTCCCGAACAAGAGCGACAACGAGTACGTCGGTGACATCATCGCCGGTGCCATGTCGAGACGTTCGATGATGCGCGCCGCCGCCGTCGTGACGGTCGCCACCGCGGCGGGCAGCGCGCTCGCGTTCGGCCCCGGTGAGTCCCCGGCGTCCGCCGCCGCGCTCGCCGGTAACGGAAACGGCAACGGCAACGCCGGTGGCGCGGCAGGCAAGGCCGACGGCGCCCGCGGTCTGCGCTTCACCCCGGTCGCCCCCAACACCGCGGACAAGGTGACCATCCCCTCCGGCTACGCCCAGAACGTGGTCATCCGCTGGGGCGACCCGATCCTGCGCGGTGCGCCGGACTTCAACCCGGACAAGCAGACCGCCAAGGCGCAGGCCGGCCAGTTCGGTTACAACAACGACTTCCTGAGCCTGCTCCCGCTGAAGGGCGAGCGCGACCGTCAGGTCCTCGTGGCCAACCACGAGTACACCGACGAGATCCTGATGTTCAAGGGCTACGACTCGGCCAAGCCGACCCGCGAGCAGGTGGAGATCGCCTGGGCCGCCCACGGTCTCTCCGTCGTCGTGGTCGAGGAGGACCGCAAGAGCGGCAAGCTCACCGCCGTCACCCGTCACCAGCTCAACCGCCGCCTCACCGTCACCAGCGAGTTCCGGCTCACCGGCCCGGCCGCGGGCAGCGATCTGCTCCGTACCTCGGCGGACCGTACGGGCAGCAGGGTGCTCGGCACGCTGAACAACTGCGCCGGCGGCACCACCCCCTGGGGTACGACGCTGCACGGCGAGGAGAACTTCAACCAGTACTTCGCCAACGGTTCGAGCGACACGGACAAGCGCTACGGCGTCGGCACCGCGGCCAGCGAGCGCAAGTGGGAGCTGTTCGACAAGCGCTTCGACCTCAAGCAGGAGCCCAACGAGGTCCACCGCCACGGGTGGGTCGTCGAGCTCGACCCGTACGACCCGGACTTCACACCCCGTAAGCGCACCGCCCTCGGCCGCTTCAAGCACGAGGCCGCGCAGCCCCGCCTCACCGCCGACGGCCGCCCCGTCGTCTACATGGGTGACGACGAGCGCTTCGACTACCTCTACAAGTTCGTCTCGTCGAAGCAGATGAAGAAGGGCGACAGCCGCGCCGCCCACGAGCACAACCTGACGCTGCTCGACGAGGGCACGCTGTACGTGGCCAAGCTGACCGGTGACAGCCCGGCGGGCGAGTTCGACGGCACGGGCAAGCTCCCGAACGACGGCGAGTTCGACGGTTCCGGCGTCTGGATACCGCTGGCGACCGGCGATGTCTCGCACGTGCCCGGCATGAGCGCCGACGAGGTGTACGTCTTCACGCGCCTCGCGGGCGACAAGGTCGGCGCCACCAAGATGGACCGTCCCGAGGACGTCGAGCCGTCGCCGCGCACCGGCCGCGTCTACGTCGCGCTGACGAACAACACCGACCGCGGCAAGGCGGGCAAGGCGGGCGCCGACGAGGCCAACCCCCGTAACGCCAACAAGCACGGTCACATCCTGGAGCTGGCGGAGAACTGGGACGACCCGGCGGGCGACGGGTTCGCCTGGCGGCTCTTCCTGGTCGCGGGTGACCCCAACGACCCGGCCACCTACTTCGCGGGCTTCCCCAAGGACAAGGTCAGCCCGATCTCCTGCCCGGACAATGTCGCCTTCGACGCCCACGGCAACCTGTGGATCTCGACGGACGGCAACGCGCTCGGCAATCACGACGGTCTGTTCGGCGTCGCGACGCAGGGCGAGCGGCGCGGTGAGCTGAAGCAGTTCCTGACCATGCCGAACGGCGCGGAGACCTGTGGTCCGGTCATCCAGGACCGCCGGGTCCTGGTCGCGGTGCAGCACCCGGGTGAGATCGACGGCGCGACCGTCGAGAAGCCGGCGAGCGCGTGGCCCGACGGCCCCGGCAAGATGGTCCGTCCGTCGGTGGTCTCGGTCTGGCGCAAGGACGGCGGCGACATCGGCGTCTGACGCCGACTGACCTGACCCGCCTGACCTGACCTGACCGCGGGGTGGCGCCGTCTCGGACCGGCGTCACCCCGCTCGGCATTGACACGGATATTGACACGGATAAAGAGGGAGAGCCGCCGGGGTGTCCGCGCTTACCCTCGATGTATGACTTCTGAGGCTTCGGACGCGGGGACCGCACGGGTCGACTCCTGGATCTGGTCCGTACGGCTCACCAAGACCCGCTCCCAGGCCGCCGCCGCCTGCCGCGCCGGCCACGTCCGCGTCAACGGCGAGCGGGTCAAGCCCGCGTACGCGATCAAGCCGGGCGATGAGATCCGGCTGCGCCACGCGGCCCGCGACCGGGTCGTGGTGGTCTCGCGCGTCGTGAAGAAGCGGGTCGGCGCGCCGGTCGCCGTGGAGTGCTACGTGGACAACAGCCCGCCGCCCCCGCCGCGCGAACTGACCGTTCCCATCGCCCTTCGCGACCGGGGTACGGGCCGCCCGACGAAGCGCGATCGCAGAGAGCTGGACCGGCTTCAGGAACGGCGGTTTCAGGGCTGATCACGGGGTTCCGGGAATGTCAGCGAACGGGTGAGTTTAGCTGCATACAGTCACCTTTGGTGCACGGAAAGTAAAACCGGCACCATTGGGAAGGTCCTCCCCATGAACCACGACGGTGAACAGCGCGACCAGCCGCACCAGCACACACAGCGCTTCACGTTCCGCCTCCCCAGTCACCCCCGTAGCGTCGGCCGGGCCCGCGAAGTTCTTCATACGGAAGTTGATCTGCCAGGAGATCCCGGCGAGACCGCCGCCCTCCTGCTGTCGGAGCTCGTCACCAACGCGCTGCGCCATGGCAGCCCGCCGGGCCGGGAGATCGCCGTCACCCTGGAGCGGGCCGAAGGGCTGCTCAGGCTGGAGGTCGAGGACGCGGGGGACTATCTGCCGCGCCCGCGTACCCCCGATCCGGAGGACGAGTGCGGGCGGGGGCTGGCGCTGGTGGCCGCGCTCGCCGACGACTGGGGTGTGGCGCCCAGGCTGGGGCCGGGGAAGCGAGTCTGGGTGACGCTCAAAGTGCCCGAGCGGACGCTCAGGGCGTCGTCCGATCGGTGAGACCGGTCCCGCGCTGCGGAGAGGTGATCGCCCGCGCCGCCCGTACCTCCTGGCGCAGTGGAGCCAGCACGCCCTTCTCGTCGCCCGCCGGCTCCGGCCGTACCGCCACCGGGACCTCGCTCGACCGCACCCCGGCCGCCAGCTCACGCAACTGCCGCTCGATGCCGGCGATCTCGGCCGGGGTGGGCGGCTCGGCGCCGTAGTCGACGCGGACCCGGGCCGCCGTCGTCGCGTCCACGACGCGCTCCACCGCGACGACCAGCGGCCACCAGGCCGTGGCGCGCGGCCCGGTGGGCGGCGGCTCGGTCACGGCCCGCTGGAACTCGCTGCGTACGACGGACAGATCGCGGTAGAGACGGCGCCGCATGCGCACCCGTTCGCCGTGGTCCGGCCCGTACGCGAACGCGCGGCGCACATACTCCGCCGTGTCCTCGACCGTGTCCGCGAGCCGGTGCCCGATCCGGCTGCGCCAGCTCTCCGGCCAGAGCAGATAGCCCACGATCAGGGCGATCGCACAGCCCATCATGCTGTCGACGAAGCGCGGGACCACGAGTTCGAAACCCTCGTGGTTGAGGGTGTCGGAAATCAGCAGGATCACCGGCGTGATGGCCGCCGTCTGGAACGCGTACCCCTTCGCGGAGAACGCCGGGACCAGCCCCGCGATGACGATCATGACCGCCACGTCCCACCAGCCGAGCGGCACCGCCGCCAGGATCGCGGCGGAGGTGATGAGGCCGAGCGCCGTGCCGAGCGCGCGCAGCACGGCGCGCGAGAAGACCGAGCCGAAGTCCGGTTTGAGGATGAAGGTGACGGTGAGCGCCACCCAGTACGAACGGGGTACGGGGATGAGCGACACCAGCGCCTGGGCGAGGCCGATGCAGAGCGCGAGGCGCAGCCCGTACCGCCAGGACGCCTCGGAGAGCAGTACGTTGCGCGCGCCGCGGCGGGCGCGGACCCGTAGCGGGGCGGGGCGCCCCAGCTGGTCGTCGATGTCCACGCCACCGCCCATGTCCACGCCACCGCCCATGTCCGCGTCGGCGTCCATGCCCGTGTCGACGTGGACGTGGAGCGTGCGGGGGTCGGTGCCGCGGTGGGTGTCGGGGCGGTGCACCACGGTGAACGCGTGCCGCAGCGCGGTGTCGACGGCGCGGGCGGACGGGTCGTCGGGCGCGGGCAGCTCGGGCGGTTCCGGCACCGGGCCTTCGGTACGGCCCATGGCGACCACGTCCGCCAACTCCCTTACGGCGGCGGGGATCGCGGCGGGCAGCGGCCGGCCGCGCAGATGGGCCGCGGGCGCGGCCTCGATCAGCGGGATGATCACATTGAGCTGCGCGAGCAGCCGTACGAGCGGGCTGGAACGGCCGTGTTCGCGGGCGCGGCGGGCGAGGATGAGGTCGTAGGCGTGGTTGAGGGACTCGGTGACGGCCTGCCGTTCGGTGTCGTACGTGTCCGCCTTCCCGCCCCCGGTGCTACGGCCCGCCGCCTCCAGCAGACCGGCCAGCGCGCGGTACGTCGCGGCCACGGCGGTCCGTTCCGGCACCCCGCGGCGCAGGGGCCAGGCCAGCAGCGAGAGCGCGAGCACGAACAGCCCGCCGAGAGCGAACAGCAGCGGGGCCTTCCACCAGGGCTGGGGCAGTTGCAATC
This sequence comes from Streptomyces sp. NPDC056835, assembly GCF_042789485.1. Taxonomy (NCBI): domain Bacteria; kingdom Bacillati; phylum Actinomycetota; class Actinomycetes; order Kitasatosporales; family Streptomycetaceae; genus Streptomyces; species Streptomyces sp. NPDC056835. Next base: position 97,786 of record NZ_JBHUBB010000007.1, read on the forward strand.
CCGCGCCGATCACCGCGTCGATCAGGAGCAGCAGCCCGGCGGACGAGGCCACCGCGCCGATCGAGGAGATCATCCCGGAGACGAGCGCGACCAGGGTCAGTACCCCGACGGCCACCCACCCGTGTCCGAAGACGAGCGTGCCGAACGTGACGCCGAGGGCGCCGAAGAACTGGGGGACCGCGATAGTGAGGATCCGCATCCGGTACGCGTCCGCGGTGTGGCCGGCGACGGCGAGCAGGGCGCCCAACGAGACGAGCGCGCCGTAGCCGGGGGCGCCGATGGCGAGACCGACGGCCAGGGGCACGGTCAGGGCGACGGAGGCGCGGGCGACGGCGGCCCAGGGGATGGGTGCGGACCCGGGGCGCAGCCCGGCGAGCAGCCATTCGGGCGGGGCGAGCCGGGAGGCCGGTGCCAGGCGTGCGGACAGGCGCCGCCGGAGCGGACGGGGTTGTCGGGGGTGTCGATCTTTCCGCGTCATATGAGGGTTTGAGGCGGGGCGGTGGGGCGGCTTCAGCCCTGGTAGCCCTCGACCTCGCTCGGGGGCCGTACCGCCGCCTCGTCGGGGTTCTCGCCGAACTCCGATTTGGCGCGCCGCTGCCGCAGCAGGTCCCAGCACTGGTCGAGCTGGACCTCGACGGAGCGCAGCCGCGCCTGTTCGTCGGAGCCGAGGCCGAGATTCTCGGACGAGCGTTCGCGCAGGGTGCGCTCCTCCGCGACGAGGGCACTGATGGTGTCGAGGATCTCGTCGTCCTTGCCGGCGGCGTTGCTGGCTGCGTTCATGGTTCGATCCTCGCGCTCCCCGGGCACCCTCGCACCTCGGCCCGTACGTCCGTGCCCATACGTCCGTGCCCGTACGTCCGTGCCCGCAGGGCCTCTGTCCGTACTGCCTGTGTCCGTACGCACGCGCATACGGGCACAGAAGCGGGGAGCCGCTGTGTCCGTATGCGCGGACGTTGCGTGGTCGAGCGCTTGTTGACGCGCTGTCGGATGGTCGGTCGGATTGTCGGCTTTTGGGTGGGAGGGGGCCGGACGTCAGTGTCTGTTGCCCGCCCAGGACGCCGCGCGATCCGTGGCCAGTGCCCAGATCACGAACGCCGCCAGCGCCATGCCGACGATCGCCCAGATCGGCGCGTACGGCAGGTACATGAACTGTGCGACCAGATAGAGCGCCGCCACTCCTATCCCGATGTACCTGGCCATCGGGACTCGCATGAGAATGGCCAGCCCGGTGATGGCGATCAGGATTCCGAGGGCTACGTGGATCCAGCCCCAGGAGCTGAGGTTGAACGTGTAGGCGTAGCCGGTGACCCTGTTGAACACCGCGTCGTGTCGTACGGCCGCCACGCCCTGAAGGATGTCTACCGCTCCCGCGACCAGCATGAGAACACCGGCGAAGAAGCTACCGCCAGTAGCCCAGGCCGCCTTCCTTTCCGCATGTGCGCCGGTATGCGCGCCGGTGCCTGCTCCGGTGCCGGTGCCCATGCCTGTTCCTGTGCCCGTACCTGTGCCCATGCCCGTGGTGGGGGGCCTCTGTGCTGTGTTCTGGCTCATAACCCCATGGTGCTCCAAATGCCTCAAAAGGGACATTCGGTCGAGTGGTATCGGCATAAAGATTTCGTAAAGTCGGACGGAGGTCAGACGGGGGAGGAGCTGCGCGGGGCGCTGGGAGCGATACGCGGCGCGTGCGGAGCCCGGGGCAACCGCCCGCTCAGCCAGGCGCCGAGAGCCAGGGCGAGTCCGCCGGCGAGCACGCACCAGCCCGCGGTACGCAGGGACGCGGTCAGCGCGTCGAAGATGGCGGCGGCGGCCGACCTGTCCCCGTTGTCCGGCAGGTCCTGGAGGACCGCCCCCCGCGCCACGGCGACAACGAGGAACAGCAGCCCCGCGCCGGCCGCGTACGCGAGACCGGCGCCGATGAGCGCGCGGCGCCGGCGGACGGCGAGCAGCACGGCCGCGCCGGTGAGGGCCAGCGTTCCGACGGCGGGCCAGATCCCCGCCGCGCGCAGCCCCTGGGTGACATCGCGCCAGATCCCGAGTCCGTTGGCCTCCAGGACGATGATCTGCGTATGCCGCACGGGGATCCGGTTCGCGTACGGCACGCTGTCGTCGGTCAGCTGCTTCTTCACCCGCGCGGTGATGGGCGCCAGATCGATTGTCACGGCATTACCGCCGCCGCTGGTCAGCGCCTGTTCCGCGGTGGCGTGGGCGGCGCGGGTCGCCGTCTTCCACGCGTTCTTGAAGGCGTTGGTGGTCTCGAACGACAGCACGGCGTCGTGCAGCAGCCCGCGGACCCCCTCCTGTAGGAGCGGCCCCACCTCGACCTCGGTCAGCACCTCGGCGGTGATCCGGTCGGCGACGGCGTTCTGTACGTCCGGATCGGAGGCGAGCGGCGCCATGGTGGAGACGAAGCGGTCCGTGTCGCCGATCTCCAGATCGACCCAGGCCGCGACCGCGCTCAGCGGGGCGAGGACCGTCAGCAGGACGATCAGCGCCGTGGAGAGGTAGGTCCGCACTCCTCAAGGGAACGGGCACGGGGCGACGGGCGCGAGCGGTGCGCCGCCGACCCGGTGAGAGCGCGTCGGCTCGTCACCTCCGCTGAGGTTGACGCGTACGGCGGGCGGGTGTGCCCTGGATAAGCGGGGGTGGAAGTAGCGGGGGGCGGAAATGGGGGAGGAGTGGAAATGGGGGGAGTGGGGGAGTGCGACGGAAGGAGCCCCCTGTCATGGCGACCCAGACACCGACGCCCACGCGGCACCGCAAGCTGAGGCCTCATCTCCCTCATCTCCCTCGGCACGACGGCGCGCGGTACGAAGGCGAAGGCCCGCGGCACGGCGAAGGCCTGCGGCACGGCGGCGCGCGGCCTCCGGGCGCGCCGAGCGTACGCCCCCAGGACTCGGGGCGGCGCCGTGTCTCGCCCGGCCTGGTGGGGACCTCCCTCCTGCTGGGCATCGCCTACGGTGCCTACGCGTCGTACATCGCACGGGGCGGCGGCCCCGCCACCTTCGGACAGCTCGCCCTGGCCTTGATCTCCGGCGCGCTCGCGGCCCTCCTGGTCTTCGGCCTCGTCCGCGTACAGCACAGACTGATGCGCGAAGTACGCGCCGCGGCCTGGGGTGTACTCGTCGGCGGGGGCATGGGCTTCCTCTACAGCCTGACCAACCACAGCGTTCTGCTGTCCTCGGGCATCGGACTGGCGTTCGGCGCCGCCACGGTCATCGTGGACTTCTACGCGGTCTACACCCATGAACCCGGAGAGCCCAAGGAGCCCCAAGAGCTCCGAGGGTCCCGAAAGCTCTGAGAACACAGAGGTCACAGAGGCCACAGAGGTCACCCCATCGGCACCCCACCGCTCGCGCCGCTCCCCCGCAGGCCATAGGACGGAGGCGGTGGGCGGCGCGCGGAGGAGTGGACCGGGATGCAGATCGTTGTCGACCTCAATCGCTGCCAGGCATACGCGCAGTGCGTGTTCCTCGCCCCTCAGGTGTTCGAGCTGCATGGCGAGGAGGCCCTGATGTTCACGCCGGCCGTGCCCGACGATCAGCGTGGGCACGTACGCAGGGCCGCGGCGGCGTGTCCGGTGCAGGCCATCCTCGTCGGCGAGCGGGCGGGCCCCGGTGACCGGTGAACCGTGGGACGGCCGGATCGTCATCGTCGGCGCGTCGCTGGCCGGTCTGCGCGCCGCCGAGACACTGCGCGACGAAGGCTTCACCGGACCGCTGACGCTGGTCGGGGACGAACCGCACCCCCCGTACGACAGGCCGCCACTGTCCAAACAGGTACTGCTCGGGCGGGCGCGCGCGGCGGACATCGGGCTGCCGCGCCGCCGCGAGGTGGACGCGCGGTGGAAGCTCGGCGTACGGGCCGGCGGGATCGACGCGAACGAGAAGCGGGTGATCCTCGCCGACGGTGAACTCCTGCCGTACGACCGGCTGCTGATCGCCACCGGAACCCGGGCCCGCCCCTGGCCCGACCCCGCGGAAGCCCGGCTGGACGGCGTACTGACCCTGCGTACGAGCGACGACGCGGCACAACTCGCGCGGCGGCTCGACGCCGGGCCACGCCGGGTCCTGGTGATCGGCGCCGGGTTCACCGGCTCGGAGATCGCCTCCGCCTGCCGGGAACGCGGCCTGGAGGTGACCGTCGCCGAACGCGGTCCCGCACCGCTCGTCGGGGCGCTCGGCGGCGCGCTCGGCGCGTTCGCCGCCAAGCTTCAGCGCGCGCACGGCGTCGATCTGCGCTGCGGCGTGACCGTCACCTCCCTGAAAGGCCGCGACGGCCGGCTCACCGGCGCCGAGTTCTCCGACGGCGGCCGGATCGAAGCGGATGTCGCCGTGGTCGCCCTGGGCGCCGTACGCAACACCGAATGGCTCGCCGAATCAGGACTCGCCGCGGGCCCCCGGGGCGTCGCCTGCGACGCGGGGTGCCGTGCGTTCAACATGTACGGGATCGTCACCGACGACGTCTTCGTGGCGGGTGACGTGGCCCGCTTCCCGCATCCGCTCTTCGAGTACCAGATGCTGGCGCTCGAACACTGGGGCAACGCGGTCGCGCAGGCGGAGGTGGCGGCGCACAACATGGTCAGCACGGGCCCGCACAGGCGCCCGCATCTGGCGGTGCCCGCCTTCTGGTCCAGTCAGTTCGGCCTCAACATCAAGTCCGTCGGCGTCCCGACCTACTCCGACCAAGTGGTCATCGCCCAGGGCTCGTTGCGGGAGCGCCGGCTCGTCGCCGTCTACGGCTACCGGGGGCGGATCACCGCGGCGGTCACCGTGAACCGGGCCAAGTGGCTTGAGCACTACCAGTACCTCATCGAGACGGCGGCGCCGTTTCCCCCCGAACCCGGCGCCGCAGACCGGCCCGACTCGGCCGTGCCCGTCCCCTCCGATGTGCCGGACCCCCAACTGCTCTCGCACGGACCGACCGTGGCCCTCACCGGCCATCTGCCGGACCGGCGCCTGACCGTGGTGCGGCACGAACCGATCCCGACCGCCGCCCACCGTCGTTGAGGAGCCCCACGCATGTCCCCGTCCCCGGACACCCTCTACCAGCGCATCACCGACTACGCGAACCGCGCCGACCCCTATCCGCTCTACGCCGAACTCCGCGAGAACGGGGTGACGCGGCAGACCGACGGCAGCTATCTGGTCGGCACGTACCACGAGATCGCCGCACTGCTCCATGACCCGCGGATCAGCTCGGACTCCCGCAACCGCGCCGACCCGTCCACGGTCCCACTGCTCAGGTGGGGCGCTCAGGCGGCCTTCATCGGCCTCGACGACCCCGAGCACGACCGGCTGCGCCGCATCGCGATGCGCCCCTTCGGACCGCCCCACTCCCCGGGCCGGATCGACGCGCTGCGCGCGGACATCACCCGGATCTCCGACGAACTGATCGACGCGTTCCGGGACAAGGACCGCGTCGACATCGTCGAGGAGTTCGCGTACCCGCTCCCTGTCACCGTGATCTGCCGGCTGCTCGGTGTGCCCCGCGAGGACGTGCCCCGGATCCGCGCCTGGACGAACGAGATCATCGCCAGTCTCGACCTGAAGCCGGGGAAGCAGGACGACAGCCACCGCGTGGCGGCAGTGGATGCCCGGGAGGCGATGTCGGAGTACCTCGGGGATCTCTCCGACAAGCGCCGTGACCACCCCTCGGACGACATGCTCTCCGCGCTCGTCCACGACGCCGGCCCCGACGGGCGGCTGACCAGGGCCGAACTGAAGGCGACCGGGACTCTCCTGCTCATCGCCGGGCACGAGACGACGGTCAATCTCATCAGCAACGGCGCGCTCACGTTCCTGCGCTTCCCCGACGCCTACCGGCTCCTGCGCGACAAGCCCGAACTGATGCCGAGGGCGGTCGAGGAACTGCTGCGCTACGAACCGCCCGTCCACCTGCTCCCACAGCGCACCCCGCTCGCGGACATCGAGGTCTCGGACGTCACCGTCCCCGAGGGCGCCCCGCTGGTCCTCGTACTCGCCGCGGGGAACCGGGATCCGCTGCGGTTCGACGAACCCGACCACTTCGACCCGACCCGCGAGGACAACCAGCACTTCGGCTTCGGCAGCGGCGTCCACAACTGCTTCGGCGCGCCGCTGGCCCGCGTGGAGGCCCAGATCGCCCTGAACGCGCTGCTCCCCCGCCTGGAGGGCTTCCAACTGTCCGAGGACCCGCCCCCCTACCGCCGCAGCCCGATCCTCCGGGGCCCCCGGCACTTGCCGATCGAGCCGGCGGGGGGTGGGTGAGGGGGTGGGTGCGGGTTTGGGTTCGTGCTGAGAGGTAACCCCGGCTACCCCTCAGCACGAACCCGCACCCCGCACTCCCGCGTCAGATGACCGGCGGGCGGCCCAGCGCCGTCATGCGCCGTACGGTTCGCCAGCGCATCGGCCGGCGCGTCCCGCACGCCGTCCGTACGCCCTCGAAGAAGCCGCCGAACCACGCGCGCAGCCCGCTCACCGACCGCGTACGCGCCACGGTGAGCAGAATCCACGTACCGAGGTAGAGCGGTACGAGCGGCGCGGGCAGGTGCCGGCGCGCCAGCCACACCCGGTTGCGGGCGGTCATCCGGTAGAACTCGGCGTGTCTCGCCGGTGAGGTGCGCGGGTGCTGGAGGACCAGCTCCGGCTGGTAACGGATCGTCCAGCCCGCGTCCAGCGCACGCCACGCGAGGTCGGTCTCCTCGTGGGTGAAGAAGAACGCGTCGGGCCAGCCGCCCGTCTCGTCCAGCATCGCCATGGACAGCGCGTGTCCGCCGCCGAGGAACGTGGTCACCTCGCCCGCGCGCATCGGATCGCCGACCCGCAGCCTGGGCACGTGCCGCCGCTGGGTGAGGCCGGTCTCGTCCGCGATACGGAAGCTGACGATGCCGAGCCGGGCGTGCGCCTCGTACAGATCGGCGACACGGGTGATCACATCGGCCTCGATCAGCAGGCCGTCGTCGTCCAGGTCCACCAGAACGTCCACGTCGCCGCAGTCGCGGAGCTTCTTCATGGCGACATTGCGCCCTCCGGAGACCCCGAGGTTCTTCGTCAGCTCGACCCCGATGACGCCTTCGGGCAGCTCGGGCAGCGGAGCGCCGTTGCCCACGACCACGATCCGCGTCGGGGCCTCCCGCTGCTTGGCGACGGAGTCCAGCAGGGCCCGCAGTTCGACGGGCCTGTTCCCCATCGTCAGCACGGCCACACCCACACGCGGTCGGGACACGTCCAGATCACTCCAGCTCTCGGTGACGGGAAGGGAAGAGGCAGGGAAGGGAAGAGGCAGGAAGGGAAAGAGTCAGGAAAGGAAAGAGGCGGGGCAGAGAAGGGACAGGGCAGGTAAACGACGGGCAGCGAGAAAAGTGCCGCGATTCGATGCTAACCGGCGGGCGCCATCCTCAGGACACCGGAAGGTATCCCCGTCGACGTCGCGGGTTCATCTTGCCGTCCGGCCGGAACCGTGGCGTCCATCCATGCCGATGCCCCCGTGTGCGTGTTCGGGTCGCTGTGGCAAACTGCCCGCATGCTGGTGGCTGGTGGTGGGGTGTGAGCGAACCTCGGTCTGCCCCGACAATCGGGCAACTCGTCCTGAGCAAACGGCTCCAGGGGTTGCGCGAGAGAGCGGGCCTCGGCCGCGACCAGGCCGCCAAAGTGCTGCATGTCGCCCCCGCGACGATTCGGCGCATGGAGATGGCCGAGGTCGCGCTCAAGGTCCCGTACGTACAGCTGCTGCTGCCCGCGTACGGCGTGACGGGCGACGAGGCCGCCGCCTTTCTCCAGCTGGTCGACGAGGCCAACAAGCCCGGCTGGTGGCAGCGCTTCCATGACGTTCTGCCGGAGTGGTTCGGCGGCCATGTCAGCCTGGAGGAAGCGGCCAAGACCATACGGTGCTACGAGCCGCATTTCGTGCCGGGACTCCTCCAGACCGAGGACTACGCGCGCGCGATACTGACCTACGGCGAGGTCGGCCGGAACGACCCGGCGCGCATAGAGCGCCATGTGGCGCTGCGTCTGGAGCGCCAGTCATTGCTGACCGGACCGGACGCCCCGGCCTTCTGGGTTGTCATGGACGAGACGGTTTTCCACCGCCCTGTCGGCTCGTCCGCCGTGATGCGCGCCCAGATCGACCGGCTGCTGGCCGCGACCGAGCTGCCGAATGTGACGCTTCAGATAGCCGAGTTCGCCGCCGGGCATCACCCCGGCACCTATAGCCCCTTCGTGCTGTTCCGCTTCGCCATACCCGAATTGCCCGATATGGTCATCGTCGAATATCTGACCGGCGCGCTCTATATCGACAACACCGGCGAGGTCGCGGAACACATGGAGGCGATGGACCGCATGGTGGCTCACGCGGAATCCGCGCGCCGCACCAAACAAATCCTCGCCGATTTCCGTAAGGAACTGTGAACCGAGATGACGGCAGGCACACCCAAGCCCCAGGTCGACACCAGCAAGCCCCACCCGGCGCGGGTGTACGACTACCTGCTGGGCGGTAAGGACAACTACCCGGTCGACCGGGAGATAGGGCACAAGCTGCCCGAGGACTCCCGGCGCGACTCCCGGCTGAACCGCGCGTTCATGCACCGCGCCGCGGCCTGGGTGGCGCAGAGCGGTATCGACCAGTACCTCGACATCGGTACGGGAATCCCGACCGAGCCGAACCTCCACCAGATCGTCCAGAAGATCGCGCCGACCTCACGCGTCGTCTACACGGACAACGACCCGATCGTGCTGCGTCACGCCGAGGCCCTGCTGATCAGCACGCCCGAGGGCGCCACCGACTACATCGAGGCGGATGTCCGCCGGCCGCACGAGATCCTTGAACACGCCCTTGGCTTCCTGGACTTCAGCAGGCCGGTCGCCCTGTCCCTCATCGCCCTGATGCACTTCATCCCGGACGAGGACGACCCGTACGGCATCACCCGCACCCTGGTGGACGCGCTGCCGTCCGGCAGTCTCTTCGTCTTCTCGCAGGGCACCGCCGACTTCCAGCCGCTGAAGGCGGGCGGGGTCACCAATACGTACGGCAAGGGCGGCATCGCGCTCCGGCTGCGCACACGGGCCGAGGTCCTGCGGTTCTTCGACGGGCTGGATCTGGTGGACCCGGGGCTGGTGACGGCCCCGGAGTGGTTCAAGGGGACACCGGCGCCCGAGGACGAGCAGAGCAACTTCTACGTGGGCGTGGCCCGGGTCCGCTGAGGCGGGACCGTGACCGCGGGCGGGACCGCGCACGCGCCCACCCACACGCTGGTGATCGCGCTGATGTAGCGCGCCCCGCAGCGGTCCGTGGGCACCACCAGCTGGCTGCCCGCCGACTCCAGGCTGCGCCCGTCCATGGTCGTGGCCAGCAGGATCGGTACGTTGCCGAAGTCGGCGTCGATCTCCGCCCAGGAGAGCACCGTATGGTGCCCGTCCCCGCCGGTGACGGCGAGCAGGAACCGGGACCTGTCCTTGCGCCGGCGGGGGTCGAAGACCGGCTTCGCGTCGTCTACCACCTCCCGGAGCAGCGGGCCCTCGAAGGTGTGGTGCCGCGGCCCGCTGGTGGCGCAGTCGAAGACCACCTCGGCGCGGTGCTGCTCCCAGCGCTCCCGCAGATCGGCGACGGTCAGCGAGACCGGGCACGCGACCTCTCCACGGAGAGCGAGAGACGTACGCGCCGGGGCGGCCGGGTCCGGCGATGCGGCCGGGTCCGGCGATGCGCTCGGCTCTGGCGATGCGGTCGTGCCCGGCGGAAGACAGGGTCGGCTCATCAGATTCCCCCTCGGGAGGTTCGCTGAGAGGTCCGCGTGGCGGCTGCACCCTGGTGATGCCCCGCCGACCCGCCGGGGAATCGCGGATACGAGCCGACAGTGCTTCTTTGCCTCGCCTTTGTGAGGCGATACCCGCGCATCGGCTAGCAAGCGCAAGGGCGGAGGGCGGGCAAGGGCAAGTGCGTACACGCTCACGCCGGTTGCCGGGCCGGGAACGCCGAGGGCCCGATCGGCTCCCCCGCCGCCGACCGGGCCCTGCTCGTGGTCAGGACAGACCGCTCAGTCCGTGACCTCGATCTGTCCGTTGACCTTGGCGCCGTCCGCCGCGCCCGCGCCGCCCGTCTTGCCCGCGGCGATGCCCTTCAGCAGCTCGGCCAGGTCAACTCCGGTGGTGGAGCTGAGCAGTTCGACGCCCTGCGCGACATTGTCCGCGACGGTACGCGCCAGCTGACCGGCACCGTCCGTCGAGATCACCGTCATCTTGTCCACCGCGCTCAGCGGCTCGGACGCCTTCGCGACGACCGACGGCAGCACCTCGACCAGCATCTGGAGGACGGCCGCGTCCCCGTACCGCGCGAACGCGTCCGCCTTCTTGTGCATCGCGTCCGCCTCCGCGGCACCCTTGGCGCCGATCGCGGCGGCCTCCGCCTCACCCTCGATCCGTACGGCGGCGGCGAGCGCGGCGCGGTGCGCCTTCTCGCCCTCACCGGTGAGCCGGGACCGCTCGGCGTCCGCCTCGGCCTGCTTGACCAGCGCGATCCGCCGGGCCTCGGCCTCCTGCTCGGCCTGGTACCGCGCGGCGTCCGCGGGCTTACGTACCTTGGTGTCCAGCTCGCGGTCGGTCAGCGCGGCCTGGCGCTGGGCGACCTTCTCCTGCTCCATGAGCACGTCCTGCTCGCGCGCCGCCTGCGCCAGCGGTCCCGCCGCCGCGGCGCGCGCCGCGGCCTCGTCCGTCTCGGCCTTGATCTCGGCCTGCTTCAGATAGAAGGTCCGCTGGGCGATCGCGATCTCTTCCTCCGCCTTGAGCCGTGCCTGCTCGGCGGCGCGGCGCGCCACCGCCTCGGCGATGTCGGCCTCCTGCTTGGCCCGCGCGGCCTCGGGCCGGCCCAGGTCCTCCAGATACGAGCCCTCGGTGGTGATGTCCTGGATCTGGAAGGCGTCCAGGACCAGGCCCTGCCCGGAAAGGCTCGCCTCCGCCTCCTCCGCGACCTGCCCGGCGAAGGCCGCGCGGTCGCGGATGATGTCCTCGACCGACATCCGGCCGACGATGGAGCGCAGCGCACCCGAGAGCACTTCCTGGGTGAAGCCGACGATGCCGCCCTGCTGCTGGAGGAAGCGCTGTGCCGCGGCCCGGATGGAGTCCTCGGTGCCGCCGACCTTGACGATGGCGACGCCTTCGAGGTTCGCCTTCACCCCGCGCAGGGTGACCGCGCCGCGCACGGCCACCGGAATGTGCCGGCTGGACAGGTCCAGCGTGAACTTCTGCTGTACGAACGGGACGACGAAGACGCCGCCGCCGACCACGACCTTCTGGCCGCTGGTGTCCATGGACACCCGGCCGGTGGTCGGATCGGTCGACTGCTTGCCGCGCCGGCCGGTGACGATGAACGCCTGGCTGGGCCCGGCGACCTTGTAGCGCGTGATGACGGCGAGTGCCAGCAGGACGACGAGTGCGACGACCCCCAGCACGGCGATGAGAAGTGGGCTCATGGTGCTCTCTCCCTTGCCTCCCGAAGGGACGGCAAATTAAGGCGATTGACGCGAGTTGGGATGATTCGATGGATTGGAGTTATCGGGGTGAATGGGGATGGATAGGGCGGCGCCGAGCAGGGTGGTGCCGGGCAGGCCGGTGCTGTCGGTGCCGGGCGGGTCAGCGCTGGACGGGACGCACCAGGACCGAGGTCGACGAAAGCGTCTCCTCCACCCAGATCTCGGCGCCGTTCTCCACGGGCTGCGCGCTCTTCGCGGAGTACTTCACCGGCTGGCCGCCGAGTCGCAGCAGTACCTCGCCGTAGCCGCCGGCCGGGATCGCGGTGACCACCGTGCCCGCCGAGCCCACGAGATCGTCGCCCCGCGGTGTGACGGCCGTCTGGTCACGCATCAACGCCTTGCTGAACTTCCAGGTCAGCCACCCGGCACCGAAACCGGCCGCCACCCCCGTGACGGCGGCCGGTCCCGTGCCGAGCTGCGTGGTACCCAGTACGATCGCGCCCCCGAAGCCCAGCATCGAGACAAACCCGGCGATCACCGGCAGCGAGAGCAGCCCGTCGAACAGTCCGTTCAGTACCCCGACCCCGTCGAAGAGCCCTTCGAGAATGCCGTCGAAGATCAGCGACAGGACGAGCAGCACGATCCCCGCGATGCCGAGACCGAGAAACAAGGTCATCGGATCCATCGGTTCCCCCCTCCCCCTCTGCCGCTGATTTCCGCGGCAGGGCCCCATGGTCCCATCTTTTTCCCCAACCGGACATTGCCGTTTTCCGGCAGTCTTAACGCGTTCTTAATGCCGACAGCCGCAGCTCTCCCCGGCCGGAAGGACTTCCGTCCGGAAGGTCTCCCGGTTCGAACGACTCCCGGCTCGAACGTCTTCCGGTTCGAACGTCCTCCGGTTCAGAAGGACTTCGCCGGCCAGTCCATGAGCCTGGCCCCGATCACGGCTGTTTGCAAGGTGTAGCGATGCACCGGATCGGCGGGGTCGGCGCCGGTGAGCTTATGGATTCTTTCCAGCCGGTATGTCAGGGCCCGCACGCTCAGCGAGAGCCGCCGCGCCGCCTCCGCCGCCACACAGCCCGCGTCGAAGTAGACGGTGAGGGTCTCGATGAGCGGCCGGGCGCCGCCGCGCGCCGCCTCCAGCGGACCGAGCGCGCTGAGGACGAGTTCCGTCATGGCCTGCCGGTCCCGGGTGAGGACCGGATAGACGAGCAGATCGGCGGCGTGCAGGACGGGACCGTCCAGGTCGAGCCGCCCGGCGAGGTCGAGTACGTTCAGCGCTTCCTCGTACGACTGCACCACCCCGCCCACCCCGGGCCGCGGCCGGCCGATGGCTACCCGGCCGCCGTCCGTGGCGGCGAACGCCTGCTTGGCGAAGTAGGTGAGGACTTCCCCCTGGTCGCCCGGCGCGATACAGACGAGCCGGCCCGCCTTCGTCGTGAGCAGCACGCTGCGATCGCCGAACCGTCCGATCAGCGCCTGCTCCACCGAGCGCGGAACGGCGTCCTCCTCGTCGTACGCGGCGGAGCCCTCCGCGACCGCCACGGCATGTTCGTACGAGAGCCGCAGCCCGAACCGCTCGGCCCGCTCGGCCAGCCGCCCCAGATCGCTGCGCCCGTACAGCAGGTCGTCGATGAACTCCCGTCGCGCGGCGACCTCCTGGCGTACGGCGAGCCGCTGCGCGCGTTCGTACCCCTCGGCGAACGCGTCCACGGCCTGCTCGATGGCGGCGAGCACGCTGTCGGCGGACCCGGACCCGGACCCGGACCCGGAGCCGGACCCGCCGCTGTCGCCGGTGCCGGGGGTCGCGGTGACGGGCCAGTGGACACGGGCCGCGGCGAGATGCGCGCCGACCAGGGCACGCAGCCCGAAACCGGCCTCGGCGGCGCGTTCCCCCATCTCCCGGCGGGCCAGCAGCTCGTCCCGGGTGAGCCGGCGGCCCGTCGGGGCGACCGCCGCCAGGATGCGGGCGTACCCGTCCAGATACTCGTCGGGTATCCCGTTCCCCGTCACGCCTGTCACGCCAGTCACGCCTGCCCCTGCCCTGGTCTCGCGATGTCTCGCGGTGTACGGATGTCGCGCGGTATACGGATGTCGCGCGTCCCCACCATGGTGCACGGGGGCGCGCGGACCGCCCGTCGCGCGCCCCGAGGAGCGTGTGCCGAGGGTGCGCAGGTCGTGTCGTCAGCGCCCCAGGGGGTCGAGGGCGGCGACCTCGCGTACGGCCTCGGCGATGGCCGGGAACTCCTTCTTGAGGATCGCCCCGTGATTGGCGGCGACCTTCGCGCCGATCCGGATATTCGGGTTGCGGGCGGTCACCGTACCGAGGCCGGCGCGTATACGTTCCTGCTCATCACCGCGGCTCCCGAAGGACGTTCCCGAAGCGACCACGTACCGCACCGGGACGGTGATGCTGTCCAGCACGGGGCCCAGCTCGCACTCGCGGGAGAGCCTGCCGAGCTCGATGTTGCTCTCCGCCTGCTGTGCGGCGGTCATCCGCGGGGCCAGGCCCGTCGGGCGCAGCAGCGGCATGAACCAGCGCATCCGCCGGAACAGCTTCCGGACGCGCTGCTCCATGGCCTCGTCGAGCCAGTCGGACGGGAACGCGCCGTCGACCAGGACCGCGCCCAGAGCGCGGTCCGGATTCCGGCCGGCCCAGTGCGCCCCGACGTTCGCCCCGTAGGACCAGCCCACCGCCAGCGCCCGGTTCACCCCCCTGGCCGCGAGGACGGCGTCGACGTCCCGGACGGCGGCCTCGAAGGAATAGTCCGCCGAACGCTTCGATCTCCTGCCGCGAGCACGCTCGTCGTAGGTGATGTGCCGCCACCCCGGGCCCAGTTCGGCGATGACCCGGCGCCAGTACCCCTGGGTGGCGAACTGGCCGTTGAGGTAGACCACGGGGATGCCGGGACCGCCGGTGTCGGTGACGGCCAGGGCCGTATCGTCGACCGGCACCATGCCGGTCCACTTCGAACCGGTCGAGGACGTGCTGTTCTTCGTCATGTGTTCCACCTGTTCGTGTGAGGCGTGGTCACGTTCTTCAGGGCGCGGGTTTCAGAGGCTGCGGGCGGTGATGTCGCCGTGGGAGGTGGTGGCGCGGATGTCGAGGCCGGCGGTGCCGTCGTTCTTGAGGGCGTTGCTGACACGGCCGTAGTCGGTGCCGGCGTCCAGGGCGGCCGAGACTCCGGCGGCGGCGCCGACCGAGATATCGCCGGACTGGGTGCGGAGCACGACCGTGCCGCGCACGGCCTCGGTGATCCGGATGTCGCCCCGTGCGGTACTGATCTCCGCGGGTCCGTTGAGCCGGCCGACCTCGACGTCGCCGTCGATCGCGGTGAGGCGGACGCTCGCTGCCTCGTCGATCTTGATCTGCCGGTACGCGCCGTCGAAGGCGATGTCGCCGAGGCGCCCGACGCCGCGGAGCTCGGCGCTGTCGGCCTTGGCCTCGACGCGGGAGCCGGCGGGCAGTTGGACGGTGACCTCCAGGGATCCGGAGGGGCCGAGGAGCTGGTTGCCGGGGTTCGAGGCCGTGATCCGCAGCACGCCGTCGGCGTGGACGACGGTGGTCTGTTCAGCGGTCTTGGCGTCGCGGCTCTTGGAGGAGTCGGCGGGCAGGACCTCGACGGTGGTGTCGGCGCGGTCCGCGGCGATGAACTGGACGCGTCCGGCGGGGATGTCCAGGACGACGGAGATCGGGGCGGGGGTGTGGAACTTCAGCATCGTGCTCTCCGGTGTTCGTTCGTGTTTTCTGACACCGGAAACGCTACGTTGCTTTCCAAGAACTGTGAATAGCGTTATTGCGTTGAAGTTGCATTCATGCAGGTGGGAGCCGCCAAAGTGTTGCAACGGTTTGAGTGGTAACGCAATGGTGATCCCTCTTGGCATTGCAATGAGTGAAGAGTGAACGCTATAGTCGGGGGATCATGGACCACCGCGAAGGATCACCGAGGAGATCGCGATGCCGGGAGGCAGACTCACCCAGCAGGAACGCGGGCAGATCGCGCTGGGGCTGGCCGACAGCCTCTCCTACGCCGAGATCGCCCGACGCCTCGACCGTCCGACCTCGACGGTCACGCGTGAGGTGATGCGCAACGGCGGCCCCACCGCCTACCGCGCCGACCTCGCCCACCGCGCCACCGAACGCCGCGCCCACCGGCGCAGGCCGGCCTCCTCCCGAGGGCCGGAGTCGGCCCCCCAGCCGCATGGACGCGACGCCGAGGTCATGGCCGAGTACGAGGAGACGTTCACCACCGTTCTCATGGCCTCGGGCCTGAACAAGATGTCGGCCCGGGTGCTGACCTGCCTGTTCACCACCGACGCGGGCAGCCTCACCGCGTCCGAACTCGCCCGGCGCCTCCAGGTCAGCCCGGCGTCCATCTCCAAGGCGATCGCCTTCCTGGAGAGCCAGAGCCTCGTCCGCCGCGAACGCGACGAACGCCGACGCGACCGCTATGTCGTCGACAACGAGCTCTTCTACCAGGCGACGATCGCCAGCGCCCGGTCCAACGACCAGCTCGTCGGAATCGCACGCCAAGGCGTCGCCATCCTCGGCCCCCACACCCAGGCCGCCGCCCGCCTGGAGAACATCGCGCGCTTTCTCGACTTCATCAGCGAGAGCATCACCCGCGCCGCCGAACAGGCCCGCGAAGTCCTCCACACCAAGCCCGGAACGACCTCGAACGACACCGTCCGACCGGGGCCGGACCACGGATAGGGCGGTGGACTCGCCGCGTCCTGTGTCGTCTCGGTTGTGAGTGCCATGAGGCGAAGTCGATCAACCTGGACAGACGCCGCCGCGCGCACATCCCGTCTACTTGCAGACGGGGCAGCTCACCTTCTTGCGCGCGCCGTCCTGGTGCTCGTAGACCCATCCCTTGCCGTGACAGGTGCCGCAGTCAGCCAAGGGAAGCTCCCACCGCCGGTGTCGTGCCCGATGTTTTGTCGAGGGTGTGAACGGCGGGTACGGCCGGGTCGTCCACCCACACGTACTGCCGCTGGGGGGTGACGGTGAAGCCGATACGGTCCAGCCCCGGGCGGCCCTGCCGGGTCCAGGCGCGGTGGACGGACTCGGCCTCGTCCCAGAGATCGCGCGGCCCGGTCTGCGTCAACCGGCCGCCGTCCTCGACGGTGGCACGGGAGACCCCGTCCGTCAGCAGCACGCTGCCGGAAGCGCCCGCCCAGGGCTCGTCGCCGACGAGGGAGGCGAGCAGGACCTGAAGGCCGGGGGCGGGGTGGAGAAGGGACTCGATGTCGGTGTCGGAGCCGGGGCCGGAGCCGGGGCGCGAGTCCAGGGTGCGGACGCGGGGGCGGGTGTCGGCGTTCTCTGTTTCCCGTCCGGTTTCCTGCCCGCTCGCCGCAGTGCCTTCGTGTGAACGGAGCGGCATGTACGAGCACTCCTCCCCGAACCGGCCGACGGCGGAGCCGTCGTCGTGGACGGTGAGGCGCAGGAGTCTGCCGACGGGCGGGTTGTACGGGAGGACGATGCGCCCGCCGGGACGGGTGCGCTCCACCCATGCGTACGGGATGTGCGTGACGCCGCAGGCGACATGCACGTGGTCGAACAGGCCACCGTCCGAGCCGGGGTCCGGACCGGGCAGTTCGGCGGCCGCGTTCCCGGTGACGACATTCGGGTGCAGGCCCGAGCGGGCCAGGTTCTCGGTGGCGGTCCGCGCCAGGCCGGGGTCGATCTCGACGGTGGTGACGAGGGCGTCGTCCCCGGTGAGGTACGCGCACAGGCCGGAGGTCCAGCCCGTACCGGTCCCGATGTCGAGCACCCGATCACCGGGCCGGGGCGCGAGGTGCCGTAACCCGGCGGTGACGAGGAGGGGACTGGAGGCGGCACAGGTCGGCGCGGTCGACGGAGCCGCCGCGTCGGCCGGGGTGAGCTCGGTCCGGCCGCCGTCGAGCTGAGTGACGATCACGGAGTCGGAGTACACGGCCCGCCACCAGCGATCCGGGTCACGGTGCTGATCGATCCAGTACCCGGAGGCGGCGGCGGGAGGGGTGCCCACGCCTTGGGGCACGGCCCAGGCCCGGGGCGGGATGAACTCGTGCCGGGGTACGTGGATCAACGCGTCGGCGAGGGTGTGGGGTTGGGGCGGAGTGGGCGGGGGCGGCATTGGGTTCGGATCCTCTCGGTCAGGGAGGGCACTGGGCTGGGGCGGTCACTGCGGTGGCGGGTCCCCGAAGATCCTTCGGAACAGCTCGGCTTCGTCGGGAATGGCCGGGGATGCGTCCGGACGCGCGTCGGCCGTGGGAACGAGCAGTGTCCCGCTCACGCCGAACAGGTCGATCAACATGGACAGCCGCTGCCGCGCATCACTGCCCGTCGTACGGCTGGGTGGTTTTGGTGGGGGTGACGGGGGTGGGGGTGGGGGTGGGGGTGGGGCCATGGTCTCGGTGCCCTTCTCCTCAGCGCGCGATGCGGGGGCAGAGTTGTCCCCCGCCCACGCGCCGGCATGACGAGCGGCGGGAGGGGGACAACCCTTCGGAACTCTCCCCAATGGGACGCGGGACGGGGAGAGTTGCGCCGGTCAGGGCGATGTCCTGCCGAGGGGACGACCCTGAATCGGCGACGCACAGCGACCGTAGCGTCACAGATGGGTGAGGCGCAACAGTGTTCCGTCCCAGAGTTGCGCCCATATATGCCAGACGCCCCTCACCGGCGAGAGGTGAGGGGCGTCTGGGTGCGGACGTTCGTCAGATCAGGTGATCGAACTCTCCGGCCTTGACGCCAAGGAGGAAGGCGCGCAGTTTCTCGGGGCTTGTCGTGACGACGGTGTCGGGGGTTTCGCTTTCGCGCATCTTGATCTGCCCGTCGACGCTGGCCAGTTCGACGCAGTTCGGATTGTTGTCACCCCCTGAGAAGGAGGATTTCTGCCATTCAATGTGGTTGGTCATGCCGCTCACTCACATTTCTTGTGCGATGCGTTGGATGAATTTGCTCGACTCGGCGGCGCTGAGTGAGATCGCCTCGACCGCCTCGATAAGCGCCCGGTACTTGACGAGTTGAGCCTCGGCGTCCAGATAGTGGGCGTCGAACGCGCTGTCAATCTGAACGGTGTCCAGTTGCGGTATCACGGCGCCCGCGTAGAGCATCGAGTGGACCGAGCAAGTGATCCGTGCATCGAAGGGGATGATGCGGATCGTCACGCTCGGCCAGAGCGAAACCTCATGCAGGAACTCCATCTGGGCCCGCATGACTTCGGCGGAGCAGTACCTCATGCGAAGTGCTGCCTCGTGGATGAGCGCCTCGAACTTCGGCGGGTTCGGGCGATCGAAGATCTCGCGACGCCTCATGCGATGCTCTACGCGTGCATTGACCTCGGAGGACTGGAAGCTGGTCACACCGCTTGTGATCAGCTCGCGAGCGTATTCGGCCGTCTGGAAAATTCCTGGCACATAGAGCATTTGAACGGCACGCATGTAGGTCGCATGGTGTTCCAGCTCCGACTGGTCCAGGAAGCCTGGCGGAAGAATTCCTCGGTAATCCTCCCACCATCCTTTTCCGCGCTCCTCCGCCATGCTTGCGAGCGCGTCGATGAGGTGCTTGTCCGTAGCCGAGCAGTGGGTGGCGATTCGGCGGACTCGCTCCGCGCTCACTCCGTACCGTCCCGACTCCAGGTGGCTGACCTGGGCCCGTTCGCCACCCAGGAAAGCTGCAACCGTGCTCCCGGACATGCCGGCTCGCTCCCGCAGCTTTCTCAACTCAGCGCCCAGTCGCTTCTGTCGGGCGGTCGGGTAAGCCCTTGGCGGCATGAACCTCTCCCTCTCTGGTCACAACGAGTGTGCCGTCCCACAGTGCCATGGGTCCACCCATATGAGTGCGACAACCGTCCCACTGTTGCGCCGTATCTATGTTGCGCCCTACGGTCCATGGTGCGACGCAGCGTGCCATCTGGCCCGAAGTGCAGTCACTTGCATGCCCGTTGAGCGGGCGCGAGCGGTCAAGGACACGGGCTGTCGCCCAAGCAGCGCTGCCACGTTCCGCGTTGGGAGATGACGACATGACCACGGTGACCGCCACCGCAACCCCCGTACCCCCGCCGCCCCAGGGCGCCGAGACCTACCGGCTGGCCCTGCCCAGTACGGCGACCGCGCCGAGGATCGCGCGTGACTTCGTCACGTCGCTCCTCGGGCTCAGCCGCCACGGCAACCTTGTCGATGACGCGCGCCTCTGTGTGACCGAGGTGGTTACCAACGCGCACCGGCACACCCGTACGCCCCTGATCCGCGTCCATGTGACGGTCAACCGCAAACAGGTCACCGTCTCCGTCGCCGACGACAAACCATGGGTGCTGCCCACACCCTCCGCACGCACCGGGCCCGCTGCTCTCGACGCAGCGGGCGAACAGGATTCGGGGCGTGGACTCGTCCTCGTGGAGAGTCTGGCTCTCGCGTGGGGGTCGACTGTCTACGGGGGATGCTCACCCAGTCACAAGACCGTCTGGTTCACGTTGTCCGAGGTCAAGGATGAGGTGGTCGGTCGATGGAACCCGTAACGGACCCTGCTCTGTGGGGTGTTGTGTCGATCGCGTTGAGTGCGATCGTGCTGGCGGTGGGGGTGCTCTACGCGGTGATGCCGAGCCCGGAGGGTGCTCTTCCGCCGGTGCCGCTCGACGCGGAGGAGGGGTTCACGTACACCTGCTATTGCTGCCCCGACCCGGTTCGGGTCACCATCCGTGCGCCGCAGGCGCACTTGGTGGGGCGTGCCCCTGGTGGTCGGCGTCAGGCCAGGACCGAGGGGTAGTCGGGGTGGGCCGGTGGGTTTGGTGTCGGGTGGGGGCCGCCCCTAGGTTTCAGTTTCGCGGTTCCGGGTCGGGCGTCAAGGGCGCTCCTGCGTCGCGTCGGCTGCGCCGATGACCTGCGGTCACCCTTGACCCCCGCCCCTCCACCGCAAGTGCTGCTTTGAGGGGGGGGGCGGCCCGGGGGAGGGGGCCCCGGAGGGGATCCGTGCATGGGGGCGGTCCGTTGCCGACCTCGGGTCGGTGGGTGGGGGCGCGGGAGTGGAGTGGGGCGGCCCGGCACCGGCTCAGCGGGCAGGCGTGGGTGGGTGGTTGAGACTCATGCCCCGCCGCCGGGGTCCGTTGTCGGCTGCACCTGTTGGCTGGGGCGGACGGGCCCGCCACCTGCCCCCTATGTCCCAGTTTGGAAGGGGCTTTGGGGAGTCCTCCGGCCGGTGATGCGTCCTGAGGTCGGTTAAGTCGTCCCCACGACACATCACCGCCCCTGACCGGCCCACTCGGCGCCTCACCAGTCACACCTGTCCCATCACCCACACACCCTCACCAGCGGGGCATGAGTCCCGGCCGCTTCCCGACCGTCAGTCGCTTTGCCGGGCCGGGCCGCCCCACTCCACTCCCGCGCAGCCCCGCAGGGCCCACCAACCAGCAGGCCGGGAACCGGCCCCAGGTGCAAGCGAGCCTCCCCGGGGACCCCTCCCCCGGTAGACCCTACACCCTGGGAGTTCAGAAAACACCAGGTCAGGGCATACAGAAGCCCCGCCCGGTTGGTGGCCGGACGGGGCTCGGTGAGGCTTGGAAGGGCGCCTAGCTGGAGATCGGCACCCGTACCCCGTGGATCACATCGGGACCGATGTCGAAGCCGTCTAGGGCCGCAGCAACCTCCAAGCGTCGCTGCCGTTGGGCCTCTTGTTCCGCGAGCCGTACTCGCTGAGCTTCGAGCGCCCTCTCATAGGCCACGACGAACGGCCGAATGAGTGGGGTGTCTTCGCCCAACAGCGGTGTGGGGTCCGCGTTGTACTCCGCGTACGGGCTGCGGGGCAGTGGCCCCGCTACGGGCGTTGTGGATGTCTCAACGGCGGTGGTTATCCGGGGGGCGCGGTGCCGACCGGGGCCCGGAGGGGTCCGGCGCTTGCCCTTCGCGGGCAGCACGGCGGCAAGGATGGATCGGAGGCACGCCTCAAGGGCGCGCGCGATAGAGTGGCGCACGGCGACAGAGCTCCCAAGGTGATGTCGTCTAGGCCCCGGGTAGTCGGAGTGTTACCAGCACTCTGCCGGGGCCGAATTTTTTGTTGTGGGGTAAACGCTAGCACCCCTGTCGGCCTGCCACGGGGGTATCAGGCCGACAGGGGCCATGACGGGACGCTAGGCGCGCCGTCGGTGTTCCGCCCAGCGCTGCGCCGCGCTGAGGATTCCGGTTGTCCACGGATCCGGGGCAGCGCCCGCGATTTCCTCCCACATGTTCGCAGTCGCCAGCGCGAAAGCTGTGACGGCTTCCGGCCCTGCTGCCTGCCATGCCGGAGTTCGCGCGGCCCACCTCTCCGCCGACTGGGGGTCGTGCTTGCCTGCCGCCATGAGCCACACGACCCAATAGGCAGCGTCCAGCCATGCCGCACCGCGTGAAGCCCATGCCCAGTCAACGAGATAGGCGGAGTGATCCACCATGACGTTCTCGTTGTTCAGGTCCGAGTGAACGAGGGAGTTGCCCGCGAAATGCGCCACGTCGGATGGCTTGGCCACGTAGGACGCAAGGCGCTGTTCCATGTGCCGCAACTCGATATCGGGGCAGACGACTTCCCCCAGTCGGCAGAGGAGGTCAGCCACCTTCGGAAGATCCGGGGATGCGGGCGAGTAGTCCGCGTGGTGGCCGTCCAGCGCTTCGAATCCCAAGAGCACCCATCCGGCTTCTTCCATCTGCCAGCGAAGGGCGGGCGCGATGCCGTGAAGGTACGGGCTGACCTCAGCTTCTCGGCGCTGCGTCCATACGCGCTTGTGATCGGATCTCAGACCCTTCACGAAAAGTGGCCCGCTACTGGTGAACACGCGCGCTGCAATTTCGCTGTTGAACCCCTGACTTACCGTCTCAGCCTTCACGATCTCTCCGGCGCGAGACTCGACGCCCGCCAACACGGCAGGCGGTAGATCATCGAATGACATTCGCTCAGTTGCCACGGTCCTCAGACTCTCATACGAAGCCCGTACGGGCCCCGCAGCGCGCGAACGCAGCGAGACCCGCACGGATTTGATCAGACGTGCCCCGCGTCCTACTGGTAGGGGTTGTCGTCGTTGCACCCCGGCGTGGTGCCTTCGGTCAGCGACTCCAGGTCGTCCACGATGACCAGCCCTGCCGGTTCCGGGGCCTTCGGCGGAACGGCCGGGACCGGAACCAGCCCCAGGGCGGCGAAGGGACGGGACGCGATTTCGACGGCTACAGCGCTCACGCTGCATCATCTCCATTTCCGTGTTGGCAGTAGGTGTTCAGTGGTGCCTTCGCTTCCTGGTATGCCTTAGCGAGCGGCCGACACACCCGGCAAGAAGCCGAGAGCTCGCAGCCGCTGCAGCCACCGGAGCGAAGCATTTGGGCATCTGCGATTGCCGGCAGACGCAAAAGACCGTCCAGCCCCTCAGCCATAAGGCTGATGGGGTTTTCCCGTCCGATTTTGCACATGGTGGCGAACCCGTGAGGGTCAACATGGAAAAAGGTGTGCCCTGCCGGGCATCCCTGGAAGATCGTGGACTTGTCCAGAAGTCCGGGCGCTTGAGCGGCGAGCGGTTCGGCGGTGCCGTTGTAGGTCGGGGAGATATTCGAGTACTCCGTGTACGCCTGCGCGTACTCCTCCGCGATTTCCCGCATGGCCGCTATCTCGTGGGAATTGTGCTTGGTGATGATCAGCACAAGCTCAAGGGGGATGCCCGATTCCTTGGCAGCCTTTAGCCCCTTCATGAGCAGTTTGTAAGCGCCCGGCTTACGCGTGAGGGAATCGAAGCTCTCGGCGGTCGCGCCATAGAGAGACACCGTTACTTTGTGGGGCCTCATGGATGAGAACAGTTCGATTACGTCCGGCCGGTGCAGGCGAGATCCGTTCGTCAGAATCTCGATGAGCATTCCGAGGCCGTACGCATAGCGGTAAGAGTGCACGAAGTCCCGGTCAATAGTGGGCTCTCCGCCAGTGAATTGCATCCACAGCACCCCCGCATCTCGGAGCATCAACAGAAGGCGGTCCTTCTCCTCACGCGGCAGCCCTTCAAATTTACGCTCTGCCAAATAGCAGTGTTCGCAATTGAAGTTGCACCCCTTATTGATCTCCCACGTGGCGCGGCTGTAGTTCAGCGGAGTGAGGGGGCGAACCAGTACGTTGCCCTTTGCGGGTCGCCCGGAGAGTTCGAGCCCCCACGCCTGCCGGGCAGCTTCGGCCAGCCACCCCGGCACCTTGTGCCCGTCGGATACTGCGCCGGAAAGCTCCTGGTGCATGGCGCGGGGGATCTGCATTCCCTTACGCGCACCGGGGCACGCAATGACGAACTTGTCTCCCTGCGGGCTTGCAATCACCTGATGCATAAGGGTCCTCCGTCGCTGGTGCCCCACCCGGCTGCCGCTGTCCAGTTACGCAGCCGGGCGGGGGTCTGCTCCATCCCCGGCGGTGCTGCTCTGTCCGAGGGCTGGCACTGGCGTTGTCAGCCGGGGATGGAAATCTGTGTGGCAGATACGTTTGCAGCCAAGTGGGACCCGTTCCCGCCGGGATCACGAACAGAACCGGGGGGATATCTGTTCACTTCCGTCCGGCGGGAACGGGGGTCTATTCAGTGGCGAGACATGCCGGACAGTTCACCGTCCGCAGCCACTGAGTGGGATTGATGTTCGCTATGGAGCAAACAGGCTCCAACGTGAAGCGCTTAGCGTTTCCCTCCTCCGGAATCACTCGCAGTTTGTGCACTGTCAACACGTCCTCGCCAACCGTGCCCGCCACAACCGCTGCTTGGGTTCCCGAACGCTGCATCAGTACCAGCCCCGCCCCTGTCGCCGATTCTCCTGCGTCACCAGGGGCCGGATGCGCTGCATGATCGGACTGTACGAACGGTCGTCGGTGGCGCGGCGGTGCGGATGCTGACGGATCGTGTCGTCGGCGGATCGAATGCTGACAACACTTCCCAACGACCGTACAGATTCGCGCTGTCGCGCCGCTACCACGCAGATGGTGCACCCCTCTACGGGCACGGGCTGTAACTGTGGCACGTAGAGGATCGGAGCTGAGTCACTCACCGTTCAACCGCCTTGTGGTGGGTCTACCGGGCAGGGGTGATCAGGGAACCAGTGGGTACGGAAGAGGGCCACAGCAGAAAAGCTGCACTCCAGCGGACTTTTGGCCTCACTGTCCCCTCTGACCTGCGTAGACGGGCTCGCATTGGCTACCCTGCCTAGACCAGACGCACCCGGCGAGAGGGGACGGGCCGGCATGGCACCCAAACGACGGAGATTCGCAGAACTCCGGAAGACGCGCGGATACAACCAAGAGGGATTCGCGGAAGCGGTGGGAGTTGATCGTTCCACTGTCCAGCGTTGGGAAAGCGGGAAGAACGACCCTCATCCGTGGCAAAGGCCAAAAATCGCGAAAATCCTGCAGCTGACGGCGAAAGAACTAGACGCACTATTGAGTGCCGAGCTTTCTGCGTCCGGCGGTTCTCCAACTGATTGGGTCGCAGCTGCCGAATCGTCTACGGACGATGAATTTGATGCTCTTGAACTGGCACGCAGAGTATCGGCTAGTGACGTCGGATCAGAAACTCTACTTCGGCTTGAAAATGCTTTCGATGAACTGGCAGTAAAGTACCCGATATCGCCGCCGCGGGAGCTTTTGCAGCGAGTGCGAAGGCACTCTGCTTACGTCTCAAGGCTAATTGATTCCCGAATGACCCTAGGTGAACAGCGGCGCCTCTTCGTTATCGGGGGTTGGTTCCAACTCTTGGGGGCAACTCTGCATATCGATCTAGACCAAGAAAGCGCCGCAACATCCCGCCTTCAAACTGCTATGACTCTCGCCCAGCACGCGGAGAATTCCGAGATTCAAGCATGGTGCTACGAGACGGATGCTTGGCGAGTCCTTACAGACGGTGATTTCGCGCGGGCGGTTGAACTTTCCAGGGTCGCACAGCTACTTGCCCCCCGGGGAAGCTCGGTTGCAATCCAGGCAATAGCGCAAGAGGGTAGAGCAAGGGCACGGCTCGGCGAGACAACGGAAACCTACAACGCCATAGACCGGGTGCAAAGAATGTCCGACACTCTGGCGCAGAGGAAAGACATTAGGCATCACTACCAGTACGATTCAGGAAAATCTTTGGCCTATGCCGCAACGACCTTGGCATGGGTCGGAGACCCCGCCGCCGAAGGTGTTGCACGGGAAGTGATCGCCAGGATGGAGCCCGCTGCGGATATTCAGAAATGGCCGCGCAGAGTGGCGTCGGCCAATATTGATTTGGCTCTGATTCTGCTTCGCAGCGATCGACTGGATGAAGCATGCAATGCGGCGCAACAAGCGATACTTTCGGGGCGCATTGTTCCTTCGAATCACTGGCGCGCTTTGGAAGTGGTCCAAGCAGTCGAGGTCCGTCAACTACCGGAAGCATCGGATCTTCGTGATGCCTATCAAGGATTGAAGGCCATCGCAAAGCGGGTCGACGAATGATCCCGTCAGCTAAAAAGCCCCCGTACCCCGTTTACCCTAACTAAAGGGAACGGGGTACGGGGGCGTCTGCAATGCGCTATGTCAGTCCCAGATATCGGGGTCGTCGTCCTCGATGTCTGGCGCAGTAATGGCGGTGCGTGCGCTCGGCGAGAGTCCCAATTCACGAATGTACCGAGAAAGCTGAGTCCGGTACTGGGCGGCAATGGTGGCTGCGCCGTTCTTCACAGTGCCCCGCTCGGCGGACACCAATAGCCCTCGCTCGGAAAGGTCTCGCTCGGCCTGGTCGATGCGAGCCACACACACGCAGAGATCTTTAACGGTGGCGTGGTCAACCTCGCCGATACCCGCTGCGACTTCCAGCACGGGAACTACCCGCCGCCATTCTTCCGACGCGACATCGCGGCATCGCACGTTCGCTGACTCGACAGCGCGATCGGGCGAGAACTTAAAGACCTCAACCCAGTTGGGTTCCGCAAGGATAGCGCGTGGGACTACTACGCCTTCTTTGATCGGCTTCTTTGAAGGATTCCCTTCACGTATCCGCTTGACAGCAGACGTCGGCCGGTATCTGTCGGCCACACATTCTCCTTTCGAGGGGTAGTTCGCGCCCCCAAAAATGCCCGCAGCTGCGGCGAGAGTTTTTTGCCTCCCTGCCGTGCGGCTGTGAGGGGAGAAGGGAGTACCCGCCTGGTCAGAAGGGCGGGCGTTCACCCGAATCACGACGCGAACGGAATTCCGCAGCGAATCCGCCGGGCTGATTACGCGCAGTCTCTCCGTTATGGCATTTCGCACACAGCGGACGCAGATGCCTTGAGGCATCCGGATTCTTTTCGCCCCGCGCGATGAGTTCTTTTCTGCTCTTAGGATGGTGGTCTGCGACATTCGCGGCCCGACCGCACAGCACACACCAGGGGTTCGCGTACAGGTAGGCGCGGCGAATGCGCGGCCAGACAGGACCGTATGCGCTTGTCCCGGGCGTTATGCGCTGCTTGTTCGCCTGTCGCTGGTGTTCCTTGCAGCGGCCCCCTGCCGTCAACTCGGGGCATCCGGGTATCGGGCAGGGGGTACGGGGCTTACGCGGCATGGGGGCCATTCGGCGGGATAACCGGGGGGTTTATCGGAGTCCCGTCCGGGTGGCGGGGTGTGAGGTCAATAACCGTGAGCCGGCCAGCATGCCGCACTAGCTGAACTCCCCTCGGCATTGCGGTCTCCGCGTCTGTTGCTGTATCGGCCCACGCGGGCCGCCCGTCCTCATCACGGGGGAAGTACGGGTAATCGCCGTTCGGTCCTGGGTCGAGTGCGTCAACTGCCATCATCATTCCTTGCTGTCCAGGAACTCATCACGAGCCTTCCGAAGTTCCTCGGCGAACTCGGAAGCCTTCTCCGAAGCCATCTTTTCGGCGTGATTCTCAATGTCATCGAGAATGGCCACGGGATAATAACGCTGGTCTGGAACGGTCACGACTTCCTGCAATGACCGCTGCGCGCGCTGCGCTTCGTCCATGAC
The DNA here is from genome assembly GCF_042789485.1 of Streptomyces sp. NPDC056835. Taxonomy (NCBI): domain Bacteria; kingdom Bacillati; phylum Actinomycetota; class Actinomycetes; order Kitasatosporales; family Streptomycetaceae; genus Streptomyces; species Streptomyces sp. NPDC056835. Next base: position 125,152 of record NZ_JBHUBB010000007.1, read on the forward strand.
GTGCCTGCGCTTGTGACGAGCCCCCCGGTATTCAACGTAGGCGGCAAACCAGGGCTCTTCGGCCAGCAGCTCATAGAAGCGTTCCCGGGCACCGTCCCCGGAGCTTCCGGCCTCCCTCGCGTGGTCCGACCACGTGCGGGAAAACTCGCTGTCGTAGATCTTTCCGCGTTCCGCCCGGCGGGCTGCCTCGGCTTCCTGTGCAGCTTCCAATTCTGCCTGCGCTTCGGCGAGTGGAGAGGAAAGCTTTTCTGCCTGCGCCTTGAGCTTGGCAACGCGCTCGGAAGCCTTCTGGATTTCGTTGGTGGTCATGTCAGTTGGCGCCCTTCGTCACGTCGCGGCCGTACTCGGCCGCTATCTTCTTGTCGTTCTCGTAGTAGCCAAGGCTCAGTCGGACAATCGTGCCGAGCCTTTCGAAAGCCTCGGGACGCGAATCCCGGAGCTTGGCAAGATTCTCCATCTGCTCATCTCGCTGGAATGCGTCAGCACGAAGCCGGCCCGTGTCGCGCTTTCGGTCCAGCCATTCGGCGCGGTTGAGATGCTCGTTCATGGTGTTTCCTCCGCTGTGTTCGGAAATGAAAAATCCCCTGCGTACGGCACGACAGGGGAGGAATAGGGTTCAGGCTTTGTCGGATACGCGGCCCTACGCGGCGTTGGCCCGTGGCGCCTTGAACAGCGCACGCGCAGCAATCTGCGTTGCGTGGTAAACGTCCGTTCGGCAATTGGCCGAGCAGTAGAGCGGCCTACGTCCCCGCCCCACGTAGGTCAGTTCGTTGGAACAGTTCGGGTGTACGCAGATTTTGGAACTCTCGTCCTCGGCGCGCTGCCGTGCATCGGTGACGAGAGCGAGGGTCGTACGCGCGGCGGCCTGGTCGCCGTTCACGGCTTCCTGTGCGGCGCTCTCTGCGCGTCGCAGCAGCGCGCAGACCTCTATGTGTCGTGCGGTGTCCATCGTTCCTCTCAGGTGGGCTCAGGGGCCGAGACGGGCCCTCTCGATGGTTACGGGAGAGCGGACGTCGCATCGCACTCGCGGTGGCGCCCGCATCCGGGAGTGGATCGCTTCCGGGTGCCCAGTAGTGGAGGCCGAAGGGTTCTCGATAAAAAGGACGAAAGAACCAAAGGTGAACCAATTAAGTAGCCAATGTGATGTGGATCATGTTTCCGGGCTGGCGATCCGGTCTGTGCGGCCCTCTCGGCGGACGGGAGGCGGCGAGAGGTGTTGAGGGTGACGACGGAGACCCCGATCTCTCTTCTTTCTAGGTTTTTCTTGGCTTCCCCAAAAACAGTCGAAGTTCGACACCTCAACACCGTTTCGTCTCTCCGCTGTTCACCGCCCTCGCCGACCGGCGACGGCCCCGGGCGCCCGTGTGCGGGCACGGGAAAGCCCCGGTGGTCCGTATTGACCGTCCGGGGCTGTCTCGGTCCTACAGGAGGCAGCTAGGCCGCTTCCGCGTAGTCGTCTGCGTCCGTCTCCGGGGTCGCCCACGTGATCGACACACGGTCGTCCCCGATGAAGCGTCCACCCTGCTTGAGTGCCTTGGACACCGTGACACTGTCGATGCCCAGTGTCAGCAGGTCTCGGCGCATCGCAGCGTCCGCGGCCTGCCACGCATCGAGTGCCTTGCCGTTCATCAGGAACGTGATGTCGACCCGGGAACCGCCGGACAGTTCCTTGACGCGTTCCTCGGCGGCATCGAGACGCCGTTCCGCTTCTTGTTTCTTGGGCATCCTGTACTTGGCGGAACGCCCCGTGTAGAAACCCGCGTTGTCGTCGGCGTGGAACTTGTCGAGCCCTGCTTGAGCAGCCTTGAGCACCGCTCTCGCTTCCTGCAATTCGGCGGTCTCCGTGGGGCGCGTCAGTTGGTGGAACCGCTCGGCCACCGCGATCATCAGTTCTTGATCGGCATCGTCCATACTCCCAATTCGCTCGGCCCACGACTCGACCACGTACCTCTCAAGCGCGGCACGCGTAGCCGAAGCAGGCGCTGGGCACGCCCCGCCACCTGAGTAAAACTGGCACCCGTACGACTTGCCTTCCAGTTGCACGGCATAACCGCAACCCCCGCAGCGGAGTATCCCCGTAAGCGGGTGGACGCTGCGCCCGGGGCGGGGTGTGTTCGTGATGATCTGATGCCCGCTGAGCAATCGGCGGGCACGCGCCGCACTGTCGGCGGAAATCATCTGCGGCAGATGCTTTTCCTCCACGCAGCGGACACGTTCGCCTGCCTTGTTGAAGTAGGGGCTTGGGATCTTCCCCTGCGTGACTGTCAGCCAACCCTCATATACCGGGTGGACGATGATGGCCCGGATCGTGGCGCCGGTCCAGTTCTTACCGGTGGCGGATGCGATTCCCTGACTATTGAGTTTCCGGCTCAAGGCGCGTGAACTCACACCGTTACCTATCTCGCGGAAGATTCTCACGACCACATCCCAAGGGGAGATCTCCGTGCGCTCCTCGATACTGCACAGATACGGGACGAGGTTCGGGCTCAGGCGGCGCGTATCCGGATCGGCGACGAGACCGAACGGGGCGCGGGCGAGCCAACGTCCCTCGTTCCGCTGCGTGTTCTTGGTCTGGCGGACGTTGTATGAAAGGCGTGTCGAGTATTCGCGGGCATTCTCGGCGCGGTCGATGATCCACCGGCGGTCTCGCTCATCCATCGAGTCGAGCCGCTCGTAATCAAAGATCACACGGGCTTTGCCGAGGATCGGCACGACTGCTTCGGCGCCCTTGCGGCTGAACCGGTCGAGCGCGTAGCACCAGAGCGCGGGCACTTCGCCATGCAGTACGGCGTCCATGGCAGCGTCGTACTTGGGGCGCTTCACGTCCGACCAGGCGGACAGGTTCTCTTTCCAGACCTGACGAACGCAGTAGCCGTGTTCCTCGGCCCACGCGCGGCCCCGCTGCTCCTGGTCACGGATCGACAACGCGCGTTCGCCCTCGCGGACAACTTTGGACTTCCTGAGCAGAAGGTCTACCTGCGGGCGACCGTGGCAGCCGCACACTCCGTGTTGTGCCGTCTTCACTCCCCCCGTAGGGAGCGAAGGTGTTCTGTGGACACCTTGATTCGTCTCCCAATGCTTACGGGAGAGCGCAGGGTTCCTGTCGGAGCGAGACAGGGTGGCCTTGGCCATGGCGTGTACCCCTTGTGACCTGCGGAAACGGTCCGCACCCGAGTAGGTCCCAGGGTGTTCGACCTACTCCGGGCCGCCCCCCTCAAAGCTGCACTTGCGGTGGAGGGTTGGGAGTCCAGGGTGACCGCAGGTCATCGGCGCAGCCGACGCGACGCAGGAGCGCCCTTGACACCCGACCCGGAACCGCGAAACTCAAACCTCAGGGGCGGCCCCCACCCGCCATGACCGACTCCGGGTCACCCCGGTTACCCCTCGGCACGAACCCCACGCGGATCCGGCGGAGAGGGGCGGGGTAGGCAGCTCAGTAGGTCGGTCCGCCACGCGTTTCACCAGGTGATGAACCGGGCGAACTCCGACGCGTCCGGGAACGGCTGGTCCTGGGCCGGCGGTCGCTCGGGCCGGCCGGCACTCAAAGTCCGCGGACCCATTCAGGATCGGGGTTGGTGTGCGGCCGGCCCGCCACGACGACGGTCGGCACGGTCTCATTGCCGTCGTTGGCCGCCCTCACCGCTGCCGCTCCGGCCGGGTCACGCCAGATGTCGACCCAGTGCAACTGGCGGGCGCGACGGCCCAGTCGGACGCGGAGTCGCAGGCAGTACGCGCAGCCCGGCCGCCAGAAGACGATCGGCCGGCCGTCGATCGCGCTGCGGCGTTGTGCCTCCGGCGCGCTGATCGACCTCGGGAAGACCAAAGGCGAGTTCACGCCCGCGAGCAGTACGAACACCAGCAGGAGCGCTGCGGCCGAGCCGGGGTTCCCCTTGGAGATCAGCCCAGTCGCGACGAACGAGCCGCAGAGCACAAGCAGTATCGGCAGGATCCAAGCGCGCATCATGATGACGCAGGGTACGTGGGGCGTCGGAGGAGATACGGACGAGACCCGCCATTTAGTCACTCTCCACAATTAGTGACTACGGGAAGTGGCAGCCGTGTTGTGACCGCCTGTGATGATCGTAGGTCTCAGCCTGAGGGTATTGTGCTGCCGATCATGTGATTGGCGGTGTGGTTGTGGCGTCGGTGGAGCGGACGGCGTATCCGCGATTCAAGCGGATCATCTCCGGGCGGGAGCCGGCGCAGTTCTTCACCCCGTGCGCGGTGGAGGTCGCCTGGGCCGGGAAGCGAACCCATGACCGCCCGGAGCGCATGCTCACACTGCTGGTACTGCTGAAGCGCTGCGCTCGGCTGGGCTGCTTTCCCGACCTGGAGCAGGTCCCGGGGCCTGTCGTTGACCGGGTCCGCGGAACGATCTCCGTCTCACCGGATACTCCCGTAGCTTTCCATTCGGAGCGGTCCGCGGAGCGTTACCGCTCCTGGACCGTGAGTACTTGGGCTTGGCGTACGACCCGGTGCGGGCGCGTGGGATTGCCGCTGCCGCGATGGAGGAGGCGGCCCCTGTCCGGGCCTCGGTGGTGGACCTGGTGAATGTCGCGCTGGAGGAGCTCGTCCGCGCGGGCCTGGAGCTGCCGGGTTTCTCGACGTTGGACCGCGTTCGCGGAACAGGCCCGGGTGCTGTCGGTCGGCGATATGCTGGATATCTCCGAGCCGCGGCGGACCGCGCTGCTCGCCTGCGCGGTGGCCAAGGCCAGGGCGCGGGTGCGCGATGAGTTCGTGGTGATGCTGTCCAAGCGGATGGCCCGGCATGCCAAACGGGCCGAGGAGGAGCCGGCGGATCTGGAACAGCGTCACAAGGCGTCGACCGAGCAGCTGTTGGTCGCCTGCAAAGACGTGCTCACGGTGCTCAAGGAGCACATCGTCGACGAGCACGCCGGTCACAGCGGTCACAGCGGTCAGGGCAGCCTGGGCGATGCGTTGGCGGTGAAGCGTATCCGCGAGGTGGTGGAGGCGGGTGGCGGCTTCGATGTCCAGCTCGCGGAGATCGATGCGTTGGCGGCGTATCTCCCTGCGGCAGATGGCCCGCGAGGGCCGGCCCCTGAACGCGAGTGACCTGGCGGTCCTCAGCCCCTACCGGCGCGAGAACGTACTCCGCTTCGGCGGCTACACCACCAACCAACTCCACATACCCCCACCCGACTACAACCCGACACTCCAGGCCACCATCGAGGAAGCACGCGCAGAGACAGGGGCAGGTCTTGGATAGAGCGGGCCCAGCCGGTCGAGGGAGGGCACCACCAGGGTGTCGCCGGGCCGGAGGTAGTCGAGGCACATCATCGGCGTCCTCTCCTGTTTCGCCACACGATGTCTGCTAGAGAAATCACGATCAAGGACTGAAAGGCCGGGAACAAGTGGTGCCACGGAAGGTCAGCAGGATTCCGATGCCCAGTGTGGACAGTGGGCTCTTTCTGCTCACGCTCACCCTCGCGGCCGGGAAGCCCGGGACCCCAGAAAATACCGAGACCATCGCCCAGTACGCCGACGAGATGCTCGCAGTGGGCAACACTGCGGAGGCCGTCGACTGGTACTCGCGGATTGTCGAGGGCGGTGAGCCGGAACTCGGCCCGCAGGCGGCACTGCAGATCGGCGTGGCGCTGATGGGCGACGACAACGAGGCCGCCCAGGCGGCGTTGCGTTACGCAGCCGAGCACGGCGCCGGCCAGGTGGCGGAGGTGGCGGCACGTAACCTCCAGGTGATGGCCGACCACGGCATCGTTGCCCGGCCGGCACCTGCCACGCTGGAGGAAGTCGTCGGGCGTGCGGCGCTCGGGCGGGGCAGGATATGGGCGGCGGCGAACGATCTGCAGGGAGCTATCGAGGCGTTCGATTTCGCGGCCGGGTCACCGGTTGCCGACGTCGCCGCCGAGGGGCTGACCCTTCTGGGCTCGGCGCTGATGATGGGCGGCGACCAGGACGCGGCCGTGGAGGTCCTCAACCGGGCCGTGGCGTCCGGGCACCGCAGATTCGGCGCGATGGCGGCGGTCGACCTGGCCATGATCGTGGTCGACCGCGGCGAGCGTGACCATGCTTCCCTCCTGCTCCGCCAGGCGCGGGACGGTGACCTGGCCGGGACGATGGCGGCGGTGAACCTCGGGGTCATGCTCGCGCGATACCTCGGCGACGTGGACGGCGGCATCACCGCACTGCGCACGGCGGCCCAGGACCAGGTCCCGGTGATCGCCGCGGGTGGGCTGTTCAACCTGGCGACGCTTCTGGAGGAGAATGGGGACCGGACTGGGGCCGAGCAGGCGTACCGGGACGCGGCCGAATTGCGTCAGCCGATGTTCAGCGGCAAGGCTGCGTTGAACCTCGCGCAGCTGGTGAGCAGGCGGATGGACACCGTAGGCGAGCGCGCCGCCTACCAGCTCGCGGCCGAGGTCGGCGACCCCAACGACCAGGCCCAGGCCCGCAAGATGCTCGTCCTCCTGGGCGGTTAGGTCTAGGCGGTGTTCAGGTACCTGCGCTTCGCCGACACCGACGCCCGACCGCGGACAGTGTCCACACGATCCCCAACTCAGGTTTCCCGAGTACGACATGCGGCTCGAAGAGCGCTTGTCCCAGCTCATCGTTCAGGGGCGCAGCATCGCCACGCGCGAATCTCTGAATGTAAGTGCTGTAACTGACGGGGATCACTTTGCCAACATGATCCCGCGGACAGGCCCTGACGGGCAGGCCGAGCTGTTGGGAAACTACGGGACCGAGCCTCCCTGAATGCCGTCACTCTGTGTATTCGCAAGCGGGGTCCTCCCCAACAACAGCCCCCTTGAGGGGCTTTGGAGGAGATACGCGCGGTAGCGCCCCGGGCGCTATCGCGCGTATCTCCTGTCAGTGCGTCGACGGGGCGGTCAGGTCGTCCAGTTCGGCCGCGAAGAGCAGCGCGGGGTCGAATCCCATCCCGGTGAAGTGGCCCGCGAGTTCGAGGGACAGGGTGCCGTGCAGCCGGGTCCAGAAGGTCAGGGCCCGGTGGAGGGTCGTGGCTGAGGCGGGGTGGTCGCCCGCCCACTGCCGGTGGTCTTCGAGGTGTGTGGCGAACGGTGTCGTGGGGCGGTCCGAGGGCAGCGCCGTGCAGGCGTCGAGCAAGGTCGTCATGATCTCGACGGAGATGGCGGTGATGTCGTCGGGCGCGTGGTAGCCCGGGACGGGTGTGCCGTAGATGAGGAAGTACCGCTGGGGGTCGGCCAGCGCCCATGCGCGCAGGGCGTGCGCCAGCCCGGCCACATCGGCGCCGGACTCGTGGGCCGCGCGGAAGGTGTCGGCGAGGCTTCGGTACGCGTCCCTGATGAGCTCGGTGATCAGCTCGTCGCGGCCGGCGAAGTACCGGTAGAGCGCGGGTCCGCTCATGCCCATCCGCTTGGCGATCGCGTTGAGGGAGAGCGCGGACGCGCCTGCCGTGGCGATCTGTTCCCACGCGCGTTCCTTGATCTCCGCGCGCACCTGACCGCGGTAGCGCTCGCGCGGCGTCCTCGTGCCTTCTTCCACCATGGCCTGCCACCCTCCACGCCCCGCGCGACTATATCCTAAAGATATAGTTAGAGGCTATCACGGGAGCCATTGGCGCCCCCGCCTCTCGTGAGTTCCCGCCGGTGCTACCGACAGGGTGCGACCGGGGAGTTCTCCCCGTCGTCCCGCTCCGGGGCGAACAGGCGGTCAGTAGCCCCGCCAGATGTTGTCGAAAGCCGCCTGCTCGATGGACCGCCGCTGTCGTACGGCCTCCAGCTCAAGCAACGCCTCATTGACCGCGACGAGTACGGTCTCGACCGCGTCGTCGGGAGTGCTCGCGGCTTCCCCCGTCCCCTGGTCGCGGATCCCGACGGCCGTCGCGAGGGCGGCGAGGACCGGCTCGTTCGATGTCCAGCGGTCCCCCGCCAGCCGGCGATCGGGCGAATCGACCAGCACCGTCCGGCCCGTACGGAAAGGCAGCCCGCGCCGCCGCTGCCGGGTGAGTTGCCCCTCCGTCTCAAGAGCGGCCAGATAGGCCGCGGCCAGGCCCCGGCCTCTGCGCCACAGCCAGTCGGCGACCTGCTCGTACGGTGCTTCCCGGGCCAGCGAGTCCGCGGCCTGTTCCAGCAGCCGATCGGCGATGGCCGGCCGGTGGCCGGGCACGATCCGGTCGCCCTCCAGCCTGATGGCCTCGGCCGCGAGGAGGTCGATCAGCTCGGCTCCCGCCAGCGCGAGCGACAGCTCGCCCGCCACAGGAGGTGGACTGGGCGCGACGTCCAAGGCGGTGATCATCAAGTCCCGGGGTGTGGTCATTACGGGCTCCACCTCACTGGCGTCGACGGTCAGGCTTCGGCTTCTTCTCCCGGCCGAGTTCAGCCAGTCTTACCCAACGAACTGCTGCCCACCATCGATGTCGTATGTCCCGCCTGTGAGCGCCGTGTTGGTCATGATGTGGACGGCGAGCGCCGCGACGTCGGCCGGTCCGACCACGCGGCCGATCGGGAGAGTGGTCCGCAGCTCCTCGCGACGGGCGTCGAGTCCTTCGCCCAGGAGCCCCGCCGACAGCGGCGTGTCGACGAAACCGGCCGCGATGAGGTTGACGCGGACAGGCGCGAGCTCCAGCGCGAGGCTTGCCGTGAGCGCGGGCATCGCGGCGGTGACCGCCGGCGCGATCCCGAGGCCGGGACCGATCCGCCGGGCGCCGGTGCCGCCCATGTGCAGCAGCGAGCCCCCGGGCCGTACCCTCCCCACCGCGTGGCGTGCGACTTCGAGCGGCAGCAGCATGTGTTCGCTCATCGCCCGGCGCGCCTCATCCCAGTCCATGTCGAGGAGCCGCCCGTAGGACGGGTGTCCGGCCGTGACCATCACATGGTCGATCCGTTCCGGCAGTTCCTGGAAGAACCGCTTCAGCCGCGCGGGGTCGTTCGCGTCGAAGGCGACGGCGCCGAGCGCGCCGACCTCCGTCGCCGCGCTCCGTAGCCGGTCGGGGTCCCGGCCGGTCAGAATCACCTCGGCGCCTTCGGCGTGCGCGTGCCTGGCTGTCGCGAGCCCGATGCCCGCGCTCCCGCCGATGACGACGACGGTCTGCCCGAGCAGGGCCGGTTCGCGGTGGCTGAGAGAGACAGATGCCGCGGTACTCATCATTCCTCCTCCGATCCGCCGGTCCGGTCCTCCCGATCCGCCGGTCCGGTCCTCCCGGTCCGCCGACTCTCCCATCGGCTGGTCCGGCTCTCCCGGTCCGCCGGTCCACCCGTCGGCCGGTCCGCCGCGTTCCTCCCCGACGTTCGACGTGTTCGTGGGTGATCACGCCTCGACCGGCTGCCGCGTCCCCGTGATCTCGCGGCTGAGCGCCTTCAGCGCGGCGGCGTGGATCTCCGAGAAGCTGGGGAACGGCTGGATCGTGTCGCGCAGCACATCGAGCGGGACGCGGGCGCGGATCGCCAGCGTGGCCTGCTGCATCCACTCCCCGGCCTCGGGACCGAGCCCGTAGGCGCCGGTCAGTACGTCGCCGTCGCTGAGAAGCGTCAGAAAGCCGTCCGATTCGGCGTAGGCGTGCGTGTAGGTGGCCGTCTTGGCGATCTCCGCCAGTGGCGCGGTCGCGCTGAACCGGGCCTCGGCCGCGCCCACCGACGCCGCCTGCGGATCGGTGTACGTGACGCGCGGAACCGCCTCGTAATGGGCCTCACGGGGCTCGCCGAGGATGTTCGCGGCGACGACCTCGCCCTGGTACTCGCCGACGTGGGTCAGCGGCCAGATGCCCGTGACATCGCCGATCGCCCACAACCGCTCGCCCGCCCGCATGCGCGCGTCGACCGGGATTCCCCGGCGGTCCGCGGTGACGCCGACGGTCTCAAGACCGATCCCCTCGACGCGCGGGCGGCGGCCGGTCGCGACGAGCAGGCGGTCGCCGCGCAGCTCGCGTCCGTCGTCCAGCCCCAGAACGTAGTCCTCGCCGTCGCGGTGCGCCTCGGTCGCGTGCGTGCCGAGGACCAGCTCGATTCCGTCGCGGCGCAGCGCTTTGCCGAGCGCCTCGCCCAGCGGCGCCGGCTCGCGTGCGAGCAAGTGTTCGGCGCCCTCCACGAGGACGACCTCGCCGCCGAAGCGGCGTACCACCTGCGCCAGCTCAATCCCGGCCGGCCCGCCGCCGAGCACGATCAGCCGTGCGGGCACCGCCTTCATACCGGTCGCCTCCCGCGTGCCCCATACGCCGTCGAGTTCCCGCAGGCCGGTAACCGGCGGTACGACGGGGTCGGCGCCGTTCGCCAGCACGATGTGCCCGGCGGTGTACCGCACCCCGTCGACCTCCACCACCCCGGTGCCCGCCAGGCGCCCGCGGCCGCGCAGCAGGGCGATCCCGTGGTCCGCCAGCCAGCGCGCGGCTCCGGCGTCGGAGTAGTCGGAGACCATGTAGTCACGCCAGGCCAGGGCCGCCTTGACGTCGACCTCGGCGCTCCCCGCCGCCTCCCGCGCGCCCTGTACCGCCTCGCCGGGGCGCAGCAGCGTCTTCGACGGCACGCACGCCCAGTACGTGCACTCGCCGCCGGCCAGGTCGCGCTCCACGACGGCTACGCGCAGGCCGCCCTCGGCGAGCGCACCGGCGGCGTGCTCGCCCGGGGCGCCGCCGCCGAGGACGATCACGTCATAGTCATGGGTCGTGCCGGTGCCGCTCATCGCGTCCTCCGTTCGAACCCGCGTGCCACTCCCACGGTCGCTTCTAACCGTCGCTCTTTTCGTGGCGTGCCGCACCTTTGATCCGACCTGACTTGTCGCCTGATCCGACCTGACGTGTCGCCCGGAGACTTGTTGCCCGGACGCCACGAAGATTAGGTTTGCCTTACTCGGTCCGGAAGAGTCCGGCCTGTTGCCAGGGAGGCCTCCCACCGTGTCCAGAACGCTCACCCGCCGCCGTATCACCGTGGCCGCCGCCGCCACCGCGCTCGCCGTCACGCTCGCCGGGTGCGGCAGCGACGACAAGGCCGCGGACAAGGGCGGCAAGGCCGCCGACGGCGGTGCCGGTACGCACACCGTCAAGACGGTCATGGGCGAGGTGAAGGTCAGTGACGCGCCGAAGCGGGTCGTCGTGCTGGACACGGACGCACTCGACTCGGCCGTCACCCTCGGCGTCACGCCGGTCGGCGCCACCACCGTTGTCGACAAGGCCCCCTTCTCCACGTACCTCCCCGAGGACAAGCTCAAGGGCGTCCGGCCCGTCGGCCTGATCGCCGAGCCGAACCTCGAAGCCATCGCCGCGCTCAAGCCGGACCTGATCCTGAGCAGCAAGGTCCGCGACGAGAAGAACTACACATCCCTCTCGGCGATCGCCCCGACCGTCTTCTCCGACACCACCGGGCCGACCTGGCGCGAGAACTTCGACCTGCACGCGGACGCCCTCGGCAGGAAGAACGAGGCGAAGCGGGTCGTCTCCGACTACGACGCGCACATCAAGCGGCTGACCGACGCGCTGGGCGGGGCCGCGAAGGCGAAGCGGACGAAGGTCGGCTTCGTACGTTTCGTGGAGGGCGCGGACACCCGGCTCTACCTGAACGACACCTTCGTCGGCTCCGTCCTCAAGGACCTCCAGGTCGGCCGGCCCGCCAACCAGGACACCACCGGCTTCTCGCTCGACGTCAGCCCGGAGCAGATCGACAAGGCCAACGCCGACGTCATCTTCTACTCCACCTACGGCGACGCGAAGAAGGCGAAGGAGACCGACACCGTCGGCGGCCCCCTGTGGAAGAACCTGGACGCGGTGAAGAAGGACATGGCCTTCAAGGTGGACGACAACCTCTGGATGCTCGGCATCGGCTACACCGGCGCGGGCCAGGTGCTCGACGCGATGGAGAAGAGCTTCGCCGCCGCCGCGCGTTAGAGCGTGTCCGGCCGGACAGGGCCCGGCCAGGTCCTGTCCGGCACATCCCGCCCGGCCCCCGGCACCCCGAACGTCGTCCAGGCGGCGCGCTCCGGCACCCGCAGCACCTTCCGCCCCGCGACCGCGTTGAGTATCGTCGCCGCCCGCCACGCGCCGAGTGTGAGATCGGGAGCCCCGACGCCGTGCGTGTGCAGCTCCGCGTTCTGCACGTACAGCGCGCCGGACACGCCCGCGTCCAGCGCGACCCGGTAGTCCCCGTCGATCCGGTAGCGGCCCTGTTCGTCCCAGTCCACCAGCTTCGCCATGGTGTCCAGGAAGGCCGGGCGCGCCGCCGCGTATCCGGTGGCCGCCACGATCGCCGACGTACGCACCTCGAACAGCGCGTCCTGCTCCGTATGCCGGCAGGTCAGCAGATAGCCGTCGCCGTCACGTCCGGGCTCCGCCGCGACGAGCTCGACGCCGGGGTGCAGCGCCGCGCGTGGCTCCGTACCGCCGATGGTCCGCTCGTACAGCTCGTCGTGGATCTCGCCCAGCGTCTCCTCGCTGACGCCCTTGTACAGCTGCCACTGCGCGCGTACGAGCTGTTCGCGCCGCTCCTCGGGCAGGGCGCGGAAGTACCGGATGTAGTCGGGTGTGAAGTGCTCAAGACCGATCTTGGAGTACTCCATCGGCGCGAAGGCGGGGGTACGGGCCAGCCAGCGGACGTACGGGCCGCCCGCGCCGGAACCGTCCTGGTGGCGCAGGAGATCGAGGGCGACCTCGGCGCCCGACTGGCCCGCCCCGAGGACCGTGACATCGGCGAGACCGGCCAGCCGCGCCCGGTGGGTGCGGTAGTCGGCGCTGTGCAGCACGCGCCCCGCGTGCGCGGGGGTGAGCAGCGGGCGCAGCGGCTCGGGGACGACCGGGTTCGTACCGACGCCCAGCACGATCTGCCGGGCCTGTACGCGCGAGACCGCGCCGTCGGCCGTGCGGTGGGTGACGGCGAACACCTCGTCGCGTTCGTCCCATTCCACTTCCGTGACGCGTGCGTCGAAGCGGCAGGACGGCAGGTTCTCGGCGACCCAGCGGCAGTAGTGGTCGTACTCGCGGCGCGGTATGTGGAAGCGCTCGGAGAAGAAGAACGGGAACATCCGGTCGTGTTCCCGCAAGTAGTTGAGGTACGACCAGGGGCTGGTCGGATCCGCCATGGTCACCAGGTCGGCCAGGAAGGGTACTTGGAGAACCGATCCTTCCATCAGCAGCCCGGGGTGCCAGGAGAAGGCGGGCTTGGCGTCGAGGAAGAGCGTACGGAGCCCAGGAGCGCCGTCGGAGAGGGCGGCCAGCGAGAGATTGAACGGCCCGATGCCGACGCCGACCAGGTCATATCTCTCGTGCTCGGGGCCGTACTCCGAGCCGTACTCCGGGCCGTGCTCGTGCTCGTGCCGGTGCGCATGCGTGTGTTCGGTCGTCACCGCTTGGCCTCCGCGAGGGGATGGGGAAGGTCGATGTAGCCGGACTGGGTGTGGACGTCGCCGACGAGTCCGACGAGTTCGCCGGGCATGTCGGGTCCGTCGGGTCCGTCCACACAGGTCAGATACTTGCCCTCGCGGCGCGGTGCGGCGGCCGGTAAGGCTGATGTCTTCCGTACGGTCACCGGGCTTCCTCCTCCTCTTCCTCCGCGCGCCCCGCCGCCACGACGGCGCCGAGCAGCCGCTCCACCTCGGCGGCGGTGGTGTGCGGGTTGAGCAGCGTGAGCTTGAGCCGTACGCGCCCCGGCCCCTCGCCCGGGAGTTCCGTACGGCCGACGACGGCGCTGCCCTCGCGCAGCAGCCTGCGCCGCAGGGCGGCGTTCACCGCGTCGCAGCGTGCGCCGTACTCCGCCGGAGCGCCCACGCCATCCGCCGGAGCGCCCGCCCCATCCGCCGGACGCTCTGCCGGACGCTCCGGCAGATAGCGGAACAGGAAGGCCGTCAGCACCGGTTCGGAGTGCAGCTCCAGCCGTGGATGGTCCGCGACCGCCCGCGCTCCCGATACGGCCAGATCACGGCAGGCGTCAACGAGCCGGCCCAGCCCCTCCCTGCCCAGCGTCCGCAGAGTGACCGCGATCTTGAAGGCGTCCGCCCGGCGTGTCGTACGCAGCGAGAGTCCGAGCAGGCTCGGGTAACCGGCCTCCTCGTCGTCGGCCGGATTGAGATAGACGGCCCGGCGCGCGAGCGAGGCGTACGTCTCCGACCGCCGCACCAGGAAGACCCCCGCCGCGGCCGGCTGCCAGCCCAGCTTGTGCCAGTCGAGCGAGACGGAATCGGCGAGTCCGAGACCGTCCAGGAGCGGTGCGAGCCGGTCGGAGAGCAGGGCACCGCCCCCGTACGCGGCGTCCACATGCAGCCAGGCGCCGTGCTCGGCGGCGAGCGCCGCGCACGCGCGCAGCGGGTCGATGGAGCCCGTGTCGGTCGTACCGGCGGTGGCGACGATCGCGACCGGCAGCTCCCCGCGCTCGGCGCAGCCGTCCAGTGCGGCCGCCAACGCCTCCATATCCATACGGAGTTGACGGTCGACCGGGACGGGCAGCACCGCGTCCTCCCCGAGCCCGAGCAGGGCGGCGGCGCGCTGTACGGAGAAGTGCGCGGCGGCGGAGGCGAGGATACGGGGACGGGGCGCCCGGTCCGTTCCGGCGCCGGGCACCCCCGTCAGCTCGATCTGCCGGCCGGACGCCGCGCCGAGGACCCGGTCCCTGGCCAGCATCAGGCCCATCAGATTGGACTCCGTACCGCCGGAGGTGAGCACCCCAGCTGCCTGCTCGGGCTCGTACCCGACCAGGGCGGCCAGCTCCTGGAGCAGCAGGGTCTCCAGAGCGGTGGCGGCGGGGGCCTGGTCCCAGGAGTCCTGGGACGGGTTGAGGGCCGAGACCGCCAGGTCGGCGGCGACGGCGATGGCGAGGGGCGGGCAGTGCAGATGGGCGGCGCAGGAGGCGTCCGCCGGGTCGGCGCTGCCGTGGGCGAGGAGTTCGGTGAGCCGGTCGAGCGCCTTGGCGCCGGTGACGGCGGCGGGACCGCCGAACACCTCGCCGACCGTGGCGGCGACATCCCCGGGCCGGCCCGGCGCGATGGGGCCGCCGCGCAGCCGGGCGCCCCGGGCGAGGGCGTCCATCACCGTGTCCACGAGCGGCGCGAGGGCGTCGGCGCCGCCGGTCCCGCCGGACAGCGCGGTGCCGCGGGCGCTGTCCGGTCGCGGCACGGAAGCCGGGTCCGGGGACGGGTCCGGCCTCGGGTCCGGTGACGGCTCGGGTGTCGGGTCCGGGGACGGGTCCGGCGTCGGCGTCGGTGACGGCATCGGTGGCGCCTGAGTCACGAGGCCCGCGCCGCCCACCGCGTCACCCACTGTCGCGCCCATGGCAACGCCTGCCACCGTTCCCATGTCCGTTCCCATGTCCGCTCCCATGTCCGTTCCCATGTCCGTCCTCATGAGCGCCGCCCCCGCTGCTGCTCCTGCCCCCGCTGCTGCCCCTGCCTCTGCCCCTGCCCCGACGGATACGGCAGCCGGGTCACCTCGGCCGCGCCGCCCGCGCCCCGCTCCCTGACCGCGACACCGCCGGTCGCCGACAGCGCGCCCGCGGTCATGCCGTGGTACGCGGGGTCCGCGTGAGGGGCCGCGGGATCGTCCGCGGCCGGTGCGGCGGCGGGGGCCGGCCGCCCGCTCGCGGGCAGGGTGATGGGGCGCACGGTCATGACACGGCTCCGGGGTAGGAGAAAGACAGACACGGAGAGACGGCGGGCTCAGAGCAGACGGCGCTCGGCGACGGGGTGGCCGAGGCCGAGAAGGGAGTGCGTGGCGAACTCCCATCCGCAGGAGCCCGCGTAAGGGAAAACGATCAAGTCGCTCGCGCGTACCCGGTCGATCAGGACATCGCGCGGAAGTGTGTCCTCGGGGGAGCGCGGTTCACCGACGACGGTGACGCGGGTGTTCTCGGCCGTGGGGCGCGGACACCGCTCGCCCCACTTCGGCGCCGCGTCGACGGTCGCCGAGTGGGCGGTCGCCGCGTCGACGCGCGCCGGGTCGGCTGTGGGCGTGACGGTGTTCGCTGACGGCATGGTCCCCCCGGAACGGGCTGAACTGTCGGGAACTATGACAGATCGGGGCAAACGCTTAGGCAAGCCTAACCTAATATATTCCTGTGGGTGTGCAAGGGGGCTCTGACACCCCGGACGAGCCGTGAAAATCGCCCTCAAGACCTGTCCGGCGGCCTCCTACGCGGAGTCGCTGGAGGCCGCCACCGCCACCGCCGTCTTCGCCGCCTTCTCCACCAGCGAGATCCCGGCCTCCTTGCTGACGCTGCCGCTCGACAGCACGGCCACCAGATAACCGTGCCCGTCAGCCACGATCCGGCCGATGCTGTTGATGTCCCACAGCCCCGTCGCGCTCCGCGCCAGCCACCCGTTCTTCAGCCCCGTCACCGTCCCGGCGGCCGACACCCCCCAGTCCTGGTCCGCCGCCGTCCCGCCCATCAGGCCCTGGATGTACGTCCGCGAGCCCGAGCCCAGCGGGGAATCGGAGTCGTCGCCGAACACGGCGGAGAGGAGCGCGAGCTGGTCCGACGCCGTCGACTGCGTAAGGCCCCACAGGGGCCCGCTGCCGCCGGTCGTCGCGTCCAGGCCGAGCCGCTTGTTCGCCGCGTCCAGACCGTCCGCCCCGCCGATCTCCTGCCACAGGGCGTCCGCCGAAGCGTTGTCGCTCACCTGGATCATCGAGGTCGCGTACTCCTTCTCCTGCGCGGTGAGCACCCGGCCCTGGTCCTGTGCCTCCAGCAGCAGGGCCGCCAGGATGTCGACCTTCACGATGCTGGCCGTGTCGTACGTCTTCCCGGCCTGTACGCCGTAGTCCGCGCCGTCCCCGCCCTCCACGTCGAGGACGGCCACGGAGAGGGAGGCCGTCGTGGCGTTCAGGATCGGGGCGAGCTGCTTGGAGAGCACCTGATCCGGATCGACGGAGGACGAGGGGGAGGGGGTGGGAGAAGGGGAGGCCGGGGGAGACGAAGAGGGAGACGGATCGGCCGGGGTGGCCGGTGTCGCCGACCACCCCGGATAACCCGCCCGCGACTTGGCGTCCGAGTCCCCGCTGGAGAACGGAGGGAAGTCCATGGCCACCCAGACAGCCAGGAGTACGACGGTGGCTACGGCCGCGAGGATGGGGAACGCGGCCCGGCTCCGTACAGAGCTCCGTACAGAACCGCGGGCTATGGAGCCGCGGGGGTTGCGGGCGAGTCGGTGGCGGGACATGGCGTGAGGCTAGAAAGCCTTGATGTGTCGAACATATGTCTCGCATTAAACCTTTATGAATATTTGACTCGATTACGACGTCAGTGCGCGGCTCCAGATGTCCGTATCCGTGCCGGATCCGACCACGGGCACGGACACGGCGGTGAACGGTACGGTCGCCGCCCTACCGTCCGACGAGGCATCCGACATGGAGACCGGCGGCGCGACCGCGCCCAGCCTCGTCCAGCCCCAGGACCGGAGCGCCCCCACCGCGGCCTCGTTCGCGGGGTCGACCCGCGCGGCCACCAGCGCCGCGTCCGTCCGGATCAGCAGCTGCTCGACCAGCCGCGTGGCCACACCTTCCCGCCGGTTCGCCGGCAGGACCATCAGCCCGGCGAGGGCGAAGACCTGACCGGAAACGGTCAGTTCCTCGATGTCGCAGTCCCACGGCACCTCGCCGCTCAGCGCGCGCCACCACTCCCCGGCCCGGTCCAGGACGAACCCGTACGCGTACGCCGCCGGCTTGTTCCCCCCACTGGCCACCACCATGTCGAACCCGGGCCGCTGCACATCCTCGGCGAAGGTGGCCAGAAACTCCTGGCGGTCGGGGAACTCCTCGCCATGGACACGGGGGTACGCCTCGACGTGCACATCGGCGACGGCTTCCCGCTGCTGTTCGGCCTGCCACCGGCTCAGGCGCCGAATGAACACTTCTGCCATCTGTACTCCCCCCGGCCGGTACACCGGTGTTCATCGTCGCAGGGGGAGGACCACCACGGGAATACCGAGTCCGAGGTTCCGCACATCTTCCGGAGTACGCTGGGAAAGCCGCGAATCCCGCTCATGCCGGGAGGAGGCGAGGGCAAGATGAGCAACTGGATCAGTGTCGTCGTGATCCTGGGCCTGATCGTCGTGGGCGTCATGGTGATCCACCTGGTGAACGGCCAGCACAGGAATCGCATCGCCACCTACAGCTTCGGCCGCTCCCTGTGGGAGCCCCCGAACGCGCCCCGGACCGAATCCACCGAACCCACCCGAGCCGCCGACATCGACGGCACAGGCGACACCGCCGACACCGACGGCGCTGGCGACACCGACGGCGCTGGCGACACCGACGGCGCTGGCGACACCGACGGCACTGGCGGCACAGGCGGGAGCAGCCACGGCCTTCACCGGCTGAGCAGGCTCATTTCGGGGCGTGCTCGCCGACGTAGAAAAGCAGCCGGATGAACCCGGCCAGGGCGTGCGTCGCGAAGACAGACTCATCGGAGGGCGGTTTCCCAGCGCGGCCCGGTGTCCTTGTCGCCGCTCCAGATGTACTGCTGATCCGGGGTGCGGGTCATGCCGAAGTCGTACAGATCCGGTGCCCCGGCGCTCTGCCAGGTCTGCCACGCCCGGTCGACCTCGTCGGCCAGGCGGCGGGGGCCGCCCTGATACGCCACGGCGTGGCCTTCTGTCGTCGCGACGAGCGTGGCCCAGGAAGAACGGCCGTCGTGCAGCCATGCGGTCACGCCCTGGTCGTTCTCCGTGGTGATCCGCACATCGGGAAGCATGACGCGAAGAGCGAACAGGAGACCCGAGTAGGCACGCAAGGGCGGCAAGTCCCGGGGGAAGGGTCCTTCCGTCTTCAACGCGGTATCACCGCGGACCTCATGCCAGGGCAGGCCCTGGTCAATGCCACGACTCGGCATAAACATGGCCAGGCCCTGCACCCAGCCGGTGGCCGAGCGACCGTCGGCGGCCACGGTGAGTGCCACATGGCCCAGCCTGCCCCAGGGGGTGACGATGCGGCCGCCCGGCCGTGTCTGCTCCACCCATGCCCAGGGCACCTCATCGACCGCGTATGTCGCCATGAGGCGGTCGTACGGCGCGCCTCCGGGCCGACCGTGGCCACCGTCGCCGACCTCCACGGTGACCCCAGCGCCCACCGAGTCGAGGCGCCCGCGCGCCACAGCCGCGAGCTGAGCATCGACCTCCACGCTGGTCACCGCACCCGCCCCTGCCCGCGCCGCCAGAAGCGCGGCATTCCAGCCGGCCCCTGTGCCCAGCTCCAGCACCCGGTGGCCCGGTTCCACCATGAGTGAGTCGAGCATGTCCACCACGATCGACTGGCACGACAGGCTGGAGGTCGCGAGCCCGTCCGTGATGTGCGTGATCGTCGGCTCGTCCGGCCCCGGGTAGACGAGTTCTGCCCAGCGCGCGGGGTCGGTGGTGCGATCCGCCGGGACATAGCGTGACCCGTCCCAGGACCACACCCGGTCCGGAGCGAAGCGATGCCGCGGCAGATCCTCGACGGCCTGCCGGACCCACGGAGAATCCGCAGGCCAGTCGCCTCGCGCGGCCATGGTGGACGCGAGACGGCGCCGGAGTTCGATGAGTTCTGCCACGGGCTACTTTCTGCGCGTGCCGCTGGGCGGAGGCTGGTCGGGCACCTTCCCGTCCGAGTTGCCAGGTGGTGGCTTTCCCTGGCTTGGGTCAGGATCCGGCTTGCGATGTTCTCCCACGACTACCGCCTCTCTCAGCCTCTCTCAGCGAACCCGAACGGGGCTACGCTCTCTTCTTCCCAACAGCATGTAAGCACTCACAGTGACGACTGGTGGGGGCGTTGTCGGACAGTCGCCATTGATCGCGGTCGCGAGCGCGCTGGGGGCGGGGGCGGGGGCGGAATAGGGATCGGGGGTGTGCCGCTGTAGGCTTCAGTTGAAGCTTCAACTAATACGATCCTTCGAAAGGCGAGAGGTGAGCGCGATGCAGTTCGGGATCTTCACCGTCGGCGATGTCACGCCCGACCCGACCACCGGACGTACGCCGACCGAGCACGAGCGGATCAAGGCGATGGTCGCCATCGCGCGGAAGGCCGAGGAAGTCGGGCTGGATGTCTTCGCCACCGGCGAGCACCACAACCCGCCCTTCGTACCCTCGTCGCCCACCACGATGCTCGGCTACATCGCGGCCACCACCGAGCGGCTGATCCTGTCGACGTCCACCACACTGATCACCACCAACGACCCGGTGAAGATCGCGGAGGACTTCGCGATGCTCCAGCACCTGGCCGACGGGCGCGTCGATCTGATGATGGGGCGCGGCAACACCGGGCCGGTCTATCCGTGGTTCGGTGAGGACATCCGTCAGGGCATCCCGCTCGCCATCGAGAAGTACGCCCTGCTCCACAAGTTGTGGCGCGAGGACGTCGTCGACTGGGAAGGCAAGTTCCGTACGCCGCTCCAGGGCTTCACCTCGACGCCCCGGCCGCTGGACGGCACCCCGCCGTTCGTCTGGCACGGCTCGATCCGTTCCCCCGAGATCGCCGAGCAGGCCGCCTACTACGGGGACGGCTTCTTCGCGAACAACATCTTCTGGCCCAAGGAGCACTTCCAGAAGCTGATCCGGCTCTACCGGAAGCGGTACGCGCACTACGGGCACGGCACCCCGGAGCAGGCCATCGTCGGTCTGGGCGGCCAGGCGTTCATACGGAAGAACTCGCAGGACGCGGTACGGGAATTCCGCCCGTACTTCGACAACGCGCCGGTCTACGGGCACGGGCCATCCCTGGAGGACTTCACGGAGCAGACGCCGCTGGTCGTGGGCAGCCCGCAGGAGGTCATCGAGAAGACCCTGGCCTTCCGTGACGCCTTCGGCGACTACCAGCGCCAGCTGTTCCTGATGGACCACGCGGGGTTGCCGCTGAAGACCGTGCTCGAACAGCTGGACCTGCTGGGCGAGGAGGTCGTACCCGTACTGCGCAAGGAGTTCGCGGCCCTGCGACCGGCCGGGGTCCCGGACGGTCCTGTCCACCCGGCCGCCGCCACGTCGGTGAAGGTGAAGGAGGAGGTCTGACGATGGAGCGTACGAGCACCGCGACGCGTACGAGCACCGCGACGCGTACGAGCACCGCGACGCGGACCAGCACCGCGACGCGGACGAGCGGCAGGGAGCCATTGCGGCTCGTCGCCGTATCGGCCGGGCTGAGCAAGCCGTCCTCCACCCGGCTGCTGGCGGACCGGCTGGCGGAGGCGACCAGCCGTGAACTGGCCGCCGAGGACCGGAAGGCCGAGGTCGAGATCGTCGAACTGCGCGATCTGGCCGTCGAGATAGCGAACCACCTGGTCACCGGCTTTCCGGCGGGCGCGCTGAGCGCGGCGCTGGAGGCGGTGACCGGGGCGGACGGGCTCATCGTCGTGAGCCCGGTCTTCGCGGGCTCGTACAGCGGACTGTTCAAGTCGTTCTTCGACCTGATCGAGCCGGACGCGCTCACCGGAACGCCCGTACTGCTCGCCGCCACCGGCGGCACCGCGCGCCACTCGCTCGTGGTGGAGCACGCGATGCGCCCGCTGTTCTCGTATCTGCACGCGCTCACCCTGCCGACGGCCGTCTTCGCGGCGACCGACGACTGGGGCGCGGGCGCCGACGCGTACGCGGGCGGGCTGCCGGCCCGGATCGACCGCGCCGGTGGCGAGTTCGCCCGGCTGTTGCGGGGGCTGACGCCCGAGACCGGCGCGAGGGGGCAGAAGGGCCGAGATGTGGGTGAGAGGGACGATCTGGATGAGGGGGACGAGGTAGACGAGGTGGTGCCCTTCGAGCACCTTCTCGCGAGCCTTGAGTAGGTTTGCCCCCTGGGGGAAATCGGATCAAAAGCGAAAAATCAATCCGCGGGAGGAACGTCATGAGCGGCACCATCGTGGTCGGCGTCGACGGCTCGGAGCCCTCACTGAAGGCGCTGCGCTGGGCCGTACGGCAGGCGAAGCTGACCGGTGACGAGGTGGGCGCGGTGATCGGCTGGGAGTACCCGGCCACCGGCTGGGCGGGCATGCTGCCCGGAATGCCGCCGGAGTTCGAACCGGAGCAGCTGGCCTGGCAGATCCTGGACGAGGCGGTGGACAAGACGCTGGAGGCGGACGTCGCGGCCGTGGTCGAACGCCGCGTCGTCGCCGGCCCCGCCGCGCAGGTCCTGCTGGACAGCTCGGAGGGGGCCTCCCTCCTTGTGGTGGGCGACCGTGGGTACAGCGGCTTCAAGGCGGCCCTGCTCGGGTCGGTGAGCCTGCATGTCACGCAGCACGCGAAGTGCCCGGTGGTCGTGGTGCGGGGCGAGATCACCGAGGACTGACACCGGCCACCGGCCACCGGCCCGGAAACGGTGTCCGGCGCGCGGGCCCGGGAGTGTGCGCCGGGTGTGCTCCGTTCACGCCGGGTTCGCTGCCGTGAGCGCCCTTCGACCTGGGCATCGAACAGCCATGGCATCGCGACGGAAACCCCGTACCACCAGTGAGGTCACCAGCGAGACGGAGGAGGTCACCAGCGAGACGGAGCGCGTGGAGTCGTCCGAGTCCGAGGAGATGCTGTTCGGCGGGCCGCTGCGGTACGACATGGGCTGGAACAAGCATGACGACGCCTTCCTCCAGCTCAACCTACGGTCCATGATCACGCGGCTGCCGCGACTGGTCGGTACGACGGCCCGCTTGGCGTGGGAGGCGGACAGGGCCGCCCTGCGCCTGGTGACCTGCGCGGAGATCGGCCGGGGGATCAGCCAGGCGGTCGGGCTGATCGCCGTGAACCGCGTCCTCGGACATCTCCTGAGCGACGGCACCACCGCCGAGCGGCTCACCCACGCGGGCCCGGCGCTGGCTGTCGCCGGCGGGACCGCGCTGGCCGGCGCGGTGCTGCGGGCCCTGTCCACCGCCGGTACGGGACAGTTGGAACCGAAGGTCGAACGGGTCGCCACCGAGCGGTACTTGTCACATACCGCCAATGTCGAGCTGGAAGCGGTCGAGGACGACGAATTCCACAAGCTCCTCGACAGCGCCCAGTACGGCGCCGGTTCGGCCCGGCGGATGGTGCAGTACTGCCAGAACGTCCTCAACGCCCTGATGTCGCTGATCGCCGCCGCCGGCGTTCTCGCCGTACTGCACCCCGTACTGCTCCCGCTGCTCATCGCGATGACACTGCCCAGCGCCTGGGCCGCCCTGTCGATGGCTCGGCGCCGTTACGTCTCGTTCCAGGTGTGGGTGCAGCACTCACGGGCCGGGAGTCTGATCAGCCATCTGCTGATCTCCACCGACGCGGCGCCGGAGATTCGGGTCCACAACGTCGGACCGTTCCTGCTGCATCACTTCCGCGAGATGTCGCGGTCGCAGGAGGCGGAGCAGCGCAGGCTCGCCCGGCTCGCAGCCCGTACGGGGCTGATCGCCGCCGGATGGACCGGGCTGGCGGCGGGCGCCGCGTACGCCACGCTCGGCGGGCTGCTGTGGACCGGAGCGATGGCGCTCTCCGTCGGCGGCACCGCCGTACTGGCCATCCGCACCGGCTCCTCCAGCCTGGAGAATCTGGTGCTCCAGGTGAACTACCTGCACGAGGAGAGCCTGTTCGTCGGGGATCTGCACCGGCTGTGCGAGGAGGCCGTCGAGCGCGCGATACCGGTCGGCGGGCTTCCGCTGCCCGAGAAGCCGGAGACGATCACCTTCGAGGACGTCGTCTTCACCTACCGGGGCAAGGACAACAAGCGCGCGCTCGACGGCGCCAGTCTCACCATCCCCGCCGGCCGGATCGTCGCGCTGGTGGGGGAGAACGGCAGCGGCAAGTCCACCCTGGTCAAGCTGTTGTGCGGGCTCTACCGACCGGACTCCGGCCGCATCCTGTGGGACGGGGTCGACGCGGCGGAGGCGGACCGGCGGGAACTGGTCTCGCGGGTCGCGGTGGTGGGCCAGGACTTCTACCGGTGGCCCTTCACCGCCACGGTGAACGTCAGCATCGGACGGCCCGAGGTGCCGGTGAGCCGGGAGCGGCTGGACGCGGCCGTACGGTACGCGGGCGCCGAGGAGCTGATAGCCGAGCTGCCGCGCGGCTGGAAGACGCTGCTGGCCCGTGGGTACAAGGGCGGCCACCAGCTGTCCGGCGGGCAGTGGCAGCGGATCGGTCTCGGCCGCGCCCACTACCGCGCCGGACAGATCCTCATCGTCGACGAGCCGACCTCGGCGCTCGACGCCAAGGCCGAGCAGCAGCTCTTCGAGCAGATCCGCAGCCTCGCCGACTCGGGCCAGACGGTCATCCTGATCACGCACCGGCTCGGCTCGGTACGGGCGGCGGATCTGATCCATGTCCTGGACCGGGGGCGGGTCGTGGAGAGCGGCACCTTCTCGGAGCTGCTGTCGGACGAGGTCGAGGGCCCGAAGGTCTTCCGCGGCCTGTACCGGATCCAGGCGGCCCAGTACGCGACGGACAGCCCGGCCCCTTCCGTCCCGCCCGTCCCTTCCGTCCCGTCCGTCCCTTCCGTACCGTCCTAGGCCGAGCGTCAGAAGTGGACGATGAACCGCGTCACCTGCCGACGGAACCGGACGCTGGTGCCGGAGGGGACTCCAGGCGTTCGCCCCCGGCCGTCCTCAAGACCCCGCGCCTTGGCGGCCACTGCCTCGCGGACGTAGTTCAAGAACGCGAGCAGGGTCGACTTCTCGCCGGAGTCCGTGCCGGGAGGGCCTACGTCGCGGCGTCGTTGGGTCTCTGTCACCGAGGCACCCTAGCGTGATCCCACTTCCGAGCCACGGCCTAGGTCCTGTCTTCAAAGTAGCGCCGTCCGCCCGGAGGGCGGGCTCGGAGGCGGCCGGTGCGTGCGATCGCAAGGCGGAGGGTCGCCCCAGTACTGGATGTACTGGGGTGATCCCGACAACGCCGCGAGCGTGCGTGCCGGGCGTCGCCGAGCAGGCGGGACTTTGAAGACAGGGCCTAGGTCCTGTCCGACCGGACAGGGCCTAGCGGGCGCGGTGCGGACCCAAGTCGTGGAGGACACTGCCGAGTTCATCGAGGGTGAGGGGCGGTGCGGGAAGCGGTACGGCGGGTACGGCGGGTCCCGCGCGCAGGCCGTCGAGGAGAAGGGCGAGATAGCGCCGCCAGGCATCGGGGGCCGTGGTGGTCAGGGCGGGCACGGCGCGGCCGAGCGCGGCCAGACTGAAGAGCAGGTCCTCGGTGGTGATGTCGTGACGCATCACCCCTTGCCGCTGGGCGCGCGCCAGGAGGAGGCCGACCGTCTCCCGGTTCTCGGCATGGAGGGCTTCCAGCGAGGGCACGCCCCGTACGCCGGTGGTCATCAGGTCATTGGCCCCGCGGTCGGCGGCCAGCCCCGCGAAGATCGACGAGAGATACGTCGTGAGCCCGGCCCAGGCATCGTCGCTCAGCCGCGCCTCCTCACCGGCGCGCTGCGTCTCACCGAGGGACTTGTGGAAGACGGCCTCGATGAGTGCGGCCCGGTCGGGGAAGTGCCGGTACAGAGTGGCGTTACCGACGCCGGCACGCCGAGCGATCTCGTCCAGCGACGCGTCGAGCCCCTGCTCGGCGAACACATCCCGCGCGGAGGCGATCAGCAACTCCCGATTGCGCTGAGCATCGCGCCGCAGCGGCGCCGCTTTCGCCGCCGGTTTCCGCTCGCTGGCTCCCATGACCACCCTTCCAGGGAAAGCGTGGAGCGCTCCCCGATTCAGATGCTACTGGGCGGGGCGGGGCGGGGCGGGGGGGCCTCGGTTCTCACGCCAGCAAGAACGCCGTCGCCGTCGCCGCGCCCAGGGTCGCTCCGGCGATTGTCTGGGCGAGGGTGTGGAACTTCAGGGCTACGCGGGACCAGCACACCGCGGTGGTCATGGCGTACCCGAGCAGCCACCAGGGGGAGTGGGCCGCGGCGAGCAGTGCCACGACGGCCGAGGCGACCGCCGAGTCGACCGAGATCTTCCATACGGTGTTCACGGCCAGGAGCAGGACCGTCATCGCCCAGAGGGCGAGCATCGTGATGAGGATGCCCGTCGGGGCCCTGCCGAGCACCATGATGACGGAGCCGGTGCCGATCGAGCCGAGGATGACGAAGAAGATCGGCGCGCGTTTCGTACGGTCGACAACGTGGCGGTCGTCCCACGTACCCCGCTTGCGTTCCCATTCGATATAGCCGGCGGGTATCAGTCCGGCGCACAGGGCGGCGAGCAGGCCCCAGGGCAGACCGGTCCAATCCCCCGCGGCGGCGAGGCCGATGGCGAGCATGCCGAACAGCAGGACGTTACGGGGCTGGAAGATGTCCGTGACGGTGCGGGCCGTGGTGACGGCGCGGTCCGCGGTGGTGGTGGTGCGCACGCCTTTACTGCCGTTCCGGCTCGGCTTTCGGGTCCGGTTTCGCGTTCGTACTCCCGTCACCCGTGCCCCTGCCATTCCCCCTCCGTCCCCCATTGGTGTCCTCCAGCAGCGACAACGCGACTTGCAGCAGTTCCGGGGGTAGTCCGTCGCAGTCCGGAGCGCGCGCCGCGATTCCGCTGATCTCGCCCGTACGGCTCTTCGCGAGGAACCGGAGTCCGGCCACGACGTCGTCGATGACCTGGGACTTCTCCTTGAAGAAGCGCCAGTCCACACCGAAACCCAGCCCGAGGGCCCGCAGGATCTCCTCCGACGGCTGGGTGACCTTCCCGGCGAGGATGTTGGAGAAGTAGCTGTGGGAAAGGGAGCCGCCGCGCTCCTTGACCAGGTCCGCGAAGACCCGCCCCGAGATCGTCTGCCCTGGGAAGGTCTTCTCCATCATGTACTCGACCTTCTGACGCAGCGTCCGCAGTTCCGGCGCGCGCTCCTCGCCGTCGCCGTCGCCGACTTCGGCGCCGACGGCGTTGACATCGTTGTCCATCCTGGCCCCCGATTTCGGTCAACGGGCTCGTACCGTAACCGGCCCCGATGAGGACGCCCCAGGGTCGGAACTGGCTTGCACAACCACTTTACGTCGCTGTTAACTCGAAAAAACATGGGCAGGGGGCCACGAGGGGAGTCCCCTGCCCGTGCGAGTCACGGGCGGTCAATTCCGCTGCGGCGCAGGTGAATCCGGCCGCGGCGAATAGGCGTAGCCCTTCGCGACGGGGGATGCGCGAAGGGCTACGCGTCCCATTATGACCCCTCGTCAGGGAATTCCGACAGCGGATCGGCCGCGGACTCCCGGACGCGTGGCCGCGCGGGCGCGGTGTTGACGTCCGAATGTGCCCTCCACGCGCCCTAAATGTGCTCTACATCACCGCAACGCGGCGGGTTCCGGGGACAGATCTCAGTGTGAAACCTATCGGCCGCGCCGCGTGTCTCGCCGCCCTGATCACCGCCACGGCGCTGTGCGCCGGTGACGCGCTCGCGCGTGTCTTTCCGTTCGGGCCACGGACCCGTGCCGTGAACGATCTGGGCAACCAGTACGTCCCGTACCACGCCTATCTGTGGGACCTGCTGCACGGCAGGGCCGACGGCGATCTGTTCGTCAACTGGCGCTCCGGCTTCGGCTCCAGCCTGCTGCCCGACCTCGGTACGTACCTCACCAGCCCCTTCGCCCCGCTGGTCGCGCTCTTCCCACGGGACGAGATCGATCTCGCGGTCTATGTGATCACCGTCGCGAAACTGGCCGCGGCCGGTGCCGCGATGGCCTGGCTGCTGCTCCGGCTGCGTCCCGGGCGCTGGTGGGTCGCGGGGGCGCTGGGCGGCTCGTACGCCCTGTGCGGGTGGGCCCTGGCGGACGCCGTGTACAACACGATGTGGCTGGACGGCCTGATCGCCTTCCCGCTGCTCTGCCTGGTGGGTGAGTGGGCGACGGCCGGCCGTCGCCACGTGCTCGGTGTGCTGGTGGTCGCGGTCGTCTGGACCGCCAACTTCTACACCGCGTACATGGCCACGCTCGGAGCCGGACTCCTGCTCCTCGCCCGGCTGTTGTCGGCCGACTCGTACTCCGTCCGGGAGCGTCTTGTCGCGCTGCGGCGGGCCGCCCTGACCAGCGCGCTGGGAATGGGGCTCGCCGCGCCGGTGGTCGTCGTCGTCTACTTCGGGACGCTGCACGCGTACCCGGGCCGGAACACCGTGTTCTCGGCGGTCCCGTGGACCGACGTCCTCGCCCGGCTGCTGCCCGCCACGTACAGCTTCGGGAGCCCGTCCCTGTACGTGAACACCGCGGCGCTGCTGCTCGCACTCACCCTGCCGTTCAACACGGCGGTGCCGCGACGGGTGCGCCTGGTGCTGACGCTGCTCGTGGTCGCGGTGGCGCTGTCGCTCCAGTGGGGCCCCACGCATCTGGTCTGGAACGCGTTCAGCACCCCCAACGGGAGCGCCTACCGGCAGGCGTTCGTCCTGTGCGGGCTGCTGGTGATCGCCGCGTGGTGCTCGTTCGCCCACGGGGTTCCCGGCCCGCGTCCGCTACTGGCCGCGAGCGGAGTGCTGGCGCTCGTCGTGGCCGGGGCGAGTGTCAGCGGCCTGGTCAATCGGTGGTCGGTCCCGATCGCGCTGGTGGGCGCCGCCTCGGGGGCCGTCGTGCTCGCTCTCATGGCCGCCGGACGGTCCCGTCCACGGGCGGTCGTCGCCTTCTGCGCGGCCTTGCTGATCACCGTTCAACTGGGCCAGTCGGCAGCGACCACGGCCCTCGCCGACAAGCTGAGGCTGGCGCACGCGGACGACTACGCGCCCTGGGGCGCGCGGCAGCGCGACCAGAGCGATGCCATCGCGCGGGCGGACGACTGGCCGCGCCACCGCACCGAGCCGGGCCGTGAACAGACCGTCGCGAACGACCCGTTGCTCGTCGGCGGCCAGGGCGCCCAGTACTACAGCAGCCTGACCTCCGATGTCCTCAGCCGTACGCTCACGGCGCTCGGCGGCGGCTGGACCTCGCGGGGACGGTCGGTGCAGAGCCTGGACAACCCGGTCACGGACGTCCTCTTCTCCGTGGGAGCCCGGGTGAGTTCTCCTCCCGACCCGCACCAGAAGTGGAATCCGCGGGAGGGCGGCGCACCGGTGGTCACGCGGCGGGAGGTGCCGCCGCTGGTCACCGTCCGGCCCGCCGGTCCCGTACCGGAGTTCGGGGCCTCGGCCTTCCGCAACCAGGAGAAGCTGCTCGGCGCCCGGGTCTATACGGTGCCGCGGATCCGGCCCGTCGCGACGCGCCCCGGTGCCGCCGCCCGCATCAGCGCGACCTGTCCGGCCGGCAGTGAGGCGCAGCTGTGGGCGCCGCACTACTCGGGCACCGCGCGCCTGACGGACGCGGCTCCCGACAGGGGGCCGCGCACCACCGTGAGCCGGTTCCAGGCCGACCCCCTGGCCGATCTCCAGCCCGACCCCCAACCCGACCCCCAACCCGGCACCCGACCCGACTCCCACCCCGACAACCGCCGCGTCACCAAGATCGCCGCGATGCAGCCGCTCGGCACCGTCCCGCCCTCCGGGCGCGTCACGATCGAACTCCGCCCCGACAAGGGCGGCGCCGTCCCGGACGGCGCTCTCGGCTGCCTGGACACCGGCCGCCTGAGCGAGACCACGCACCGTCTCAAGACCACCGGAGCCACTGAGGTCCACGTCTCCGGCCACACCGTGACGGCCGAACTCCCCGCGCACGCGGAGGGGTTCGCCGTGCTCGCCGTCCCGCGTATCGCCGGCTGGCGATGTGCCGCGGGCGACTCCGCCCCGCGGCCCGCGGACTCGTACCTCGGCCTCGTCGCCGTACCGCTCGCAGGCTCCTCCGCCCCGACCACCGTCCGCTGCGACTTCCGGCCCCCGGGCCTGCGCATCGGCGCATGGGTGGGAGGTGCCTCTCTCCTCATCCTTCTCGTCCTCATCGCCTACCGGGCCCGGCACACACGGTCCTCGCGGCGAAAGACCCATCAGGGGGAACCATGCTGATTTCCATCGTCGTTCCATGCTTCAACGAGGAAGCGGTGATCGACCGTTTCCACGAGCGCGTCACCGAAGAGACCTCCGCGCTCGACCACGGCTCCGACCTCGACACGTCGTTCGAATTCGTCTTCGTGGACGACGGCAGCAGCGACAAAACACTGCTCCATCTCAGCCGACTCGCCGACACGGACCCGCGCGTCCGCTATATCTCCTTCAGCCGTAACTTCGGCAAGGAAGCCGCGATGCTCGCCGGTCTGGAACACGCCGCCGGTGACGCGATCGTCATCATGGACGCGGACCTCCAGCATCCGCCGGAACTCATTCCGCGCATGGTGGAACTGCACCGCGACGGCTACGACCAAGTCATCGCCCGGCGCACCCGGAAAGGGGACCGGTTCAGCAGGACCCTCACCGCGCGGGCCTACTACTGGCTCATCAACCGCTTCATGGACGTGGAGATCGTGGACGGCGTGGGGGATTTCCGGCTGCTCTCGCGCCGGGCGGCGGACTCCGTCACGGCCCTTACCGAGTACAACCGATTCTCCAAGGGCCTCTTCGCTTGGGTGGGCTTTCCCAGCACGACGTTCAATTACGAGAACGCCGTACGCGAGGAAGGCACCAGTAAATGGAGCTTCGGCAAACTCGTCAACTACGGTCTGGACGGCCTGCTTTCCTTCAACAACAAGCCCCTGCGCGCCGCCGTGCATCTCGGTGTCACCCTGATGGTGATCGCGGCCATGTACGCCGTGTGGATCGTGGGCGGAGTTCTGACGCGTGGCGTCGACACCCCGGGATTCGCGACGCTGCTGGTGGTCATCACCGCACTGGCCGGGGCGCAGATATCGATGATCGGGATCGTCGGCGAATACATCGGGCGCATCTATTACGAGGTGAAGCGGCGCCCGCACTATCTCGTGAAGGCGTCCAACACCCCGACGGTCGGTGTATCGCTGTCGGATCAGGCCGGGGTGGAGCGACGAGCGATCCGGACCGTACGCTGATGGTGTTTACCCCCCCACGGCACCCGGAGAGGCAACAGATATGGAAACGACGCTGGGCGAAGAGCTCTTGCTGCTTTCGCTGGACGACAAATGGGGCTACGAGAAGGAGCCGGAGAAGGTCGCCTGGGCGATCGCGGCGGCGTCCCTCGTGGATCTCGCGCTGGCAGGGCGGATCGAGGTGACCGAGAAGGTGGTCTCCGTCCGTGACCCCGCGCCGCTCGGTGTGCCCAGCCTCGACGCCGCGCTCGCCGACATCGTCGGTTACGACAAGCCGGGCAAGGTCAAGGACTGGCTGCATCACCTGAAGAAGCCGGCGGTGTCCGGCGCGACGGACGGTCTGGTGGCGAAGGGCCTGGTCCGCAAGGAGACCAAGAAGGTGCTTGGGCTCTTCCCCGTGCGCCGCTATCCGGAGGCGGACGGGTCGGCCGAGGCGTCGGTACGGGAGCGGCTTGACGAGGTGGTGCTGCGGGGCGAGGCCCCCGACGACCGTACGGCTGGGCTGGTGGCCCTGCTCCACGGCGCGAAGCTGCACAAGCTGGCGTTCCCGGACGGCGACGCGCGCGCGGTGGAGTCGCGGACGGCGGCGATCGCCCAGGGCCAGTGGGCGTCGCCCGCCGTACGGAGCATCATCGACGCGGCGCAGACCGCGCTGACGGCGATGGTCGCCACGACGACGATCGGGGTGGTCATGGGCGCCAGTTGAGGCGCCCCGGCCCGGTACTCCCCGGCGGTCGTGTGCCCGAGCGGCGCGCGACCGCCTCCCGTATGTGCGACCGCCTCCGTACGCCGTACGAACCGACGTACGGAGGCGGGTAGATCCGTCAGCGAGGCCCAGCGAGGCTCAGCAAGGCCCAGTAAGGCCAAGTGGGACCCGGCAAAGTCCAGCAAGGCCCGTACCGCTCGCTCAGATCCAGCCCCGCCGCTGCGCCAGATACGCCGCCGCGTGCCGGTTCTCCACCCCCAGCTTGGTGGTCACCGCCGACAGGTAGTTGCGTACGGTGCCCTGTGCCAGCGCCGCCCGCTCCGCTATGTCCTCTATCGGCGCGCCGTCCGCGGCCAGCGTGAGCAGATCGGCCTCCCGCGAGGTCAGCGGCGAGTCACCGGCGCTGATGGCGTCCGCGGCCAGGGTGGAGTCGATGTAGCGGCTGCCGCCGTGCACGCTGCGGATGATCGAGGCGAGTTCCTGCGCGGACACCGTCTTCGAGACGAAGCCCTGGACTCCGGAGGCCAGCGCGCGCTTGAGATGACCGGGCAGGCCGTGGCTGGTGACGATAAGCGTCTGACAGCCGGGCAGGCTGCGGCTGAGATCTTCCGCGACGGTGATGCCGTCCTTGCCCGGCATCTGGAGGTCGAGAACGGCGACATCGGGTTTGTGGTGGCGGGCCATGGCCACGGCCTCGGGGCCGGTCGAGGCTTCGGCGACGACCTCCAGGTCGCGCTCGAAGGTCAGCAGCGCGGCCAGCGCGCCGCGGATGAGGTGTTCGTCATCGGCGAGGAGGACCCGGATCATTACGATTCCCCGTTCGGTATACGCACAGTGAGTCGATAGGTGTTCTTCGGCCCGTAGCCGTGGCAGAGGTCGCCGCCGAGTGGCGCGAGCCGCTGCCTCAGCCCGTCCAGACCGGTCCCCTGGCATGGACCGTCGCCGGACGCGGCATCGTCGTCGGACGTGGCACCGTCGTTGGTCACCTGGAGTTGGGTTCCCTTGCCGTCGCGGCGATCCACGGTGATGGTGCAGTGGGTGGCCTGGGCGTGCCGCAGTACGTTGGTGACGGCCTCCCTGACGACCCATCCCAGCGCGATCTGGGTCTTCTCCCCGAAGCCGCCCGCCGGCGGGGCGTGGTGGATGACGCAGGTCGTGCCGGCCGCTTCCAGGACCGCGCGGGCGCCGTCGAGTTCGGCTTCCAGGTCGGTGGTGCGGTAGTTCCGTACGACGTCCCTGATCTCCTTGTGCAGTTCGCGCGCGAGGCGCTGCACCTCGACCATCTCCGCCTGCGCCTTGGGGTGCTGGGTGAGCCGGGCGGCCAGTTCGCCCTTGAGCGCGATGACGGACAGGTTCCGCCCGATCACATCGTGCAGATCGCGGGCGAACCGGAGCCGTTCCTCCGCCACGACCAGCCTGGCCTGTGATTCCCGGGCCGCGTCCAGCTGCCACATGACGGCCAGGAACCACACGGAGGAGTGCATGAGAAGGCCGATGACCGCCCATCCCGTCGCGGTGACGGTGAGGACGGGCAGGGTCATCCGGGGGTCGAGATAGAGACTCACGGTCGTGGCGGCGGCGGTCTCGGCGAGCGCGGTGCTCGCGTAGAGCCGCAGATTGGTCGTGGGCGACAGGGCGAAGGCGAGCGGCAGCGCCAGGACGACCGACAGCGTGGCGATCGACTGCGTTCCGGTCAGCCATCCCGAGTCGTACAGGTAGGGCATCAGGGCGAGTTGGAGCGCTGTGAGTACTCCGATTCCCAGCAGCAGCGGTACCGGGAGGATCTGTCGTCCGATGCCGTAGGCCACGGCCGTGGTCGCGCCGATCCCCTGGACGGTCGTCAGCGCCGCGGCCAGGCCGACGGCCGAGGTCGACGCGCCGCCGCGCTGGAGTTGGGCCAGTAACGGCCAGAGGAGGGAAGCGAGCAGGAGCCAGGGCATGGAACAGAGCATCCAACGTGTGTAGACCGTGGCCTTGTGCACATTGGTCTGGTGCGGCGAGGTCCCCATTTCGCTTCCTCTTCCCCGTTGGTCATGCGGTCAGTCTCTGGGCTCCCAACGGAACCACCGCCGTACACCCCAGGTCGCCAGGGCGGTCCAGGCGACGATCGTGACGACCTTGATGAGTGTGGAGCCCAGGCCCGCATCCTCTCCGGTCCAGCCCGACTGGACCAGGCTGATGGCTGGGGTGAGCGGGAAGTACCCGAGGACGTCTCCGAAAATGTCCGGCAGAACACCCATGGGGATAAGGGTTCCTGAGGTCAGCAGGAGGAAGAGGAAGCCCATGGTGCTGACTCCCTGGGCGCTCTCCGCGGTGCGGGCCACGGCGGTGGTGAGCGCGGCCACGGCGGTGGTCATGAGGGCGCCGAGCACGATGCCGAGGAGCGCCAGATGCGGGGCGGCGGGCGC
Source organism: Streptomyces sp. NPDC056835 (assembly GCF_042789485.1). NCBI lineage: Bacteria > Bacillati > Actinomycetota > Actinomycetes > Kitasatosporales > Streptomycetaceae > Streptomyces > Streptomyces sp. NPDC056835. Next base: position 158,964 of record NZ_JBHUBB010000007.1, read on the forward strand.
GCCGAGACCGGCGATGACCGTGACGGCCGCGGCGATCAGGGCGAACTGGAGGACGGCGACGACGATCATGGGGACGGCCGGGCTGGCCAGGATGACGGTGTCGTTGACCTCGCCGGTGCGCAGCCGCTTGAGGAGATGGTCCTCGCGGCGCAGCACGTAGACGCCGGTGAGGGGCGCGTACAGGGCCATGACCAGGACGATGCCCGCGGAGGTGGAGATCATCACCTGGCCCATGGCGAGACCGGCGCCCGCCAGGTCGTACTGGTCCATGAAGGTGGTGGTGCCCATGGTGATCAGTACGGGGATGACCAGCACGTTGAACAGGTTGGTCTTGCTCCGGGCGAAGAGGCTCAGCTCGACCCGGCTGAGCGCGGTGAGGTGTGCGACGGCGGTACTCATTCGGTGCCCCTCGTGGCGGTACGGGCGACGCGCAGGAACGCTTCCTCCAAGGAGGCGGAGCTGGCGTCGAGTTCCTTCAGGTCGATGCCCTTGTAGCGGGCCCAGAACAGGACTTCGGTCGTGGTGTGCTGGAGATCGTCGGTGGACAGCTCCATCCGGCCGTCCTTGCCGGCGGCGATGGTGGCCCGCAGGTCGTCCGCGGAGGGGAGGTCGTCGGTGCCGAGGCCCGGCGGGAGGCGGAAGGCGAGGGTGGAGGGGTGGGCCGCGACGATCTCGGGCACCGTTCCGGATGCCGCGATCTCGCCCTGGTGCATGATGGCCAGATGGTCGGCGAGTCCTTCGGCCTCTTCCAGGTAGTGCGTGGTCAGGACGATGGTGGCGCCGTCGTCGTTGAGCTGTTCGATGATCCGCCAGGTGTCGTGACGGCCCTCGGGGTCCATTCCGGTCGTCGGTTCGTCCAGGAAGAGGAGATCGGGCCGGCCGAGTGTGGCCATGGCGAGATCGAGCCGTCGCTTCTCGCCGCCCGACAGGCTCTTGACGGTGACGTCGCCGCGGTGCCCGAGCCCCACCATCTCGGTGGCCTCCGCGACGGGGCGCGGGTCGGTGGTGACGGACGCCCACATTCGGACCGTCTCGTCGACGGTGAGGTCGGTGGCGAAACCGCCGTGCTGGAGCATGACGCCCGTGCGCGGCCGGGTGTGCTTCCGGTCGGAAAAGGGGTCGTGCGCGCCGAACAGCCGAATACTGCCACCGGTGGGGCGGGCGAGACCTTCGAGCAGTTCGACCGTAGAGGTCTTTCCTGCTCCATTTGTCCCGAGGAGCGCGAAGATTTCGCCCTTCGGAACAGCGAAGTTGACGCCCCGAACGGCGGCGAAGCCACGCTTGTCATCGGGCCCGTATCGCCGCCAAAGGTCTGTGACCTCGATCACATTTTCTGCTCCATTGGCATCCATGGGCGAAATCGTCCCCGATGAATGACGCCCACCCCGATGAGAACTGTCATGGCCTCTGATGACGGACGTCATATCGACTTGTGACACATGTCAGAAGACGGACGATCCCATTCCGAATGGCACTGTGACCTACGTCATACTGGCCTTGTTGGCGCGGGTGCTTTCATCCAACCGCACCGCACGGGGGATCGCCGCCGCAGTCGCGGAGGTTTACCCGCGTATAACGCACCGAGAACCACAGAATGACCGGTATCGGCCTTATTTGTGGCCGGATTTCAGTGTGTGTATTCCGCACGTGCATCCAGTGCGTGCGTCGGCACATGGAACGTGTGCATCCAACACATAGCAGAAAGCGGAGCACCTCATGGTGGAGATCGTCTCGTACTTCAACGAGAAGTTGGACCTCGGCGCCATCGACCAGGGCGAGTCCAACTCGGAGCAGGGCCCGGTTCTGGCGACCCCGGCCGCCGCCCTCGCCGCCATCGGTGGCGCCAAGGTCGTCGGCGCGTTCGTCGGCGGCGCGACCCTCGTCGGTGGCGCGTACGCCCTCGGCAAGGCTGTCGGCTGAACAATCTCGCCGGTGGTTTCACACCACCCGCGCGAAAACGCTCCGAAAACGTTCCGAAACGCTCATTCATTCACCAAATCGAACTGTTGGTAGGAGGAAAAGCATGAACAACATCATCGAGGCAGTGAACGAGATGGACATTCCGGCGGAGGGAAAGGTATTCCCCGACGCCACCCCGGTGCTTGCCACCCCGGGTGCGTTCCTGGGCGGCGTGGCGGTCTCTTCCGCCGTCATCGGCGCCTTTGAGCTCGGTCGCGGCGGCGGTTCGGCCCCGGCCACGCAGCTCTAGTCGCGGGCACTACCTGAATGCAATTCTGCCGGGCCAGAGATGCGTTCTGGCCCGGCAGAACCCCATCCACTCTACGGGAGCCGTCCCCAGGGCGGTTTTGAAAGGAACCCTGTGAGATTCGCACGAAGGATCGCTTCGGCAGTCTTCGGTCCTGTGCCGGTGTCCCGGGACGGGGCGGTGGCCCTGTCGGAACGGCTGGCCGCGGTCACCACACTGACCTCGTCGATCGAATACCTCTCCCAGCGCAAGGAATTGCACAAGGGCGGGCTCAACGACTGGGACATCGTCAAGGATGTCCAGGCCGCCTCGACGCCCCTCGTACGCAAGGCGCTGCACGCCGTCAGCGGACGCCGGACGACGACCGCCCTCCATGTAGCCCGCGCCGCCGTCAGCGCGGGCATGCTGCTTCCCGGCTCCTCGCGCTGGCGCGGCGCCGGAAGCCTCTTCCTCGGTACGACCTCCGCGCTCCTCTACCCGCGCCACCGCTATGGCACCGACGGGTCCGACCAGGTGGCCATCCTCGTGCAGACCGCCACCGGCGCGGCCCGGCTGGTGCGGTCGCCGGAGGCCAAGGACGCCCTGATCTGGTACGTCGCGCTCCAGTCCAGCCTGTCGTACGCGGTGTCCGGCTGGGTGAAGCTGCTCGGCGAGCCCTGGCGGGACGCGTCCGCGCTCGGCGGGATCATGCGGACCAGGACCTACGGCCACGAGCCGATGTTCCGGTGGACACAGGACAATCCGCGGCTCTCGCGCTATCTCACGCACAGCGTGCTGGCGCTGGAGTGCCTGTTCCCCCTCGTCTATCTCGCCGGTGGCCGGCCGGCCCGCCCGGTGATCACCAGCGCCGCCGCGTTCCATGTCACCAACGGGTTCCTCATGGGCCTGGGGCGGTTCGTGTCCTCCTTCGTGGCCATGCACCCGATGGTGGCGTACACCGCGACCCACCGCGGCCACCCCGCCGTCGAGGGCCGGGACAACCGCGCACCGCTGACGGCCGCGAGCCTGCTGGCCTGCGCCGCCGCGGTGGGCGGTGTGGTCGCCGTACAGCGTCGCCTCCGTACGCTGGAGGGCTGGCACACCACCCGGACCCTCACCACCCGCAGCGGTAACGAGCTCCAGTACGAGGTCATGTCGCAGGGCGACGCCGACAAGCCCGTGATGGTGTTCGCCGCCGGGATGGTCGCCACCTCCGAGCACTTCTCCTGGGTGACGGAGAAGCTGGCCAAGGAGACCGGCTACGGCGTCGTGACGTACGCCCGTGCCGGATACGCCGGCAGCCGCCGCGAGTCCGGCGCGCCCTACACCCTCGCCGAGTCCGTCGATGACCTGGCCGACCTCGTGGGGACCGTCTCGCCGGAGCGCCGGGTCATACTCGTCGGCCACTCGCTCGGCGGTGAACTCGCCCGCCGCGCCGCCCTCCAGCTCGGGGACCGGGTGCACGGCATCGTCTATCTCGACTCCTCCCACCCCGACGAGCTGAACCGCTCCAAGCAGCAGAGCGACACCGCGAAGCGGCTGAGTGAATCCCTCACCCAGATGGTGTGGTTCCTGCGCGCCGGCACCGGCATCCTGATGTCCCGTCCCATCTGGGTGGACGCGCTGCCCGAGGCGTACCGCAAGAAGGCGTTCGCGCAATACACGGACGTACGGATGTGGAACGCCGGGCGCCGCGAATGGGCGGCGGTGGAGGCGGACTTCCGTGCCTTCGAGGGCGAGCTTGAGCCGCTGGACACGCACGCGCTGGTGGTCTCCGCGCAGCAGACCGTCGACCGGGACCCCGACCAGCTGCTGATGCACAACGAGCTGGCCGAGGCGCACCGCGGCGACGGCCGGCGGACGGAGGTCGTGGTGATCGAGGGCGCCGACCACGACACGGTGCTGACGCAGAGCCGCTTCGCCCACCAGGTGACCGAGCGCATCGTCGCGTTCTGCGACGCCGGACCGCGGAGCGACGCGACCACGGACGAGCACGAGGGGGCGGCCACGTGAGCACATCACCGCGGGAGATCGGCAAGAGCCTGTTCACCGGGCCCGGCGCCGGCTGGCGCATCGCCGGGGCCGTGATGCTGGTCAGTACGGTCGCGACCCAGCACCCGAACCAGCTGTTCAACCGGCTCCAGCTGAAGGACACCTTCTCGTTGCTGCCCAACTGGCGGTTCTTCGCGCCGACTCCGGCCATGCACGACTACCACTTCCTCTACCGCACGCGCGGCACGGACGGGGAGACCTCCGCCTGGAAGGGCGTCGACGTCATCGCCGGCCGCAAGATGCGGCAGATCGTCTGGTTCCCCACGCGGCGGCCGGAAAAGGCGATCTTCGACATCTGCAGTGAGATCCTGCATGTGATCGACAAGGGGTTCCCCGTCATCGTGCGGACCTCCGCCTACCGGACGCTCACCGAGTATCTGCGGGCCACGATCCAGGAGCAGGAGGACGCCCGGCTGATCACGGGATTCCAGTTCGCGCTGGCCCGTGCCACCGGCTACGACGCGAGCCACGACCCCGAGGTCGTGTTCGTGTCGCCGTACACCCCGTTGGACCCCCACACGGACACGCCAGTGAAATCACACGTCAAGAAAGCGGTCAAGGCATGAGTGTTGGTGCGTACGTCATCGTTGCGATCGGCGCCGCGATCGCCGCGGCCATCGCGATCGGCGTTCTCAAGAGGTAGGGCCTGACAGGGCCCGGCCGCCATCGACTGCCGCCCCTCCCCCACGAGGGGCGGCACCAGCAGTACCTGAGGAGTTCCTGATGAACAAGACCCCGGTCATTCTCTGCGCCCTCGCCGCCATCGCCGTGCTGGTGTTCCTGGCGATCGGCGACGTCATCAACTATCCGTTCGCCGTCGGGATCGGCACGGCTCTCGTCCTCGCCGCCGGCCTGGAACTGCACAGGAACAGGAAGAGGAGTCACCAGTGAACGCGATAGCTGACATCGGGTACGGCCGCCAGTTCGACGGCTGGTACGACCGGCTGTTCCCGAAGGACGGCGCCGCGGCCGGGGTCGCCAAGAAGATAGCCACCCTCCACCCCGATCACTCCACCGGCACCCTGGAGTTCGGCGTCGGCACCGGCCGTATCGCCGTACCGCTGTCCGGGCATGTCGGCCGGGTGACCGGGGTGGACTCCTCCGAGGAGATGCTGGCCACCCTGCGCGCCGAGCCCGGCGCCGCCGAGGTCGAGCCGGTCCACGGAGACATCCGTACGTACACCTCCGACGAGCGGTACGGCCTCGTGTACTGCGTCTGCGGAACGCTCTCCATGCTGCTCACCCCCGAGGACCAGCGACTGGCCGTACAGCGGGCGGCGGAGCTGCTGCGGCCCGGCGGCCGGCTCGTCATCGAGACCCACAACAAGCCCGCCATTCTCGCGCTCCACGACGGGCGCGGCCGCGACACCTATTTCACGCCATATCCAGAACCGGGCACCGGACTCCAGACCCACTCCACACTGCTGCCCGAGGGCTCGCTCTGGCTCTGCTCCCACATCTGGTACGAATCGGACGGGACCACCCGCGTCGGCTCCGAGGCATCCCGCCTCACCACCCCGGACGAGGTCGACGCGTACGCGCGCGACGCCGGTCTTGAGCCCGAGCAGCGGTTCGCGAGCTGGGACGAGGTGCCCTACAGCGAGCAGTCGCCGATGTTCGTCTCGGTCTACGTCAAGGCCGCGGCGTGAACGTCTGGGGGATAGCCCGCGGGCACCGCGTGCTCCTGCTGGCGGGCACCCTCCTGGGACTCCTGGGATCCGCCGCCACGCTGGCGCAGCCGCTGGCCATCGGCGAGATGATCAAGGCCGTGGGCGGCGACCGCTCACTGACCGTACCGATCCTGCTGGCGGCGGCGCTGTTCGTGACGGACGCGGCACTCGCCGCCGCCCACGCCTACGCGATCGGACGGGCGGGCGAGAACATCGTCTTCGACATCCGCCATGTGCTGACCGCGCGGCTGCTGCGCTCCCGTACCGCCGCGTTCGCGCGCTGGGAACAGGGCGACGTCTTCACCCGTATGGTCACCGACACCTCGCTGGCGCGCATCTGCCTGGCGCAGGCCCTCGCGCAGATCGTCACCAGCGGATTCATGGTCCTGGGCGGCATCGCCCTGATGGTCTGGATCGATCCGCTGCTCCTCGCCGTGACCCTGCTGTGCCTCGGGCTCGCCAGCGTCGTGTCGCTGCTGCTGGCCCGGCGGGTGCGGAAGGTGGCGGTCATCAACCGCGAGGACACCAGCGACTTCGGCTCCGCGCTGATGCGGGTGCTCGGCGCGATGAGCACCGTCAAGGCGTCGCGCGCCGAGGACCGCGAGACCGAGCGCATCACCGGCTTCGCGCGGCAGGCGCGCCGCTCCGGGGTCCGGGTCTCGGCGCTGTCCGCGATGCTCACACCCGCCATGAACGTCGGTACGCAGGTCGCCCTGACGGCCGTCATCGCCTGGGGGATGGCCCGGGTGGCGACCGGCGCGATGCCGCCCGCGGACCTGACCTCGTTCATCATGTATCTCTTCTATCTGGTGTCGCCGCTGGTGATGCTGTTCATGTCGATCGCCCAGTTCCAGCAGGGCCGCGCGGCCCTGGACCGGATCGGCGAACTGGCCGGCATCGAGCAGGAGGAACGGGACCCGGACGCCGCTCCGGTCGCCACCCGGGGCCACGCGATCGCCTTCGACCGCGTCTCGTTCACGTACCCCGGCAGCGAGGAGCCCGTCCTCGACAAGGTGTCCTTCACCGTCCCGGACAAGGGCCTCACCGCGATCGTCGGCCCCTCGGGCGCGGGCAAGACCACCGTCTTCCAGCTGATCGAACGCTTCTACGGGCCCGACTCCGGCACGGTCAGGATGGGCGGTACGGATACGGCGACCATGCCGCTGGAGCAGATACGCGGCCGGATCGGCTATGTCGAGCAGGACCACAGCCTGATGCGGGGCACCATCCGGGAAAACCTCACCTACGCCACGCCCGGCGCGAGCGAGACGGACATCGCGGACGCGCTGCGCATGGCCCATCTGGGCGAGGTGGTCAGGGCTCTGCCCGAGGGCCTGGAGACCGAACTCGGCGAGCGCGGCGCCGGATTGTCCGGCGGACAGAAGCAGCGCCTGGCGATCGCGCGTACGCTGCTGCAACGACCGCACATCGTGCTGCTCGACGAGGCCACCGCCAACCTGGACAGCGAGGCGGAGGACGCGCTGCGTGACACCATCACCGCCATCTCCGGAACGTGTGCGGTGATCGCGATCGCCCACCGGATCTCGACCATCACGCAGGCGGACCAGATCATCGTGCTCGACCGGGGCGGTGTCCGGGCGACCGGCACGCATACGGAACTGACGACGACGGACGATCTGTATCAGCGGCTCGCCAGGCACCAGGAGGTCGCGGCGTGACAGGAGACCTGGAGGTCGCCGTATGACCGCGGACGCCGCCGTCGTCGGGACCGGGCCCAACGGGCTGGCCGCCGCCGTCACGCTCGCGAGGGCCGGTCTCACCGTCGAGCTCTACGAGGCCAGGGACACCATCGGCGGAGGGCTGCGTACCGAGCCCCTTTTCGACGGCGACGTCGTCCACGACATCTGCTCCGCCGTGCATCCGATGGCCGCGGCCTCGCGCTTCTTCCGCGAGTTCGACCTCGGCGCGCGCGGGGTCGAACTCCTCCACCCCGAGATCAGCTACGCGCACCCCCTCGACGCCGGTGACGCCGGGCTCGCCTACCGCGATCTCGACGCCACCTGCGAGCACCTGGGCCCCGACGGACGGCGCTGGCGCCGGCTCATGGCGCCGCTGCTCGACCACAGCGAGGGCATCGTCGATCTCATCCTCTCCGGCGGGCGCGGGCTGCCGCGTGATCCGCTGGCCCCGCTGCTCCTCCCCAGCAGGGCACTGGCGCACGGAACCCGGCTCGCGGCGGGGCGGTTCGCCGGTGAGCGGGCGAAGTCCCTGCTCGCGGGTGTCGCCGCGCACTCCATCGGCAGACTGCCCACCCTCGCCTCGGCCGGGGTCGCCCTGCTGCTCGGCCATCTCGCGCACGGCACCGGCTGGCCGCTGCCGCGCGGCGGGAGCGCCCGTATCGCCGAGGCGCTGGCCGCCGACATCACCGCGCACGGCGGTACGTTCCACACCGGCCGCCCCATCGGAGATCTGCGGGAACTCGGCGATGTGAAGGCGGTGTTCCTGGACACCAGCCCCAAGGGGTTCACCGCGATCGCCGGCGACCGGCTGCCCGCGCGCTACCGGCGCCGCCTCGACGCGTTCCGCTACGGGCCGGGGGCGGCGAAGGCCGACTTCCTGGTGTCGGAACCGATCCCGTGGGCCAACCCGGAGGTCGGCAGGGCCGGAACGGTCCATCTCGCGGGCACCCAGGCGGAGATGTTCCGCCAGGAGACCCTGACGGCCAGGGGCGTCGCCACGTCCGAACCCTTCGTCCTGCTGGTCGACCCGGCGGCCACCGACCCGGGACGCGCCAGGCCCGGCAAGCGGCCGGTATGGGCGTACGCGCATGTACCGAACGGCGACGACACCGATCCACTGGAGATGGTGCGCGCGCGCATCGAGCGGTACGCGCCGGGGTTCACCGACACCATCGTCGCCCAGCGCGGGATCCCGGCCGCCGCGTACGAGGCGTACAACCCGAACTACGTGGGCGGGGACATCGGCGGCGGGGCGATGACCCTCAAGCAGTCGCTGCTGCGCCCGACTCCGAGGCTCGACCCCTACCGGACCCCGCTGCCGGGGGTCTATCTCTGCTCGGCGTCGACTCCGCCGGGGCCCAGTGTCCACGGCATGTCCGGCTATCTCGCGGCTCGTTCGGCTCTGCGGCGCGAATTCGGGATCAGGGAGCGTCCGGAGCTCGGGGCGGGGCGTTCGGAGCCGGGGGCGGGACGGGCGACGGCGGGGTCCGCTCAGACGTTGTCCATGTGGCCGGAGCCCACGTCTCCACGGGATTGATGGCGGTCCGGGCCGTGCTGCGCGGCCGGAGCGCGCCCCTAGTGTCCGTACACCGTCAAGGGAGACGGATACGAGGGGAGCCGCGATGCGGGACAGCACCTGGACGAAGCGAATCGCCCTACGAGGTAAGGCGAAACGAAGCCCGGCGCGACGGCTGACCACGGCGGGAATGCTGCTCGCCCTGCTGGTCGCCCTGCTCGGCGCGGGCGGCCCCGGGTTCGTCCCCGAGGCGCGCGCCGCGACGCTCACCGAAGTGACCGGATTCGGTACGAACCCCGGCAATCTGCGGATGTTCCGCTATGTCCCGGACGGCCTGCCCGCCGGCCGGCCCCTCGTCGTGGCGATGCACGGCTGCACGCAGTCGGCGGCGGCGTACGACTCGGAGACCGGCTGGACGAAGTGGGCGGACCAGTGGGGCTTCGCGCTGCTGCTGCCCCAGCAGCAGTCGGCCAACAACCTCAACTCCTGCTTCAACTGGTTCGAATCCGGTGACATCGCGCGCGGCGCGGGCGAGGCGCTGTCGGTCAAGCAGATGACCGACCGGATGAAGAGCGATCTGGGCAGCGACACCGCCCGGGTGTACGCGACGGGGCTGTCCGCCGGGGCCGCGATGACCAACGTCATGCTCGCCGCCTACCCGGATGTGTTCGCCGCCGGAGCACCGGTGGCCGGACTGCCGTACGCGTGCGCGACGAGCGTGATCGCCGCGTACGGCTGCATGAACCCGGGGACGAACCTGTCGCCGTCGGCCTGGGCCGACAAGGTCCGTGCCGCGTACCCCGGTTACGCCGGACCCCGGCCCACGGTCTCGGTCTGGCAGGGGACGACGGACACGACGGTCGTCCCGGCCAATCTGACGGAGACGGTGGAGCAGTGGACCGCCGTCCACGGTACGGACGCGACTCCCGACGTCACCGACACCGTGGCCGGTTATCCACACGCTGTGTACCGCGACGGCGCCGGACGAGATGTGGTGGAGACGTACTCGCTGACCGGCATGGGCCACGGCCAGCCGGTCGACCCGGGCACCGGCCCCGAGCAGTGCGGCACGGCGGGCGCGTACATCCTCGACGTCGGGCTGTGCGCCTCGTACCGGATCGGCCTGTTCTGGGACCTGGCGGGCGACGGATCCCCCGGCCCCGGCCCCGAACCCGGTGCGGGCACCGTCGTACTGCCGAGCCTGGCCGCCGACGACGGCTACGTGAAGGCATCGGCCACCGGCGCCGGCCCGGCTGTCGGCGCGCTCGAAGGAAGCCTCGGGGTCGCGGTCGGCCGGGGCGCGGACGGGCTCCACAACCGGGCCCTGTTCTCGTTCGACACCTCGTCCCTCCCGGACGGCGCGCGCGTCAAGCGGGCGTTCGTGACGGTGACGCGCGCGAGCGGCGCCGGTGACCCGTGGGCGGCGGGCAACCGTCTGGTCGTCGACATCAGAACCGGCTGCTTCGGCGCGACCTGCGCGACGGCCGCCGATGACTGGTCGGCCCCCGCCTCGACCGCCGGGGCGGCGGAGATCGGCGCCTTCACCGCGGGAGCGAAGTCGTCCACCGCCTTCACCACGGTCAACCCGACCGGCATCACCCAGGCCCGCCTGCGCCTCGCTACCGCGCCCGCCGCCACGGCGTATGTCTTCCTCACGTCGGGGGCGGGGGCGACGCTCACGGTGGAGTGGGAGTAGCGGCCCGGGAATTGGGTTTCACCAGCACCCGGCCGGGGCCCGCGAAGAGGGCCCCGGCCGACGCGGGACAGCCTCCGGCTCGCGGGCCGGGGACTCCTCGCTGTCCGAGCTGACCGAGCTGTCCGAGCTGTCCGAGCCAACCGAGCTATCCGAGCCGGCCGGGCTCGTAGTCGCCGGCGGGCTGCTGGGTGATGACGTTCCCTCGGTTGAAGGCGTTGATGACGGCGATGAGGGACACCAGGGCGGCGAGCTGCTCCTCGTCGTAGTGCTTGGCGGCATACGCCCAGGCCTCGTCCGTGACGCCACCGGCCGCATCGGCGAGACGGGTGCCCTGCTCCGTCAGCTCCAGCGCCGCGCGCTCGGCCTCGGTGAACACCGTGGCGTCCCGCCACGCCGCGACCAGGTTGAGGCGCACCGAGGTCTCACCGGCGGCGGCGGCTTCCTTGGTGTGCATGTCGAGGCAGCCACCGCACCCGTTGATCTGACTCGCGCGGATCTTCACCAGTTCCTGCGTCGCGGCGGGCAGCGACGAGTCGGCGAGCGCCCTGCCCGCCGAGATGATGTGCTTCCAGACCTTGCCTGCGATCGGGCTGTCGAACATGTTCACACGGGCACTCATGGTGAACTCCTCCGTCGTTGTCGATGCCTACACCGATCTGACGGAGCGGCCCGGCACGGTGTGACACGGACGAACGTGACCTGCGTCTCGTCGGCCCGCATATGCCGGGTCCAGCAAGTACGGATGCGGTCGCCCGGGGCGGTCACGCCACCCGTCCGCTCCGGGAAGTCGCGATGGCGGCCCGAACCGTGGAGCTGTCCCCGGTTCTTGGTACGCTCGGAACGAGAAAGCGGGGAATGGTCCCCGCTTGGTTCAGGGAGTCACCATGCGCGCAGACCACCTCACCGAACTCGCCTCCGCCGCCCCCGACTTCTTCGCCGACCCCTATCCCGCCTATCAGGCACTCCGCGCCGAAGGCCCTGTCCGTCGCGTACGCATGCCCGGAGGTGAAGGGGTCTGGCTGGTGCTCGGGTACGACGCCGTCCGTGCCGGGCTCGGCGACTCGCGGTTGCGCAACGACATCCGGCATTCCGCCGAGTTCGACAGCGACGGCGGCTACGCGATCGGCCGCAACATGCTTCAGGTCGACCCGCCCGATCACACACGGCTCCGCGCGCTCGTCTCACGGCAGTTCACCGCCCGGCGCATCGCGGAGCTGGAGCCGCGCGTTCAGCGCATCTCCGCCGGCCTCCTCGACGTCATGGCCCCGGCCGGCGGGGCCGATCTGGTCGACGCGTACGCCTTTCCGCTGCCGATCACCGTCATCTGTGAACTCCTCGGCGTCCCTGCCGCCGACCGCGAGGCCTTTCACCGCTGGTCGAGCGCGATCGTCGCCGTCACCGACGCCGAGGCCGCCATGGCCGGTGCTGCCGCGATGACCGAATATCTCACCGGGCTCATCGAGGAGAAGCGCAGTCTCGCCCCCGGGGAGAACGCCGACCTTCTGCACGCCCTCGTCCGGGCCCATGACTCCGACGGCGAGGACGGCGACCATCTCGCGCCCGACGAACTCCTCGGCATGGCGTTCCTGCTGCTCGTCGCCGGGCACGAGACGACCGTCAATCTCATCTCCAGCGCCGTCCATCTGCTGCTCAGGCACCCGGACCAGCTCACCGCGCTGCGTGCCGATCCCGGGCTGCTGGCGGGTGCGATCGAGGAGACGCTGCGCTACGAGCCGCCGGCGCAGATCGCGGCGTACCGCTACACCGCCGAGCCCGTCACGCTGGCGGGTACGCCGATACCGCGGGGCGAGCGCGTCGTGCTCTCCCTCGCCGCCGCCAACCGCGATCCGGCGCGCTTCGCGGACCCCGAGCGCTTCGACATCCGCCGTGACCCCGCCGCGAACCGTGCCCAGCTCGCCTTCAGCCACGGCATCCACCACTGTCTCGGCGCACCGCTCGCCAGGCTCGAAGCCTCCATCGCGCTGCCCGCGCTGCTGGAGCGTTTCCCGGAGCTCGCACTCGACGACGCGTCGGCCGCCCCCGAGTGGCGCCCGAGCCTGCTGCGGGGACTGCGTACGCTCCCGGTGCGCTGGTGAGCGCCATCGCCTGAAGCGTCCGGTGCGGCGCCCGGCCCGGTCCGCGCGGGTCAGCTGCCCTGGCCGGTGGGCATGATGGTGACCTGCTGGAGGTTGACCCGGGGCGGGAGCGTCGCGATGAAACCGATGGTCCGCGCGATGTCGTGCGGGGTCAGCCACTCCATGGTCTCCTTCGAGCCCGCCAGCCAGTCCAGGGCGCCGTCGTCAGTGACGTGGTCCTGTAGTTCGGTGCCGACGATGCCGGGCTCGATCGCGGCGACCCGGACGTTCTTCGGGCCGAGTTCGACCCGCAGGTGCCGGGACAGATGGGTGACGTACGCCTTGGTGCCCGAGTAGACGGCGAAGTTGGGGAAGATGTTCTGCGCCGCGATGGAGGCGGTGTTGATCAGGTCGGCCACACCGCGTTCGCCGGCGGTCTTCACCAGCTGGGGGACGAACGCGCCGATGACGTTCATCAGACCGGTGATGTTGAGGTCGATCTGCTGCTGCCACTGATCGGTGCGCAGTTCCTCGATCGGCGCAGGAAGCATGACGCCGGCGTTGTTGAACAGCAGGTCCGCGCCGCCCAGCTCGGCGTCGATCCGGTCGGCGGCAGCCTGGACCGCGGCGGAGTCGGTCACGTCGGCGGCGATCGCCAGCGCCGTGCCGCCGTCCTTGTCGATCCGGGCGACCAGCTCGTCCAGGCGGTCGGCACGGCGTGCCAGAACCGCGACGGTGGCGCCCAGGGAGGCCAGATGCTCGGCGGAGGCCTCGCCGATGCCGCTGGAGGCACCGGTGATGACCGCGACACGACCGTTCAGGGGCTTGGCCGAGCGTTCTGTGGACCTGGTTTCGGTGGACATGGAGCCCCACCTTTCAGGAGTGAGCGGGAACGAACAGGAGTGAACAGGAATAAACAGGTCGAACGGACGGCATGGGGAAGCCGCAAGCCCGGAGTCCGGAGCCCGAAGCCCGGAGACGGCGGCCAGAGGATGCCCTCTCCTCTTCCAGGACACCACCGCAGCGCACTTCCGGCAGCCCGGCAGCCCGGCAGCCCGGTAGCCACAGCCGCCCGCCCGGGCCGACCGGCGACACCCGGCGGCTGACTCGCACCGGGACGCGGACGCGGATGCCGACGCGGGTGCGGGTGCGGATGCGGGTGCGGACGTGGTCGTGGTCGTACCGTCCGGGGCGGGGGCTACCCCCAGTCGCGTTGTCCCGCCTGCCGCATTGGCACCGGGCCCCGGCTCAACAACCCTTGCGGCATGACGACTTACCACCGCAGAGCCCTCGTCCTCGCCCTCTCGGCCGCAGGCGTCGCCACGACCCTGACCGCCGTCGTCACCCCGGAGGTCCACGCTCAAACGTCCACCGCCGTACCCGCTCTCAACTGGCGGCCCTGCGCCGAGCAGGCCCGGACCGCCCAACCCGCCCCGACCGCCCAGCCCGCCCCCGCCCCTGTCGGGCAGGAGTGCGCCGAGCTGCCCGTACCGCTCGACTACCGCGACCCGCGGGGCCCTCAGCTCACCCTCGCCGTGTCCCGCCTCCGCAGCGAGCGGCCCGAGGCGCGGCGCGGGACGCTGCTGTTCATCCCCGGCGGGCCCGGCGGGTCAGGGGTGCGGCAGCTGACGCAGAAGGGGGACGCGCTGCGGAAGGAGATGGCCGGCGCGTACGACATCGTCAGCTTCGACCCGCGCGGCGTGGGCGGCAGTACGACGGCGAGCTGCGGCCTCGACGCGGCGGACCGGGAGCTGGTGAACCTCCGCTCCTGGCCGGGGCCGGACGGCGAGATCACCGAGAACGTCGTCCGGTCCCGCCGTATCGCCGATGCCTGCGCCCGTAACGGCGGCGCCGTGCTGCGCAGCTTCACCACGGCGAACGAGGTGCGCGACATCGACCGCTTCCGGCGGGCGCTGGGCGAGGAGAAGCTGTCCGCCTGGGGCCTCTCGTACGGGACGTACGCCGGGGCCGTGTACGCGCAGAAGTACCCGCAGCACACGGACCGTTGGGTACTGGACAGCAGCGGCGACCCGGATCCGGCCCGGGTCGCGCGGGGCTGGGTCGCGAACATGGCGACAGGTGCGGACGACCGGTTCCCCGACTTCGCGGCCTGGGCGGCGGATCCGGCTCGCGAGGACGAAGGGGAGGACGGGGGCGAGGGACTTCGACTGGCGGAACGGGCCGAGGACGTAAGGCCGTTGTTCCTCGCGCTCGCGGCGAAGCTGGACCGCGAACCGAAGGAGTCGACCACGGCCGGCATCCCGCTGACCGGCAACCGGCTGCGGCAGGCGCTCCAGAACGCCCTCTACAGCGACGCCTCCTTTCCGCAGCTGGCGCGGCTCATCCGGGCGGCCATGGACCCGGCGGGGAAGCCGGTCCTGCCCGCAGACCTCGCGCAGCCGCTGCGGAACGAGGACGCGGCGGTGACGGTCGGCGTCATCTGCAACGACGTGCGCTGGCCGGGTTCTGTTCCCGCGTATGAGCGCGCCGTGGCCGCCGACCGCGTCCGGCACCCGCTCACGGCCGGGATGCCGGCGAACGCCTTCGCCTGCTCCTTCTGGAAGGACGCGCCGACGGAGGAGCCCACCCGCATCACCCCCAAGGGCCCGTCCAACATCCTGATGATCCAGAACCTCCGCGACCCGGCCACCCCGTACTCCGGCGCCCTGAAGATGCGCGAGGCCCTCGGCGACCGCGCCAGGCTCGTGACGGTCGGCCACGGCGGACACAGCGCCTATCTGGCCAACGGCAACGCCTGCGGCGACCGTACGGTCACCGAATTCCTCACCTCGGGGCGGCGACCGGCGCGGGACACGCACTGCGCGGACTGAGCCGCCCGGTACGTCGGAGTCAGCGGTACAGATACGGCGGTACAGGGACAGCGGTACAGCGGTACTTCGGCGAACTCTACGAACCGCCCCCGCGCCCCCGCGCCCCCGCGCCCGCGTGACCGCGTGACCGCGCCGGGCATCCGGACCCCGAGCGATCGCGATATCAGCGGATCACGCGGGATCAGCGGATCACCTGATCGGCCGATCCTGTCGGCACGCCTCTGACCTGGCCTCATACCCGCCAGGTATGACAGGCGGCGGATCAGGTGTTGGACCGCCGGTCCTCGTCGCGAGCAGAGTCGGTAGTACCGAGTTCACCACCGAGGAAGCTCACCGGCGAGGAAGGTAACGATCATGAAGGTCTTCGTGACAGGAGGATCCGGCTACGTCGGGCGGGCGACCATCGAGGCGCTGGTCCGGCGGGGTGACGAGGTCACGGCGCTGGTCCGCAGCGATGCCTCCGACCGGGTCGTGACCACTCTGGGCGCGAGCGCGGTCCGTGGCGAGCTGACCGACGTGGCCGTGCTCCGCGACGCGGCGCGCGCCGCCGACGGTGTTCTGCACCTGGGCCAGGACGCCGGTGAGGACAGCGCCGAGGTCGACCGCGCCGCCGCCGAGGCGATGCAGGACGGCGCGGGGGCCCGCCCGTACGTGCACACCGGTGGGGTGTGGGTCTACGGCGACACCGCCGGGGTCGTGGACGAGGACGCGCCGCTGAACCCGCCGAGGCTGACGGCGTGGCGCTTGGAGAACGAGAAGCGCGTCCTCGCGCGGGCCGCCACGGGGGAGCGGCCCGTGGTGGTGATGCCGGGCCTGGTGTACGGCCGCTCGGCCGGGCTGATCGAGACGTTCTACGCGGCTCCCGGGCGGGCGGCGGGCGCTGTCCCGTGCGTGGGGGACGGGTCCAACCATTGGTCCCTGGTACATGTCGAGGACCTTGCCGAGCTGTACGTACTGGCGCTGGCGGCCCCCGCCGGATCCGCCTACGCGGGCGTCAGCGACCAGAACCCCACCGCGTTCCAGGTCGCCGAGGCACTCAGCCGGGCCATGGGGCGTCCGGGCGCGATCCGGCAGCTGACCATTGACGAGGCGACGAAGGAGATGGGGCCGATCGCCGAGGCATTCGCACTGGACCAGCAGTTCACGGGCGCCCGAGCACGCCGGGAGCTGGGCTGGAACCCCGTACGGCTGGACCCGCTGACGGAGCTGGCCGCCGCCCGCTGACCAGGACGGCCGCCCGGAGCACAGGCCGTCCCGGGGCGGCGAGGGCCCTGA
Source organism: Streptomyces sp. NPDC056835 (assembly GCF_042789485.1). Classification (NCBI taxonomy): domain Bacteria; kingdom Bacillati; phylum Actinomycetota; class Actinomycetes; order Kitasatosporales; family Streptomycetaceae; genus Streptomyces; species Streptomyces sp. NPDC056835. Next base: position 175,964 of record NZ_JBHUBB010000007.1, read on the forward strand.
GCACGGAAGGCCCTGAGCACGGAAGGCCCTGAGCACCGCCGCGCGCCGCTGGATACGCTCGGTGTGGGGAGTGGCCGACGACGCGGAAGGAGCAGCCCGTGACCCTCGATCTCGACCTCCGTAAGCTGCGGTACTTCGTCGCTGTGGCCGAAGAGCTGCACTTCGGGCGGGCCGCCGAGCGGCTGCACATCGCGCAGCCGGTCCTCTCCCGGCAGATCAAGGCGCTGGAGAGCGAACTGAAGGTCCAGCTCCTGGTGCGCGACAAGCGCGCCACCGAGCTGACCCCGGCCGGCCGGCAGCTGCTGGCCGACGCCGTGCCGCTGCTGGCGGCGGCGGAGGCCACGCGCCGCCGACTGGCCCGCGCGGCCAGGGGTACGGAGACGTTCGCGATCGGGTTCATGCCCGGACTGATCGTCACGGGCGCGGTACGGGAACTCTCCCGCCGCCATCCGGACCTCTCGATCGAGGTGGTCAGAACCAGCTGGGACGATCAGACCGAGGTGATCCACGACGGCCGGGTCGACGTCGGCTACGTACGGATGCCGCTGGACCGGCGCGGACTGCGGACGCGGAACCTGCTGACGGAGCCACGGGTGGCGGTGCTCCCATCGGACCACCCCTACGCGGACAAGGGCGTCCTGAGCGTCAACGACCTCGCGCGCGAGCACCTGTTGCAGGATCCCGACGCCGTACCCGAGTGGCGCGACATCGCCACGGAGCTCTCCACCACGTCCCCTTCCGATTCCGAGGGGCGTCGGGCGATGCCACCGCCCGTCCGGACGGTCGAGGAGAAGCTGGAGAACGTAGCGGCCGGACGTGGCGTGGTCGTGCTGCCCCTGTCGACCGCTACGTACTACACCCGCCCCGATGTCACCCATGTCGAGATCTCCGACATCGCTCCCAGCCAGGTCTGCCTGGCGTGGGCGAGCGGCCGACGCGTCCCGCTGATCCACGAGTTCGCGTCCATCGCCGTGGAGCACGACGCCACAGGACACCGCGACCTCCGGTGACGGTGGCAGCCACGGCGCTCATCTCAAGACGCCGTCGCTCACCTCAAGACGACGCACCCGCGCCGCGTCAGCGCGTCGAGGAGGCGAGGCCGGGGCTCGATGTCGTTCCAGCGCAGATCCAGCTTCTCCAGCGACGGCAGTCGGGCAAGCCAGTCCGGGAGTCCGTCGATGTGGTTGGCCCGTAGGTCCAGCTGACGGAGCAGGGGCAGACCGGCCAGTGACTCCGGGACTTCGGAGAGGGCGTTCTCCCGGAGGTCGAGATGGCGCAGTTCGGTCAGAGCCGCGAACGATTCGGGCAGTCGCTCAAGGGCATTGCCGCGCAGCCACAGCTCGCGCAGCCGCCGGAGCCGTCCGACGGAGCCGGGCAGCGCGGTCAGCCGGTTGTGCTGGGCGCGCATTTCCACCAGAGCGGCCATGTCGCCGATGGTCTCCGGGAGACCGGTGAGGCGGTTCTCGCCGATGTTGAGGTAGCGCAGTGCGGTAAGCCGCCCCAGTGACCGGGGAAGCTCCGTCAGCCGATTGTCGTGAAGATAGAGGCAGTCGGTGAGCGAGGTCAGATCACCCAACTCGTCAGGCATCGCGACGAGTTCGTTGTGGCCCAGGTCCAGAGTGCGCAGCTGCCGTAGCCCTCCGACCTCGCCCGAGATCTCCGTCAGTCCGTTGTCCGCGAGGATCAGCACGTGCAGCTCGGTTCGCCGCCACACCGGCTCCGGCACCCGCCCGAGCCGCTGCCGCCAGAGATTGAGTGTCGCCGTCACGCTTTCGGCCCCTGTTCTCGATTGTTCGATCCCCGCTGTCCTGTCTGGACGGATGGGGAGAGGTCAGAAGATTCCGTCCACGATCTCCGCGTACACGCGGTTCCACTCCGATGCCTCGTCGGAGAAGGGAAGTCGGTCGAAGGACTCGATCCTGGCGCGCAGTTCCTCCGGCGCCAGGTCCTCATTCTCCTCCCGCTCCGCACAGAAGTACTTGAGTGTGATGAGGGATCGAACGAGCGAGTCGAGGTCACGGTGGATCAGAACGGGCTTGCCGTCACCGTCGTAGGAGAAGGCGTAGATGTGGTCATCGGCGGGATTCAGCGCCGTGGCCGCGCAGGGGAAGTGCCCCACGATCAACCAGGACCCGCATTCCTCCGGCACGTCGAAACCGAAATCCTCGTCGGCGGCCCACGAGCCGACGTACACGGACTCCTCCTCTTCCTCCGGGCCGCCCCTGGAGATGAAGAAGTAGTCGTTCGGGACCCCGACGCGACTCAGAAAGGACGACGCCCGAGCAGACAGCGGTGACGATTCCGCTTGCGCGTACGGGAAGAGCACGACGCCCTCCAGGCCGAATGCCTCAATCACGTCGCCCGTGGCCATGGATTCGCTACTCATTTTTCCTCCGCATCGGGCCGCTGATGTGTTCCGCGCTGTGCCGGGCGGCGCTGGTTCACGACTTCGTCGCCCCGGACACCCGGACACCCGGACACCCGGACACCCGGACGCCCCGGACCCCCGGACCCCCGGATCCGCCGATCCCCGCACCGCCCAGGGCGTCGCGTTTGTTTCCGGCCAATAAGTGTGGCGGGTATGGCGGACCGGGCGCGATCCGGGGAGTGGGATTCCGGATACCGCGCGGGCCGGCGCGCGTCCGCCGGGCGCCCTGCCGTCCGGGCGCGTACGCGTCGTGCGGCGCGTTGACGGAGGTGGCCGCCTTCACCACCGGGAAGGCTCCGTACGCCGTCGGTGACCGGTGTGACGGCGGTGCGCGGCGGTGTCCGACGGGCAGGACCGCGCGTCGTACCGCGCCGTGTGATCCGGTCCTGGCGAGGCAGTCCTGCCTCGTTCCCCACGCTGTTCAGACGCGGTACCCGGCGCGGAGCGGCGAATTCCGGCTTATGTCCGGACGAGTTGTCGACGATCTGTACGGTTCTCCATCCGCCGGGACGATTCCTCCGGCGCCGCGAATGCCAAAGCGAAGCGGAAACCCTGGGCGCCGCACCGTCGCCACCCGTATCCGCCGCCCGGGACGCGGTGATCGCGGGCGCGACACGCGGTAAGAACCGACCGTTCCGATGCTGCTGTACGGAGGCCCCGGCGCACCCCCGTGGTGCCTGTGCGAAATCGAACCAGCCCTCGTTCGGGCGTCCTTGTTCTTCACATCAAGGCCTGGTTAAGCTCCCGAGCGTTTCAGTTCCTACACGTTTTCTGCGCATCTTTGGCGAGTACAGCGCTACTTCGCATGTGACTTCGAGTCTGACGACGGCGGAAACCGGGAGGGCTGCGCATGGGATCGTCTGTTCCCGAAACGGGGGCCTCGCGCGTCCAGGCCGTATCTCCGGTCCAGATCGAGGACAGCGAGGACAGCGAGGTCGGCGAGGTCGGCGACCGAGCCAAGGGCACCGAGCACACCAGCCGCGACATCCGGCTCTTCTGGTGTGCGAACGCCGCTGACTCCCTCGGCAGCCAGGCGTCCGGCGTCGTCCTGCCGCTGCTGCTTCTCGGGCTCGGCTATTCGCCCGCGGTGGTGGGGCTGGTCGCGGGGGTGTCCACGGCGACCGGGCTGGTACTCGGCCCGCTCGTCGCCGTACCGGCCGACCGGGGCGCGCGTAAGCGGGTGATGTTCTGGTCGGCGGTGGTCTCGGCGCTCGCGATGGGCTCCGTGGCCGTGGCCCTGGCCGTCGCGGAAGGACGGCCGTCGCTGGTCCATCTGCTCGCCGCCGTGCTCGTGGAACGTACCGCCACCGCCTGCTACGAGGCGGCGGCCCGGGGCACGGTGGCCCTGATCTCCACCCCCGAGAACCTGCCGCGCGTCGTGGCCGGGCTGGAGGCGGGTGACCGGGGCGCACTGGTCGCCGGACCCGCTCTGGGCGGCATGTTGTACCAGGCTTCCCGCGCGCTGCCCTTCGTGCTGGACGCCGTCTCGTACGCCGTCACGGCCGTGTGCGTCCGGGCCATGCGCTCGAACCTGCGGGCGGACATGGCCGACCGGACGGACGGGACGGACGGGACGGAAGGGGCCGACGGCGCGTTGGAGGGGACCGGGGGCGAGGCGCGGGGCGGGGCGCGCTCCGTACGCGGCACCTGGTCGGCGCTGGCCGCCGAGGCGGGCGCGGGATTCCGGCTGGTCCGGTCAACACCCCTGCTCCGGCTGGTACTTGTGTGGACCACCGCCGTCAACGGCGTACTGGCCGCGCTGTACTACGACGCCGTCTTCACCTTGCAGGAAAGCGGCCACGGCGGCACGCCCATGGGTCTGGTCCTGGCACTGTCGGGCGCCGCCGGACTCGCCGGTTCGCTCGCCGCGCCCCGGCTCGTCCGCAGGCTCAGCCCAGCACGGGCGGTCGTGGCCGTGTCATGGCTCATGATCCCGCTCGCCGCGGCGCTCGCGACGGCCGGGGAACCGTGGACGTACGGAGCGCTGTTCGGCGGGTTCTGCCTGATCATGCCGCTCGCCACCGTGATCCTCCAGGCCCGCGCCATCCACGGGACACCGCCCGGACTCCAGGCCCGCGCCGGCTCCGTGCTCGCCACCGCCGCCGGTGGCGCCGCCGCCATGGCGCCCGCGGTGGCGGGGCTGCTGACGGCGCACGCGGGGGCCGCCGTACCCGCACTCGTGTGCGCCGGGGTGCTGGCTCTCCTCGCGCTCCACACGACCTTCGGCGCCAAACGCGTACTGACGCAGGGCATAACGGCGACAGACGAACCGGCGACAGACGCGCCGACAAGGGGGCGAGGCGCGTGACCGGCTCCCGCTATCAGGTCTACCTCGCCGCCCTGCCCGAGGTCTGCGCCGCCGATCCCGCGCTCATGGCCTTCACCGCCGACGCGGACGGCCGGTGCGAGGTGTTCGCGTGGGACGCCGCGACCGGCCGCGCCCGCCAGGTCACCGATCGGCCGCGGGGCACCCTGCACGGGACGATCGACCGGGACGCGAACGTGTGGTGGTTCGACGAGGACGCGCACGGCGAGGGCAGTTGGCGGTTCCAGCCCTTCCGCGGCGGACCCGACCTCCCCGGGCTGACCGGCGTGCCCCGGGGGACCCCGCGCGGTCTGGCGGTGAGTGACGACGGGACGGTCGCCATCGGGCTGGGGGACGGGCGTACGACCACCGTCCAGCTGGGCCGGCGCGGCGGTTCCGCACGCGAGGTGACGCGCGTCGACCGGCACGCCACGCTCTCCGGGATCAACGCCACGGCCGGTCTGCTGGCGATCAGCGGCCCCGCCGGTTCCGCGCACGCCGTGACCGTCCTGGCCGCGGACGGCACACCGCGCGCCGTGCTCTCCGGCTCCGGGGAACACGGCAGACTCTGGTCGCTCGGCTTCGCGCCGACGCCGCGACGCGACGAACTGCTGCTGGTACGCGAGGACGACGACCGCTATCTGCTGGCCAGTTGGCGCCCGGAGACCGGGATCCGTACGTACCCGTGGTGCGCGTTCGACAGTGAGATCACCGCCCGCTGGTATCCCGAGGGCGAGGGCGAGGGCGCGGCCCGGGACGAGTGCCAGGGCGCGGGCCGTACCGTCCTGATCCGGGAGGACCGCCACGGCCGCAGCACCCTGCACCGGGCCGGGCTGGACACCGGCACCCTCACGCGCGTGCCGACGCCGCCCGGCAGCCTGCTGGACGCGGCGCCGCGCGCCGGCGGCGACGTGCACTTCCTGTGGACGGACACGGCCCATCCGCCGCGTATGCACTCCACCGCCGGTACCGCGCTGCCGGCCCTCGGCACCGTGCCGGGGCGCGTACCGGGCGACCACCGCGACCTCTGGACGCCGACCCCGGACGGCCCCGTGCACACATGGCTCAGCCTCCCCGAGGGCGCTGGCCTCCCCGAAGGCCGCGTCCCCGAGGGCGGGGGCACGCCGCCGCCCCTCGTCTTCCTCGTACACGGCGGTCCCGCCGACCACGACCGCGACGCCTACGACGGCGTGGTGCACTCGCTCGTGGCCTCGGGCTTCGCCGTCGCGCGCGTCAACTACCGCGGCTCCACCGGCTACGGACCCCGCTGGCGCCGGGCCTTCGGCGCGGGCGTGGGGCTCACCCAGGTCGAGGACCTGGTCGCGGTCCGCGCCGATCTGATCGCGCGTGGTCTGGCGCGCCCCGACGCCGTCGGACTCTGGGGCACCTCGTGGGGCGGCTATCTCGCCCTGCTGGCCCTCGGCACCCACCCGGGACTGTGGCAGGCGGGCGTCGCCGTCAAGCCCGTCGCCGACGGCGTCGCCGCCTACCGCACCACCACCTCCGCGCTGCGCACCCTGGACGAGCGCCTGTACGGGGGCACACCCGACGAGGTGCCCGAGGCGTACGCCCGCAGCTCGCCGATCCAGTACGCCTCGCGCGTACGGGCGCCGCTGCTGGTGGTCGCCGCCACCCGGGACGCCAAGTGCCCGCCCGGTCAGGTACGCGGCTACCTCGCCGCCCTCCGCGCCGCCGGAGCGCGCCACGAGTCGATGTGGCTCGACAGCGGGCACGACGGTTACGAGGGCGGTGACCACGTCGCCGTACTGCGCCGCGCCGTGGTCTTCCTCGACCGCGAGCTGCGCGACCCCAAGACGCCCCCCGCCGACCGGAGGGGGGATTCCGGCCGCGTCCGTACCGCGGCGGCGGCCGGGACAGGTACCGCCGAACACACCGAGAGGAGAACCGCCCATGCAGAAGGACATCATCCACAACGACCCGCTTGAGGGTGACGAGGAGAACCGGAAGCCGAGCGTCGGCGTCACGGTCACCATCCCGTTCCGCAACGCGGAAGACGCTGAAGAGGACTGATCCGAGCCGAGATCCGCGCCGGCCGGCCCGGCGGCCACCGATGCCGGGCCGGCCGGTCGTCCCGCGACGACCGCGGTCGGTTGTTGGAAACGCCCCGCCTCACGCCTCCCGCCTCACACCTCCCCTTTTCCCTGTTCCCCGTCTTCCACTGTCTTCCCCCCGTCTTCCGGCCGTCCCACGAGGAGCTGACATGCGCGTAGTGCTGGTCAACATGCCCTGGTCGCCGATCGACCTTCCGTCGCTGGCCCTGGGAATCCTCAAGCGGAGTGTGGACGAGCACGTGCCGGACGGCAGTGCCCAAGTCCTGCACGCCAATCTCGAATTCACCGACTGGATCACCCGGCGCATGGAATTCACCGCCGAGGACTACGAGTACTACGCGCTGGCCTCCTACTTCATGGGCTGCGGCGACTGGGTCTTCTCCTCCGCGCTGTACGACGACCCCGCCTGGCGGGATGACGAGTTCGCCGCCGCGATGAAGGGGAAGCTCGGCGCGTCCCGGATGCGGATGACCCGTGAACTGCACCAACTGGTACCGGAGTTCGTGACGGAGATCGCCCAGCGGATCGTCGACGAGGCACCCGATGTCGTCGGCTTCACCTCCACCTTCCAGCAGAACACCGCCGCGCTCGCGGCCGCCCGCCAGGTCAAGCTGCTCGCGCCGCACATCGTGACCGTCATCGGCGGCGCCAACTGCGACGGCGAGCAGGGCGCCACGGTCCACCGCAACTTCCCGTTCGTGGACTACGTGATACGAGGTGAGGGCGAGGCCGCGTTTCCGGGGTTACTGGCGGCGCTCGGCGAGGAACACCCGGACCTCTCCACCGTCTCCGGGCTGTGCCACCGCGACCCGGACGGCGTGAGCACCGCCAACCCGATGGCCACCAGCCCGCTGCCGCCCGCCGCCATCCTGCCGCCCGACTACAGCGGCTACTTCGAACGCCTCGGCGCCTCCGTGGCCCGTAACTGGGTAGAGCCCAAACTCGTGGTCGAGGGCGCCAGAGGCTGCTGGTGGGGCGAGAAGCACCACTGCACGTTCTGCGGACTCAACGGTTCCTTCATGCAGTTCCGCAGCAAGAGCCCGGACACCTTCTACGACGAGATCATGGATCTCGCCCGCCGCCACCGCGTGCTGGACATGTACGTGGTCGACAACATCCTCGACATGGGCTATCTCTCCACCGTCCTGCCCCGGATCATCGAGAGCGGCTACGACCTGCGGCTGCATATCGAGATCAAGGCCAATATGCGCCGCACCCAGCTCCGTACGCTCTCCGACGCGGGCCTGATCTACGTACAGCCGGGCATCGAGAGCCTGAACAGCCGCGTGCTGGATCTGATGGACAAGGGCGTCAGCGGCTGCCAGAACGTACGCATGCTCCGCGACGGCGCGGAGACCGGCCTGTCGGTGTCCTGGAACTATCTGCACGGCTTCCCCGGGGAGAGCGCGGAGGACTACGACCCGGTCATCGCGCAGATACCGGCGCTGGAACACCTCAATCCGCCGGTCGACCTCTCCGCCCGTATCGCCATCGAGCGGTTCAGCCCCTACTTCAACCGGCCCGAACTGGGCTTCGACGGGCTGCGTCCGGAGGCGCACTACCGCTTCACCTACGACCTGCCGGAAGACGAACTCCACGGCCTCGCCTATGTCTTCGAGGCGCCGGAGCGCGGCATCGGCAAACCCACGGTCACCGCGCTCAACGCCGCGCTCGCCGCCTGGCGCAAGCACCACGCCGACGCGCGCCTCACCCAGGCCGATCTGGGCGACCGTATCGTCCTGGTCAGCAAGCGCCGGGCGTTCGAGTGGCGGGCGATGGAGCTGACCGACCCGTACGAGATCGCCGCGTTCCGGCTGCTTGACCAGCCGCACACGCCGTCGGCCCTCGCCCGCAAGGCGGCGGGCCGGGTGCCGGGCGGGGCGCTTCGGGAGGACGAGGTACGGGAACTGCTCGATCGCTGGGTGGGGCTCGGGCTGGTCTTCACCGACAACGGGCAGTACGTGCATATCGCGCCTTCGGCGGTGAACGAGGACCTGCTGCGGCTGGACTTCATGCGGCACAGGCACGCGGCTCGGGCGGAGGGGGCACCGGCCGATACGGAGGCGCCCGTACCGGCCTCCGTACCGGCCTCAGCTCCGGCTCCCGTACCGGCCGAACCGCACATGACCGTTGTCTGATCCGTCCATTCGTCAGCCCCTTGTCCGAGCGTTCAGGCGCACCAGGAGGCCAGTCCGATGAGCTCCAGCTCCGCCCCCACCCTCACCCCGTCCGCCACCGTCTGGCGTGACTACGACCCCGTCGCCTGCGCGCTGCCGGGGATGTTCCTCGGCGACATCGCGCTGACCGGCCCCGTCCCCGAGGAGTGCGACCGGTTGTGGGAGCTGGGCGCGCGCCGCGTCCGGCTGTCCGGCGCCGTGGATCTCACGGACACCGGGACTCCGGAGGGAGCGGCCCGTGCCGTACGTACCCTCAGTCTCGTCAGGGATCTGACGGCCCGCGCGGTACTGGTCGAGTGGGACCTGCGCCTGGCCCCGGACCTGCGCCTGGCCCCGGACGGGGATGCGGCCCCTGGCTCGGACTCGGACTCGGGCCCGGCGGCCGTCGAGGACAACTGCCGGCTCCTGAGCCACCTTCAGCCGCCGCAGCGGATCGAGGGGGTGCCCTCGGCGACCGCGGACGAGGCCCTGCGGACCTGGCGCAACGGCCACTACCTCGGCAAGTGCCTCTGGCGGCAGGGGCCGGGCTTCGTCCAGATCCGCGACCGCCGCTGGGGGGATCTCCGCCGGTTCACCGTGGACGAGCCGCACTACCAGGAGGCGATCGAGAACCTGGCGTACGGCGCCCCCGCGGCCTCCGTGCCGGCGGACGCGCTCGCCGATTTCCGCGAGGAGCGTCTCGTCCTCGCGGTCGGCCCGGTGGTGTGGTGGCTGCCGTACCGCGTCAACCGCTGGATACAGGAGGCGATGACGATCTGAGGTCCGGGGCGTCCCCGCGTTCCACCTCGATGAACGGAACGTTCAACTCCGCACAACCATTCGCGGTGCCTGTCTGTCGCACAGGACATCTGGAAGCCAACGTCCGGTAAACGGAAAGGTATCCGCGAGATGTCACTACCCAGCCGACGCCGATGGTCCACCGCTCCGACCGCCGTCGCGGTCGTTCTCCTCGGCGCCGTGCTCATCGGTACACCCGCCCAGGCGGACCCGTCGCGTTCGTCGCCTCCCCCCGGGACGAGCGGCCCGGGGCCCGTCGCCAAGGCGGACCGCCCCGTCCTGAAGTTCCACGTCGCCCGGAACGAGGTCGGTCTGCCGCAGCCCGCCGAGAGCGATCCGCCGCAGATCAGTTGGGGCCTCCCGGGCGACCCCGGCGGCGGCACCGCCAAGGACGTGGTCGTCAAGATCGACGTGTCCGGCATCTCCGCCTTCACCGAGATCCTCGGCTCCGGCTGCCCGGGTGATGTGTGCGCGCGGCCTGTCGGGGACATCGCTCCGGACGGTTTCGAGGGCGGGCTCATCGAGCTGAGAGCCAAGCCGGGCGCCGCGCTCGGTACGACGGGCACCGCCCGGGTCTACGCCACGTCCTCCAACGCGACCGTCATCGACACCACCGTGAAGGTCACCGTCGGCGCGGTGAATCTGGCCCTGAACACGATCCCCCGGGTGGAGGGCGCCGAGCCCGGCAGCGCGATCGACGCCCCGATCACCGTCGCCAACACCGGGTCGCTGACGGCTCAGGGCGTGGAACTGCGGCTCGCCAAGACCTACGGTCTCGGCTTCGCGCAGCGGTTCTCGAACTGTACGTACGGCACGACAGAAGACCTCCCGGCCCGCGAGGGGAAACCGCTGGACGAGGAGGTGTGCCGTATCAGCACGCCGGTCGAACCGGGCAAGCGGTACCGGCTGTCCACGCCCTTGGGTATCGACGTCAGGAAGACGGCGCTCTTCGAGTTGGTGGACTACACGGTGACGCCCCTCGCCGCCACCGTGCCGACGACCGCGAAGAGCGAGGGAGGGCCCGTGCTCGCGCTCGTTCCGGACGGCATCGCTACGCCCGATCCGGCCGGGGCGGATCGCGTGCAGTGGATAATCGACGCGGCCAACACCGCCGATCTCGACGTCACCGGCGACACCGTCACCGCCGATCCCGGCGACACCGTCACCCTGGCGGCGAAGATCCGCAACGACGGCCCCGCATCCTTCGACCTGCGCACCTCCGACGCCCAGATCGGGCTGCTGGTCAACATCCCCAAGGGCACGAAGGCGGTGAAGGTACCGGAGCGCTGTCGCCCCTGGTCGGGTTACGGGATGGGTGAACCGGCGCTCGGCGCCCCGGTCTACCTCTGCGCGATCGGCTCGCCCTTCCCCGCGGGCAAGGCCGCGACGCTGCCGTTCGCGTTGAAGGTCGGCGCGGACGCGTCGGGCACGACCAGCGGCGTCGTGCGTCATATGTCGGTATGGGGCGCGGAGTTGACGTTCGACGCCAACAAGGCGAACGACAAGGCGTCCTTCACGGTGCGTGTGACGGACGCCGGAGGCACCGGCGGTTCGGCGGGCGGTTCGGGCGGTAACCAGCCCGAGCCCCAGACCACGACCACCGCGAGCGCACAGCCGAACGCCACCGCGGGGACAACAGGAACCGCGGGCACCTCGGGCACCTCGGCCGGTGGCACCGGCGCGCTGGCCCAGACCGGTAACGGCGTTACGTCGGCGATCGCCTGGGCGAGCGCGGTCGCACTCGCCGCGGGATGCGCGCTGCTGGTCATCACCCGCGGCCGCAGGACCCGTACAGCGGCCTGACGCGCACGATCCGACCCCTCCCCAAGTCCCTCATGCCCCAAGTCCCTCATGCCCCCAAGGCCCTCATGGCCGCCCTCGCCCGGCAGAACCGTGGCGAGCGCGCCATGAGGGCCGCGGGGACAGGCCCTGGACGCACCGGGCACTGTTGCCCACCCCCGTGGGGCAGCGGCGCCCGGCGCCCGCAGAGTCAGGTCCCGTTGCGGGAACTCCCATGACGTGCACGCGCCAGCGCGGTCGATCCTGCTACCTGCGCCGAGCAGAAGTCAACTATTGTTGATTGAGCGGCGGATGGGCGACGGTGATTCCGTGCGCGGTGCGCCTTTTGGCCCGCTTATTCGCAACGATCGTGTAAATCGGTACGGCGGCGTGATCCCCGCCGATGGCCGAAGAGTTCTATGATCCGGCACATGGCCTCCGATTCTCCACGCTCAGAAGCGTCGGCTCTTCGATCTGGCGACACTGGCGACACTGGCGACAGCGGGGACAGTGGGGACAGCGGAGAGCCGTCGGGACCCCTGGACTTCGCGGCTCGCTTCCGGCGTGTGATCTCGGTGATCTACCCGAAGGATCTGGGGCGTCCCTGGCGGGACTCGGAGATCGCCGAGGGGACCGGCCTGAGCGGCACTTATATCGGGAACCTCCGCAAGGGCACGCAGAAGCCCAGCCTGGAGAACGCGGTGAAGATCGCCAAGTTCTTCGGCATCCCGCTGGATTACTTCAGCGACTCCGCCACCGCCCAGGCCGTCGAGCGGGACCTGCGGAAGATCGAGGCGCTGCGGGATGCCCGGGTGGAACGGATCGCGATGCGGGCGGCCGGCCTGCCCCCGGAAATGCAGGACGCCGCCCTCACTGTTGTGGAACAACTACGGAAGGCGGTCGGGCTGCCCGACGGCCGCCCCGACGGCCGCCCCGACGCGTGACCGACTACCAGCAGACGCCGTTGGGGCACTGGCGGCTGGCTGATGCTGATGGGGAGAGTGTGCGAGATCTCGGACGTACCCGCCGCCGGATGCGGGCCATGGTCAGAGAGCTGGATCTGCCGCAGCTCAGCACGGTCGAGGAGTTGTGCGCCGCGGTCGCCGACCGGTCCGGTCGTCCCGTACGGCTCGTTCCGCGGCGGATGCGGGTGGACGAGCCGTCGGGGTTCGTCGAACGCCGCGCGGAGTCCGACGTGATCTATTTCGAGCAGGAGACCTCGGACCTGCACCAGGCCCACATCATCTGCCACGAACTCGCGCATCTCCTCTGCGGACATCTGGCCGAGGCCCCGGCGGCCGACGAGGACACGGCCCACGTGGAACTGCCCACGATCGACGCCGACATGATCCGGCTGGTCCTCGGCCGGTCGCACTACGATGGTGCCGCGGAAAAGGAAGCGGAGATCCTGGGGGCCGAGTTGACGCGCATTCTCGTGCTGGCGCCCGGGGCCGGGACGACATCCCAGCTGGCGCCCGCGCTGGAGCATCGCAAGGGACAGCATGTTTGAGGGCGGCGCGTCCGGCGTATCCGGCGCGTCCGGCATGTCCGAGGCGCCGTTCAACGTGGTCTACCTCGGCATCGGCACGGTCGCCTGGGTGGTGGCCGTACTGAAGTTCCGTGCGTGGCGGCGGGATCCGTCCCCCGGTCTGCTCGTCGTCGCCGTGTCCATCGCGGCCCCGGCGACCGCGTTCGTGGTGGCGGCCCCGGTGCTCTACCGGCTGATCGACCGTCTCGCGGGCCGGGGCAACCTGGCGACTCTGCTCGTCTATCTCGGCATTACGGGCTTCTCCGCCGCCGCCGTGGTGCTGGCGCGGATGTGGACCCCGCCGAAGGAACGCACCAACTCGCGGGTGTGGGACGCGGCGACCGGCGACACCCGGCGCCCGGTGCGGCGGCGGCTCGCGGTGTTCGCGGTGCTGGTCCCGGTGATGATCGTCCTGTTCTTCACGGGGGGAGCGGTCAGCCCGGAGACGCCCCTCACGTTCGACACCACCTTCGCGACATCACCGCGGATCGCTGTGTTCCTCGTCATCTACCAGGCGCTGTTCGGCTTCGCGCTGATCGACATCAGCCGGGTGTGCTCCGGGCACGCCTCCGGGCTGCCGTACGGGTGGCTGCGCCGCGGCATCCGGCTGCTCGCCATCGGCGGGCTCGTGGCCTGCGGCTATGTCGTGTGCAAGCTCATCGCGATCGGTGCGGCCTTCGCGGAGGTCGACGGCGTGGAGTGGCTGAGCACCGCCGCGGGGCCCGCGTTCGCCGCGCTCGGAGCCGTACTCATCACCGCGGGGTTCGCCGGACCGGCCGTCGCCGCCTGGACGCTTCGGCGCCACGACTACCAGGCCCTGCGCCCGCTGTGGGATCTGGTGTACCGCGCGGACCGCCGGCTGGCCCTGGAAGCGCCCCCGTCGGCCTGGACCGAGCGGCTGGCGTTCCGGGACCTGGAGTGGCGCACCGCGAGGCGTGGACTGGAGATACGCGACGGGCAGTTGACGCTACGGCCGTGGGTCGATCCGGCGGTGGTCACCGCGGCCAACGACATCGCCGAACGGGCCGGACTGGACGACGGTGACCGGGCGGCCCTGATCGTCGCCGCCGCGCTGCGCTCCGCCGGTGAGGCGCTGAACGCGGGGACCCCGCCGCGCCCGCGCGACGACCAGGCTCCGCTGCCCGGCCTGGACGCGGAACCGGCCGATGAGCGCGCACACCTGGTACGGGTCGCCCGCCAGCTGTACGCCCCCCTGACCGGCGAGGCGCTGGCCGTCGCCACCGCGGCCGAATGACCGCGGGAACGCGCGGCGCGTACCGCGCCTACGCGCGACTCGTCCTGGAGACGATGCCGGAGGAGTCCCGGATCGGACTCACCCTCGGCTTCGTCCGTACCTTCGGCATCCCGGACATCGCCCAGGTGCTGGCCGCCACCGGCCGGATGACGAACGAGCCGCGCGGCCGTGCCAAGGCGACCGGGGTGGCCATGTTCACCCTGATCGGACTGGGCCTGGACAGCGCGGAGGGCCGGCGGGTCGTCGACGGTCTGCGCCGGGTGCACGACCGGCCCGGCATCACGCCCGAGCTGATGCACTACGTACTGGCCTGCTTCACCGTATGCCCGCTGCGGTTCATCGACGCCCACGGCCACCGGGCCGTCACCGAAGCGGAACGGGACGCCGCGTACGCCTTTCACCTGGCCCTCTCGGACGCCCTCGGCCTGCCGGAACCCCCGGGCCCCTGCGGCGATCCGGCGGGCGACCTGGTCGCCGTGGAGAGCTGGATGCGCGACTACGAGACCCGCCACTTCGCCCCCACGGAGGCGGGCCGCGCGCTCTGGGCCGCCACCAGCAAGGGCCTGCTGGCGGCCCGGCTCCCGGCCCCCCTGGCCCCGCTCGCCCCGGCGGTCGCCGCGTCGCTCCTGGACCAGCCGCTCCGCGCGGCCCTGACGGTACGCCGCCCACCCGCCCCGATCCGCGTCCTCGTCACCTGCGCGCTCCGAGCCCGCGCCCGCTCGCGACGGCGCGCCGCGTGACGCGTGACGCATGACGCGACAACCAGGGGGCCGGCTCCGGCCCCGGCCGACCTGAGGGGGGCTCAGCGGCACAGCGCCGCGTCCACCGCCGCGTCCACCTCCATCGCCCCGGCCGGGTCCGTGGGCAGGACAGTGACCGCGACGTTGACGGACCGGCCGGACTCCGTGACGCCGCCGCGGGTCTCGTAGCCGGGGATGTCGCCGCCGTGGCCCCAGGAGACGCCGCCGCAGGACAGCGGCCGGCTCATCAGGCCGAGTCCGTAGCGAGTGCCGGGGACCGGGTCGCCTTCGGCCGGGACCGTGGTGCGCATTTCCTTGAGCTGGGCCGGCTTGAGCAGGCGGCCGTCGAGCAGGGCGGTGAACAAGCGGTTGACATCGCTGTTGGTGGAGATCATGGCCCCGGCCGCCCAGCCCCAGGAGGGGTCCTGCACCGTGACGTCGCGCAGCGGGGCGCCGGGCTTATCGGCGAAGTAGCCCTTGGGGTGCTTCTCGCGGATCGTCATGTCACCGGCCCCCGGGAAGTACGTGTGCCGGAGTCCGATCCGTCCGACGACCCGCTTGTTGATCTCCTCGGCGAGAGGACGGCCGGTGATCTTCTGGACGAGGAGCCCCGCGACGATGTAATTGGTGTTGCTGTACTCCCACTTGGCGCCCGGGGGGAATGACGCCTTGCCCTTGAGGGCGAGGTCGAGCAGTTCGCGCGGTTCGGCGTAGCGGTGCTGGAACTCCGCGAAGTTCTCGGCGACGGCCTGGGTGTACTCGGGCAGCCCGCTGGTGTGCTGGAGCAGCTGCCGTACGGTGATCCGACGGCCGTCGACCCCCTCGCCGCGGATGAGGTCCGGCAGGTACGTCTCGATCGGGGCGTCGAGGTCGATCTTTCCCTCGCCGACGAGTTGCAGCACCACGACAGCGGTGAAGGTCTTGGTGTTACTGCCGATACGCACCTGCCCGTCGGCCGGGACCGGGGCGCCGGTCGCCAGGTCGCCGACGCCGGCGGCGTACGTACGCGTACGGCCGTCCCGCTCCCGCGTACTGACGAGCGCGGCGGGGCGCTTGCCGTCGGCCACGAGCCCGTCGGCTATCTTCTGCATGCCCTTTTGCGCCTTGTCCCGCGTGTCACTCCGCGTGTCACTCCGCGCGCCCGTCTTGCCGGCCCCGGTGCTCTCGTCGGCGTGGGCGGCGCTGTACGCGGCGGGCAGCCCCAGCCCGGCCACCAGCGTGAGGGCGATCAGCGTGGCCGCCTTCCGCCGAGGGCCGCCACCGCGCCGAGGGCCACTCCGGCGGCTGGAAGCACCAGAAGCGGAAGCCGGGGCGAGGGTGTTGTCGGACATGTGGGGACTCCTTCAGGGCTGACCGCGCGGGCCGGATGCGTGTGCACCGGCATGACCTCAGCATGTCCGTGTCAGGCATGCCGCGGGAATGTGGCCTGCTCCCCGAACGGGGGTGGCGCAAGCTCCACCCCCCTGGGGGTGCGGTCCCCAGGCCGCGGCCCTCCCCGGCGCGGCGATGACGTTGGCAGAGGCCGATTACGCCGTCGGAGGCCGATGCCGTCGTCGCGATGCCGTCGTCGGAGGCCGATGACGCCTTCAGGGGCGATCACGCCTTCAGATACGCGAGCACCGCCAGCACCCGCCGGTGTCCGCCGTCCGCCGTCGGCAGCCCCAGCTTGCTGAAGATATTGCCGATGTGCTTGTGCACCGCGCCGTCGGAGACGACCAGCAGCCCCGCGATCGTCGCGTTCGAGTGCCCCTCGGCCATCAGCGCGAGCACCTCGCGCTCGCGCGGGGTCAGGCTGTGCAGCGGATCGTCCGTGCGGCGGCGTACCAGCAACTGCGCGACGACCTCCGGGTCCATCGCCGTGCCGCCCCCGGCCACCCGTTCCAGCGCTTCGAGGAAGTCGGCGACCTTCCCCACCCGCTCCTTGAGCAGATAGCCCACCCCGCCGGCGCCGTCGGCGAGCAGTTCGGTGGCGTAGCTGTCCTCGACGTACGCGGACAGTACGAGCACCGCGAGGCCCGGCTGCCGGCGGCGCGCCTCGACGGCGGCGCGCAGCCCCTCGTCGCGGAAGGTCGGCGGCATCCGTACGTCCACGACCGCGACGTCCGGGCGGTCGGCGGCGACGGCTGCCAGCAGATCGGTGGGGTTGTCGACGGCGGAGGTGACCTCCATGCCCTCGGCACGCAGCAGGTGGGTCAGCCCCGCCCGCAGCAGGGCGTCGTCCTCGGCGATCACGATGCGCACGGGCGTCAGACTCCTAGGGGTATGGCGGCCCGCAGGACCGTGGGTCCGCCGCGCGGGCTGTGGAGCAGGGTCGTGCCGTCGAAGGCGGCGACCCGGCGTTCGATGCCGAGCAGCCCGGTGCCGCGCGTCTCGTCGGCGCCGCCCTGCCCGTCGTCGGTGACCTCGACGGTGAGCAGTCCGTCGTCGGCGTGCAGGACCACGGTGATCCGCCGTGCCCCGCTGTGCTTGACGGCGTTGGTAAGCGCCTCGGCCACCACGAAGTAGGCCGCGGCCTCGACCGCGGCGGGCGCGCGGGGCAGGTCCCGCACCTCGTACGTGGCGGGGATCGCGCAGTGCGACACCAACGCGCTCACCGCGCCGGGCAGGCCGCGGTCGATCAGCACCGGCGGGTAGATGCCGCGCACCACCTCACGCAGCTCGCTGAGCGCGTCGGTGGCCGCGTTCTGGGCGGTGAGCACCATCGGCAGGGCCGAGCCCGGGTCGCGGCGCAGCGCGCGCTCCACCATGCCGAGGTGCATCACGACCGCGACGAGACGGTTCTGTGTGCCGTCGTGGAGATTGCGTTCGATCCGGCGCAGCTCCGTGCCGTGCGCTTCGAGCGCGGCGGCCCGGGTGGCCGTGACCTCGGCCAGGCGCTCGGCGAGCGAGATCTTGCGCGGCGCGAGCCGTACGGCGCTGATCCGCGCGTACCACCGGGCCAGTGGCGGTACGAGGAACGCCACCGCGCCGTACGCGACGGCGGTGGCCAGTGCGACGGCCGCGTCCCGCCAGGACTCCACCGGGTGGTCCAGCGTGGTCGTGACCCCGGGCAGGTACGGCCAGAGCGCGGCGGTCGCCACGTTCTGGACGACGCCCGCCGGCGCCGCGATCGCCACCATCCCGGCCGGCATGCCCAGCATGGCCTGAAGGGTCAGCCAGCTCACGTCGCGGCGCGTCTCGGGGCTCGTCAGTACGGCGCCGATGTCGTCGCCGTCGAGCGGCTGGGGCGAGGCGATCGGTGTGCGCAGGAACTCGCCGGTATGGCGGCGTTCGAAGGCCGCCAGGCGGCGCGCGGCCCGCGCGGCGCGGGGCAGCAGCGGCAGCGTGACGACCGGCGCCACGCTCAGGATCAGCCCGGACAGCACGAACCACGAGATGACGCCGGTAACGGCGCTGACCGCGAGGAACCTCAATTCCCGCAGTATCGGCCGTGATTGCCCCGCGGCGGGGTGGGTCACTTCTGGCTGCCCCCCGGGTGCGTGGTGGAGTTGGCTCCACCCTCGATCCTGGCATGTACGGGATCGTTCACGCCAACGGCTCCGCCCTACCGTCACGATATCGATTTCCTGGTGAAGGGGCGGATCATGACGGCAGGGCCGGTACGGATATCGGGGCGGGCGGCGACGGGCGGTGAGGCGTCCGGCGCCGGCACGTCCGGCGGCGTCGGGACGTCCGGCGTCGGGACGTCCGGCTTCGCCGTGCGACTGGAGGCCGCCACGGCGGTCTACGGGGAGGGCGCCGCCGCCGTCACCGCCCTGCACGGGGTGACCGCCGGGATCGCACGAGGCGCGTTCACCGCCGTGATGGGTCCGTCCGGATCGGGCAAGAGCACGTTCCTGCACCTGGCGGCGGGCCTCGACCGGCCCGCGTCGGGCCGGGTGCTGCTCGGGGACACCGACCTGAGCGGGCTGAAGGAGACGGCCCTGACCGAACTGCGCCGCGAGCGGATCGGTTTCGTCTTCCAGGCCTACAACCTGATCCCGGCGCTCGATGTCAGCGACAACATCACCCTGCCGCTTCGCTTCGCGGGCAGGTCGGTCGATCCGGCCTGGCTGACGGAGATCGCGGGCGCGGTCGGGCTCGGCGAACTGCTCGACCGGCGGCCGAGCGAGCTCTCCGGTGGCCAGCAGCAGCGGGTGGCGATCGCCCGCGCGCTGGTGACCCGGCCCGATGTCGTCTTCGCCGACGAACCCACGGGCGCGCTCGACACCGGAACGGGCGCACAGGTGCTGCGGCTGCTGCGGGGGCTGGTCGACTCGCTCGGGCAGACGGTCGTGATGGTCACCCACGATCCGGTCGCGGCGTCCTACGCGCACACCGTGATGTTCCTCGCCGACGGCAGGATCGTCGGTGAACTCGACGCGCCGACGGCGGAGTCGGTGGCGGCGCGGATGACTCACCTGGGGGAGCGGTGAGGGGGAGAGGCACGGCGAGGGGCGCCGGGGCAGACCGGTCCGGCAGTGGGGTCCGGTACGTCGCCCGGAAGTCGATCCGGGCCCGCCGCGCCCAGTTCGTCGCCTCGTTCCTCGCGGTGCTCGGCGGCGCCGTACTCGTCACGGCCTGCGGGGTGCTGATGGAATCCGGGCTGTTCGCGGGGATCGCGCCGCAGCGGTACGCGGCGGCTCCGGTCGTCGTCGGCGCCGGGCAGTCGGTCGTCGTACCGCAGTCCGATGGACCTGACACGGTCGAGTCGCTGCCCGAGCGGGCGCTGCTGCCCGCGGAGCTGGTCGGGACGGTGGACTCGATTCCCGGTGTACGGGAGGCGGTTGGCGAGATCAGCTTCCCGGCGACGCTGGTGACGGGCGACGGCCGGACGCTCGCGGGCCCGGCCGGCGGCGAGATGCTGGGCCACGGCTGGGGTACGGCGAAGCTGACGCCGTTCGCGCTGCGCGAGGGCGTGGAACCGCGGCGTCCCGACGAGATCGTGCTGGACGCGGCGACCGCCGCGCGGGCCGGGGCCGGGGCCGGGGCCGGGGCCGGTGGCGGTGGCGGTGGCGGTGGCGAGGCCGGTGGGAGTGGCGGTGGCGGTGTCGGTGTCGGGGATGAGGTACGGATCGCGACGGCGGACGGCGTCACGCCGTACCGGGTCGTCGGCCTGGCGACACCGCCGGGGGGCGATGGACTGCCCCGCCAGTCGGCCCTGTTCTTCACCGACGCGCGGGCGCGCGAGCTGTCCGGTCACCCCGCGTCGGTCGCTGCCATCGCCGTCTTCGCCGACCCCGGCGTACCGACCGGCGGCGACAGCGGTCTGCTCGGACTGGTGCGCTCGCTCTCGCGGGACCAGGACACGCTCGTCGAACGCGTGGAGCGGGCCCTCGACGCGAAGGGATACGGCGAGAGCGGGAACGGCGGCCGGGGGTACGGCCGGAGCGCCGTGGTGCGGGTCGGCGTCGAACGCGGCGAGGCCGAGTTCCTCAGCGCCGCGCAGTCGCGCTCCGTCCTGACGCTGGTGTCGGGGTCGTTCGGCGGCTTCGTCCTGATGATCGTCGTCCTCGTCGTGGCAGGAACGCTGTCGCTGACGGTCCACCAGCGGCGCCGGGAGATCGCCCTGCTGCGCGCGGTGGCGGCCACCCCGCGCCAGGTGCACCGGATGCTCGCGACCGAAGTGCTGCTGGTGTCGGGGGTGGCGACGCTCGCCGGTGTGGGGCCCGGCTATCTCGCCGCGCAGGCGCTGCGCGACGGCTTCGCCCGTATCGGGGTGATCGCGGACGGCTTCGCCCTGTCGATCGGCCCGGCGCCCGCGATCGGCGCCGTGGTGCTGTGCCTGGGCGCGGCGCGGATCGCCGTATGGGTGGCGGCCCGGCGTCAGGTACGGGTGCGGCCGGTGGAGGCGCTGCGGGAGTCCGCGGTGGAACGGCCGGACATCGGGCGCGGGCGGATCATCTGTGGGTACGTGATGCTGGGCCTGGCCTTCATCGCCGTCGCGGCCGTCGTGGTCGTACCGCAGAGCCTGGCCGCGGTGTCCGCCTCGCTCTCCTCCATGCTGGCCCTGATCGGTATCGCGCTGCTCGGCCCACGGCTGATGGCCGTGCTCTCCCGCTTCGCCGGCGCGAGCCTGCTGCGGCGGTCCCGGGTGGCGGGCTATCTCGCCGCGGCCAACAGCGTGGCCGGTTCCCGGCGGCTGGCGGCGGCCGTGATCCCGCTCGCGCTGACGATCGGCTTCGCGACCAGCCAGTTCTACAGCCAGACCACCCTGTCCACGGCGACGCAATTCCAGGCACGCGCGGCGACGGCCGCGGACTTCGTGATGACCGGTGCCGGCGGCGGCGTCGCCCCGGACGTGGCGGCAGCCGCGCGCCGGGTGCCGGGCGTCACCGCCACGACCCCGCTGGTCGCCACCGAAGTGGTAGCGGTCGACCGCGGGGCGAGCGAGGAACCGCTGTCACGGTCCATCGCCTACGGCATCGACGCCGGGGGGCTTTCGGGAACGCTCGACCTGCCCGTCGCATCCGGCAGCCTGCGCGAACTGCGCGGCGACACCGTCGCGTTGAGCGAGACGGAGGCGATCTGGCTCGGCAAGAAGGTCGGCGACCGGGTCGATCTCGTACTGGGCGACGGAACCCCCACGAAGCCCCGAGTGGTCGCCCTGTACCGGCCGAATCTCGGCTTCGGCGACGTACTCCTCCCGGCCGACGTCGTACTGCCTCATACGACGGACCGGCTCGCCGACGTCGTACTCGTCGCGACCGCCCCCGACGCGGACGGCGGCGCCGTCGCCACGGGCCTGAGCGCGCTGGCGAAGGGACACCCGGGCCTCGCCGTCGGCGATCGCGAGTCACTGCTCGTGGCCCAGGACACCGCGAGGGAGGCCAACGCCTGGCTGAACCGGCTCCTGCTCGCCGTGATACTGGCCTACGTCGCCCTGTCGGTCGCCACCACGCTCGTCACGATCACCACGGGCCGCGCCCGTGAACTCGCCCTCCTGCGCCTGGTGGGCGGCACCCGCCGGCAGGTGGCCCGCATGCTGGCCGTCGAGACGGCGCTCGTGGCCGGTATCGCCGTGGTGATCGGCACGGTGATGGCCGCCGTACCGCTGACCGTCATGGCCCTGCGCCTCATCGACACACCACTGCCGTCCGGCCCGCTCCGGGTCTTCGCGGCCATAGTCGCCGCGACGGTCCTGACGGGCGTGCTGTCGATCCGTATCCCGGCGACGAGGGTGCTGCGCGCCCGGCCGCTGGAGGCGATGCGGTCGCGGGACTGACTTCCGCTCTCCGGCCGGTCAGCTCACCCGGCCGGTCAGCTCACGCGGCCGGTCAGCCGATGCTCAGCCGATGCACAGGACAAGCAGGCAGAGCCGGTCCGGTGGCGTCGTGGCCGGCGGGGGGCTCGGGGGCGGCGTGTCCGCCGCGGAGTCGTCGGCGGGCGGAGGCGTGGACGGCGCGGGGGGAGGAGGCGTGGCGGTCTGTGCGGCCGGGGGATCGGTGGCGGGCGCTCGGTCGGCCGTCACGGGGGTGGTGGTGCGCGGCGGCTGCGTGCTCGTCGTCACTGTGGGACGAGGGGCGGTGGCGGTCTCCCGTGTGGTCTTCGTAGCGGTCATGGACACCACGGTGGTGGCCTTCCGCGGTGGGCTGGTGATCGTTGACGAGTCGGCGCCCTTGCCGGAATCCCGCGGATCGTGGGTGCGCGGCCGTACGGAAGACGAGTCGGTCTCGGTGCCGTCCGTCCCGATCGTGGCCGTGGCTTTCGGTTCCGGTGTCGCGGAAGCCTGCGCGTCGTGTCCGGTCGAGGGCCGGGACGGCAGTACGGCGAGGGTCAGACCGCCGCCGACGAGCGCGACGGTCGACGCGACCACGGCCCGGCGTCGCTGCTTCTTCCAGCGCGCCAGTTGGCGGCGCCGGGCGGCGCGGCCCTGCGTCGCGGGGGCGGCGTGCTCGGAGCCGTAGGACGTCCCGGAGTCCGACGCGTCCGCCCTCGCGTCCTCGAAAGCGCCGGAAGCGCCGGGGGTGCCGGAAGCGCCGGAAGCGCCGGAAACACCTGAGGTGTCGGGAGCGGTCGGCTCGGCATCGGGGTGAGGAGCGCCGTAGTAGTCCGCCGAAGCCGACAACTCCCGCGCCCGCCACGCCTGCGCCGCCATCACGGTCGTTGGTTCCGCGCCGCCCCGCTGATGCCCGGGAGGCGCGATGTCCGGTGCGTACGCGCCACACCCGGGGCACACCAGGGCCCCGTTGAGGGTCCGACGGCACGAGGAGCAGTAGTCCATCCGCGATCTTTCTGTGCTGACTGCGTCGCCAGGAAATCCGGCGACCTGTTCAAGTTCGCACTCATGATCGAGCGGGCAACAACGTAACGGCACCTGCGGGAGGCTCTGCGTAGTCCGTGTGTTGCTCTCGCGAAGATTGTTCGCCGACAGTCGGCCGGTACGCGGCCGCGGGCCCCGGATCCCCCGGACGGACAGGGACCAATGCCGCGATCCGGCAGCAGGGACGTGGATTTCTTCCATGTCCCGGAGCGAGCAACTTCACAGGGGCGTCGGCGCCGCCGGACGTAACAGAAGAACTCCGTCACACTCGGCCGCGGCGCCGATCCTCGTTGGCTGTTCACCCGGACGCCGTTCCACGCTCGCCCGCAGGTGGGACGATCCCGCCCATCACTCTCGTGCAACGGAGAAACGATGCCCCCAAAGAGAACCTACGCCGCGCTCGTAGCCGTAGCGGTCGCCGCCGGCATGCTGGTCGGCACGGGCGCGGCGAGCGCACACCAGGAGTCGCACCGGGAATCGCACCAGGAGTCACGGCGGCCGGTCGCCTTCGACCGCACCGCGACGTACCCGGTCTTCCAGAACCGGCCGGCCGGCGAGGACCCGGCCTCTCCCACCGTCGCCGAGATCTCGGCGACCAGTGAGGACGGCCGGACCCTGGTCTACACCGACGCGCCGGCCCGGCGGATCGGCTTCCTCGACATCAGCGATCCCGACCGGCCGCGAGGGCTCGGAACGCTGTCGCTGACCGAACTCGGCAACGCCGAGGACGAGCCCACCTCGGTGGCCGTGGTCGGCCAGTACGTCCTGGTGGTGGTCAACACCAGTGCCGGCTACACCGACCCGTCCGGCCGGCTCGACGTCATCTCGCTGCGCGACCGCCGTCGGGTGGCGAGCCACGACCTCGGCGGCCAGCCCGACTCCATCGCGATCAGCAAGGACAAGCGGTACGCCGCCATCGCGATCGAGAACGAGCGCGACGAGGAGGCGACCCCGCCCGGAGGCGAGGAGGGCGACCTGCCCCAGCTTCCGGCCGGCTTCGTGCGGATCGTCGACCTCAAGGGTGACTCGCCGAAGCAGTGGCGTACCCGGGCCGTGCCGCTGACCCAGTCGAACGGCAAGGCGCTGCCCGCCCTGGTCGCCGCCGGGATCACCGAGCCGACCGACCCGGAGCCGGAGTACGTCTCCATCAACGGCCGCAACCAGCTCGTGGTGACCCTCCAGGAGAACAACGGCGTCGTCACACTGGATCTGCCGACGGGCCGGATCACCAAGGCCTTCAGCGCCGGTACGGCGTCGGTCACAGGCATCGACACCGTCAAGGACGGCAGGATCGACCTGACCGGCTCGATCACCGACGTGCCGCGCGAGCCCGACTCGGTCGGCTGGATCGACGACCGCTACGTGGCGACCGCCAACGAGGGCGACTGGCGCGGCGGCACCCGTGGCTGGTCCATCTTCGACACCCGGACCGGCAAGGTCGTCTGGGACGCGGGCAACAGCTTCGAGTCGATCGCCGTGCGCTACGGGCTGCACAACGAGGACCGGGCCGAGAAGAAGGGCACCGAGCCGGAGGGGCTGGCGATCGCCGAGTTCGACGGTGTGCGCTACGCCTTCGTCGGCTCGGAGCGGAGCAACTTCGTCGCCGTCTACGACCTGAGCCGGCCGACCGCCCCGGTCTTCCGCCAGGTGCTGGCCACCACCAACGGCCCCGAGGGGCTGCTGCCGATCCCGTCACGCGACCTGCTCGCCGTCTCCAGCGAGGAGGACGACGCCTCGGTCAACGTGCGGGCCTCGGTGAGTGTCTTCCGTCTGGGCAAGGGCGCCCCCGCGTTCCCGAGCATCGTCTCGGCCCCGGACTCCACCGGCGCGCCGATCGGCTGGGGCGTGCTCGGCGCGCTCTCCGCCGTACCCGGCACGTCGCACCAGCTCTACAGCGTCACCGACGCGGGGTTCGCCGACACCAAGATCCTGACCATTGACGCGGCGCGGCAGCCGGCCGTCATCACGCGGTCGTTGACCGTCAAGGGGGCCGACGGCCGGCCGATCGGTTACGACGCGGAGGGCATCCACGCCCGGCCGCAGGGCGGCTTCTGGCTCGCTGTGGAGGGCGCGACCGGCGCGGGCAACAAGCTTGTCCGGCTCGACAGCGCCGGCAAGACCCAGCAGGTCGTTCCGCTGCCGGCGGACATCGCCGCGGGCCTCGCGGGGCAGGGCTTCGAGGGGGTCACCGCGACCACCGACCGCACGGGCCGCGAGATCGTCTGGGCCACGCTGCAACGTGAGGTCAAGACCGACCCGGCCGGGACCGTCCGGCTCGGCCGGTACGACGTCGAGGCCGGGACCTGGAGCTGGTACGGCTACAGGATCGGCAGCACCACCACCCCGGGTGACTGGATCGGCCTCTCCGAGATCACCGTGGTCGGCGACAGGCTCGCCGTCATCGAGCGGGACAAGCTGAACGGCCCGTCCGCCAAGATCAAGCGGGTGTACACGGTCGATCTGCCGAAGTCCGCGGCGCCGTCGGGCCAGTTGCCCGTGCTGCCGAAGAAGCTCGCCCACGACGTGCTGCCCGACCTGCGCGCGACGAACGGCTGGACTCAGGAGAAGCTTGAAGGGCTGACCGTGGCCGGCGACGG
The DNA here is from genome assembly GCF_042789485.1 of Streptomyces sp. NPDC056835. NCBI lineage: Bacteria > Bacillati > Actinomycetota > Actinomycetes > Kitasatosporales > Streptomycetaceae > Streptomyces > Streptomyces sp. NPDC056835. The sequence continues at coordinate 201,864 of NZ_JBHUBB010000007.1, forward strand.
CGAGGTCTACGCCGTGACCGACAACGACGGCCTGGACAACGCCACCGGGGAGACGGTCTTCCTGCACCTCGGCTCCAGCAAGAAGATCTTCGGGCGTCGCTGATCCACCGCGGCGCTCATCGGCACCGCCTCGTACAACAGAATCCCGAACGGGCGCCGGCGATCCCCCGGCGGCCGGTCGCGCTGTCCCCCTGTCCCGGCCCCCGGTCCCAGCCGCACGGCCCCGGCCCGCGGCCACACCGCGGGCCGGG